>CALDUJ010000025.1 GCA_937923735.1 uncultured Flavobacteriaceae bacterium | reverse complement strand
GCCAAATCAGGCACATAAACAACAGAACATAAAACTTAAAAAATGGACAAAAAAGAACCATCAAAAGCTAGCTTTTGATGGTTCTAATAATAATACTAATTTTATCTAATAATCAGTCAACCTTTTTTAGGACGACTCATTCAGATAAAGGTATTTCTTCTCATAGTCTATAATCGCCTTTCCTTTTTTTAATATATCCGCGCCAATAATACCATCAACGGGCTGCGAATTATGATTTGTTAGAGCTGTATTGACATGAGTTAAGTTGAATAGCACAAGAACCACTTTGTCATGTTTCCACCTCCCTATTTTTAATGAGTTTTTGTTGCTAATTCTTGTTTCCATATTAGTGGCGCCTGCGCCAGCAGCCATGATATCAGATGCTTTTGTGATGAGGTTAAATTGTTCAGCTTCATCAAAGCCGATGCAAGAACTTGAGGCGCCAGTATCAAGAATAAACCTACCCTTTACACCGTTAATTGTCGCACGTATTTCAAAATGATTTGTCTTTGTTAAGCGGAGTTTTATTTTTTTATAGCCGCGTTCAGTAAGATAATCTCCTAAAGTATTTGTCATTTAGTGAAATTCAGTTTTGATACGTCTATATAGATTAATCAAAATTGTTAATTGAACTAATCCCGTTTTTGCAACGGGAGCTTTTTTATTGTCTTTAAGACAAAGATAACTTAACCAAATCAATTATTTTTGGCATGATGATTATAACAGACACACATACACATTTATATAGTGAAGCTTTTGACGATGATAGGGCAGAGATGATAAAACGAGCTATCGATTTAGGAGTGCAACGTTTTTTTATTCCTGCTATAGATTCCTCATACACAAAGAGTATGTTTTCTTTAAAGGAAGCGTATCCAGATAAGGTGCATTTAATGATGGGTTTACATCCTACTTCCGTTAAGGAAAATTATGAAGAAGAATTAAAACATGTTGAAGAGATGTTAGCAACACATCAGTTTTGCGCAATTGGTGAAATTGGTATTGATTTGTATTGGGATAAATCTACTTTAGGAATTCAGCAAGAAGCATTCAGGCATCAAATCAATTTGGCAAAAAAATACAAATTACCCATTGTTATTCATTGTAGAGAAGCTTTTGACGAAATTTTCGAACTTTTAGAAGAAGAAAAAGATGATAATCTTTTCGGAATTTTTCATTGCTTTACAGGAACCTTGGAACAAGCACATAAAGCAATTTCGTACAACATGAAACTGGGTATTGGTGGTGTAGTGACTTTTAAGAATGGAAAGATTGACCAATTTTTGAATCAAATAGATTTAAAGCATATTGTGTTGGAAACAGATTCGCCATACCTATCTCCTGTTCCATACAGAGGTAAGCGAAATGAGAGTGGATACATTATTAATGTTTTAGAAAAACTATCAGATATATATCAGCTTTCAAAAGAAAAAATTGCCGAAATTACTACACAGAATTCAAAAGAAATATTCAATATATAAATGGGTCAATCTAAACCAAACATACTCCTTATATATACTGGTGGAACCATTGGTATGATAAAAGATGCAGAAACAGGAGCATTGAGAGCTTTTGATTTTGACAATCTATTGGTAAAAATTCCTGAACTGAAGTTGTTGGATTGTGATATAGAAACCATATCATTTAGTCAACCCATTGATTCCTCAAATATGAATCCAGATTATTGGATTCAAATAGTTGAAATTATTGAAACTAATTACCAGTCTTTTGATGGCTTTGTAGTATTACATGGGAGCGACACAATGAGTTACACAGCATCTGCTCTGAGTTTTATGCTCGAAGATTTGTCAAAACCAGTTATATTCACTGGGTCACAATTACCAATTGGTGATTTACGTACAGATGCCAAGGAGAATTTAATTACTTCCATTCAAGTTGCATCACTTCAAAAAAACAACAAGCCTGTTATTAGAGAAGTGGGTTTGTATTTTGAATATAAATTATATAGAGCAAATAGAACAACAAAAATTAATGCGGAGCATTTTGAAGCTTTTTCTTCTCCTAATTATATTGATTTGGCTGAATCAGGAGTTCATTTAAAAGTGAATGAAGAATCTCTTAGGAAGCCTAATTTGAGAAGGAAGCTTAGAGTCCATAAGGAAATGGATGATAATATTGTTCTCATTAAGCTGTTTCCTGGAATTAATGAGAATACCATAGAATGTATGCTCAATAGGTCAGGACTTAAAGGAGTTATCTTGGAAACCTATGGAGCTGGAAACTGTACTACAGAGAAATGGTTTATTGATGTCTTGAAAAAAGCAATTAAAAAAGGCATACATATAATAAATGTAACTCAATGCTCTGGAGGGAGTGTTATTATGGGGCAATATGAAACAAGTTCGCATCTTAAGAAAATTGGTGTCATCTCTGGTAAGGATATAACCACTGAAGCCGCTATTTGTAAATTAATGTACATGTTGGGTCTGAAAATAGAGGATGAGAAATTCAAAAAGATTTACGAAACACCCTTAAGAGGAGAAATGTCCTAAAATTAACAAGTCAAAGTTTTAGTGGTTGAACTTTTTTTTGTTATTTCGACGCCTATAATAAAAATTACCCCTCTTATTCAAGGGGGTTAATTCAACTTGTTTTTTGAGAAAGTCGTTAAAACTTCTCAAAATTGGGTTTTATTAAGAGAGGTGGCCGAGTGGCTTAAGGCGCACGCTTGGAAAGCGTGTATACGTTAATAGCGTATCGAGGGTTCGAATCCCTTCCTCTCTGCGCAAAAGAAACTAAACTGCTTGCAGCTGGATTTATGAAACTTTATAATTTGCTAACTAGTTAGAATTATTTTAAAGTTTCATAAAGACAGAAGTATTGACGAAGGAAATACTTTTAGTTTTATGCTTGTAAAAGCCAAATAAGAGAAATAGGGAAAAGCGAAGCTAATCCCTTCCTCTCTGCTGTCAAGCGCAACTTTGGCTCAACTTAAAAATTAGTAACGAAGCTAAGTTTACTTTAGCGTAGTGTGCTAATTTTTAAGTTGTCAATTCTGGAAGAATTGTAAGTTGCATTTGCTAAAAGCTGTAAAAGGGATGCACGAACGAAGTGAGTGAATCCTTTAGTTTGATTATTATTGCGCAGTAATTGCATTTCAAGCGCAACTAATCAGGATGGCAAATAGAGTGAGTCAATCCAAATAATGTAAAGATTACCCAAATCTTCGAGTTCAATCTAACTTAAGTTATAACTGTCTAGTAGGAGTTTATCATATTGGTTAATTAGCAGACAATATTGATCCTTAAACAGATGCGAGATAATTCCGCAAGATATTAATAGAAATACCGCTAATACAGCATAAAATTTAATTTTTTAATTACAATTTTTTTATATCTTTAACCTTTAACTAATAAAATTAAGAACAATCACAATGAAAAGATTATTTTCAATTATAGCCATCGCTTGTGTCATGGCTTTCGGTACAGCAAACGCTACAACAAACGCTAATACTATTGTTAGCACGATTGCAAGTTCAACTCAGGATGATGGAGCAGCAGCAGACGCTGAAGAAGATTTAAATTTCCATCAAGAACTTAAGAAACGTTTTATTGAAGGTGGACCAGGCTTTATGGGAATCGTACTTTTATGTTTAATCCTTGGATTAGCGATTGCTATCGAGAGAATTATCTATTTAAATCTTTCTACAACAAATACAAAGAAGTTAACTCAGAATGTAGAAGACGCTCTCGAATCTGGAGGTCTTGAGGCAGCTAAAGAGGTTTGTAGAAATACAAAAGGACCTGTTGCATCTATTTTCTATCAAGGATTAGACAGAGCTGATAATAGTCTTGAAGATGCCGAAAAAGCTGTAGTTGCTTACGGAGGTGTGCAAATGGGACAGTTAGAAAAGAATGTGTCTTGGATATCATTATTTATCGCACTAGCGCCAATGCTTGGTTTCATGGGTACGGTAATCGGGATGATTCAAGCTTTTGATAAAATTGAAGCTGCGGGAGATATGCAGCCATCGCTTGTTGCAGGTGGTATTAAAGTAGCACTTTTAACGACAGTATTTGGTTTGATAGTGGCAATTATACTTCAGATATTTTACAACTACATCATCGCTAAGATTGACAGCATCGTTAACGATATGGAAGATTCATCAATAACTTTGATGGATATGTTAGTAAGACACAAGAAGTAATCACTCACAATCAAATCTAGAATTATGAAAAAAATAATAACCATAATAGGAGCCGTTGTAGGTGTTATCTCTATTATCCTTTTAGGACGTATTATTAGTACGGGAGATACAGCTATACAATCGGCAGCAAAAGCAGGAGACTCTGGATTAGTGGATGGACTCCTAAATCCAATGGCTTGGGTAGCTTATTTAGTACTAGGAATTATCTTAGTACTGGTAGTAATATTTTCTCTAAAGAATATATTTTCTAACAAAGCTTCTCTAATGAGTGCAATTAAAGGTGTTGGTGCATTTTTACTACTATTTGCTATATGCTATTTTGTATTAGCAAATGGTGTGGAAACTCCACTGCGAGATGGCGAAGTACTCTCTGAAGGCGGTTCGAAATTAGTAGGCGCTGGATTATATATGTTTTACTTGCTTGCAATAATAGCAGGTGGAGCAATGTTGTTTACTGGAATCAAAAAAATGATTAAATAATATGGCAAAACGTGCAGCACCGGAAGTTAATGCAGGCTCGATGGCTGACATTGCTTTCTTGCTTTTAATCTTTTTCTTGGTAACAACTACCATAGAGACTGATTCAGGGCTAAATAGGAAATTACCTCCAATGGAGGAAACTGAGCCACCAATTATTAAGGAAAAGAATATTTTCCAGTTATCGGTTAATAAGAATGACCAATTGTTCTTAAAAGCTAACGGTAACGATGGGGAAGTAGTCGAACTGAAAAATCTTAGAGAATTGGCAGTTGCTTTTCTCGATAATGGTGGAGGTCAAGGAGATGAAGCTTGCTCTTTCTGTAGAGGAAAGAAAAACCCAAGTTCTTCAGATAATCCAGACAAAGCAATTATTTCGTTACAGAACGACAGACAAACAAAGTATAAAACATACATTGCTGTACAAAACGAGTTAATCGCTGCTTACAATCAGTTAAGAAATAGAGAATTCCAAAGGTTATATCCTAATAGTGGTATGAATTTTGAGGAAGCTAATAAAGCGTATAACGATCCAAGAACTACAGATGCTTCTGTGAAAGAGAAGTTAAAAGAGCGACTGGAGGCAGTTAAAGCTTTAATTCCTCAAAAATTATCAGAAGCTGAGCCTAAGTCTAATTAAATAAGAAACAGATATGTCTAAATTTAAAAAGAAAAAAGGAGGCGATTTACCAGCAGTAAACACAGCATCATTACCAGATATTGTATTTATGCTATTATTCTTTTTCATGGTTGCAACTGTAATGAGAGAGAACACCTTGATGATTGAAAACAAATTGCCACAGGCAAATCAGGTCGAGAAACTGGCTAAGAAAGATTTAGTAATGTACATTTACGCGGGAAAACCAAGTTCTCAGTATAGAAATCTTGGAGATCAGCCACGTATTCAGTTAAATGATAAGTTAGCTAATGTGAGCGACGTTAGAAGCTTTATCAGAGAAGAAAGAGCGAGCAAACGTGAAGAGTTAATACCATTCTTAACTACTGCTCTGAAAGTCGATAGTGAAGCTAATATGGGACTTGTATCTGATATTAAGCAAGAGCTAAGAAAAGAAAATGCTCTTAAAATTAATTATACAACCAGACAAGGTGATGCTTTAGAAAACTAATACCTTGATTTTATAGTTATAAAAAAAAAGGCATTCTGAAAAGAGTGCCTTTTTTAGTTATAAAAAATTAATTCGTCAGTAAAAACGTTACATTTAAATACACGTTGAGTTATTATGAAATTTGTACTCTCATTCATATTCATTTTTTTCACTGTAATTCCTAGTTTTGCCCAGGATAATAAGTTTGTTGAAATCGATTCGCTTTATAGAGAGGATCAAATATATGCTGGGGTTACTTATAATTTGATGGTAAAAAGACCTGATAGTATATCTCAGAGCGGATTTTCAAGCGGATTTCATATCGGTTTTATTAGAGATATTCCTTTGAATAAAAAAAGAAATATTGCTTTAGGCATAGGTCTTGGTTATACTGCTAACTCATTTAATCAAAATTTAAAAATAGGTAAAGACGATATGAAAAATGTCACTTATTCAGTTCTTACAAATAATGATGACTTTACGAAAAACAAATTTGCTTTGCACTTAGTAGAATTGCCATTTGAATTTAGATGGCGAAGCTCGACGGTTTCTGACTATAAATTCTGGAGGATATATGCTGGTTTTAAGGTTGGATACTTATTTACCCATACAACCAAATTTAGAGGTTCCCCTAGTAAAGAGCAATACAGTAATATAGACCACTTTAACGATTTTCAATATGGCTTAACGGCTAGTTTAGGTTACAATACATGGAATTTTCATTTGTATTATGGGCTTAGTTCTATATTTAATGGCCAAGCAACGCTAAGCAATAAAGCAATTGAGATGAGATCTATTAAAATAGGCCTAATGTTTTATTTATTGTAGCCAATAATTTAACATTAATAGTTGAGGAAAGAGTCCAACGAAAAAGCCTATTAGTAACTCTATATTATCATGCGCTTTAAGATAAAGCCTTGAAGAAGCTATAGCTCCTATAAGAATAAATAGAAATGCTATCGTTCCGTTTATATTAATGCTAAAATGTATGCTGAGAGCAATGAAGAACATAAATATACCGCCAATAGCAATCATATGAATACTTGCTTTAAATTTTAAAATAGCAAGTATTAAACAAGCAATGGTGGATAATAATATTCCTAAAAAGAAATAATATAATTCAATAACTTCGTTTTGGGGGAGTATACGTTGTATTACAAGAACTATAATTACCGCGTTTAAAACTAGCGGAATGATACGCTCTTTTGTAGTCTCTAAATTTATAGTGTCTACCCTTTTTAGAGTTTTTAACAAATAGTATAGAAGCACAGGTAAAACTACGGTTAATATAAAAATGGAGACAAGCTTAGCCTTTATAATAGGGATTGGAATATATCGAGGTGTTTTGGAGAAGTAAAAAATAACACCAAGAATAGGCATTAATAATGGATGAAATATATATGATATGCTTTTTAAGATATGGTGCATCACATCTTTTTACGAAGTCTAGCTACAGGAAAATCTAATTGCTCTCTATATTTTGCAACTGTACGACGTGCTATAGGGTAGCCTTTTTCTTTAAGAATTTTAGCAAGCTTTTCATCCGTTAGGGGTTTTTTCTTGTCTTCTTCAATAATAACAGTTTCAAGAATTTTCTTAATTTCTCTGGTTGATACTTCCTCTCCTTTATCATTAGTCATAGATTCACTAAAGAATTCTTTAATGAGTTTAGTACCGTAAGGTGTATCTACATATTTACTATTAGCAACTCGAGAAACAGTAGACACATCCATTTCAATTTCGTCTGCAATATCTTTAAGAATCATTGGCCTAAGTTTTCGTTCATCACCAGTTAGAAAGTATTCTTTCTGGTAATGCATTATCGAACTCATAGTTACAAAAAGCGTTTGCTGACGTTGTTTTATAGCTTCAATAAACCATTTGGCAGCATCCAATTTTTGTTTGATAAACTGCACGGCATCTTTTTGAGATTTGGACTTATCTTTAGCTTCTTTATAGCCCTTCATCATGTTATTGTACTCACGAGATACATGAAGTTCTGGAGCATTACGTCCATTTAGGGTTAGTTCAAGTTCACCTTCTACAATTTTTATAGCGAAATCAGGAACTACATGTTCTACCATTCTTGTATTACCAGCATAAGACCCTCCAGGTTTTGGATTTAGACGTTCTATTTCTTCGATAGCATCTTTAAGCTGAACTTCGGTAACATCAAATTTTTGAAGCAATTTTTTATAATGCTTCTTTGTGAAGTGGTCAAAAGCTTTTTCAATAATATCAGTTGCTAGCTCTACATCAGGGTTTTGAGTTTTTCTACGCAACTGGATTAATAAACATTCCTGAAGATTCCTAGCAGCAACACCAGAAGGGTCGAGTTTATGGACTATCATCAAAACCTCTTCGATTTTTTCCTCTGTAGTGTATACGTTTTGAGTGAAGGCCAAGTCATCCATAATGTCGCTTAGAGAACGTCTTATGTAACCACTTTCATCAACACTACCAACCAAAAACTCAGCTATCTGCTGTTCTTCGTCGTCTAGACGAAATGTATTTAATTGGTTCTTTAAATGCTGAGCGAATGACATTCCAGAGGCATAAGGGATACTTTTTTCATCGTCATCGGCACTGTAATTACTTGTTTGAGTTCTGTAATCAGGTATTTCATCATCACTCAAGTAGTCATCTACATTAATGTCTTCTGCAGCAATACTCTCATTGTCATCATACTCATCCTTAGTATTGTCAAACGTGTCGTCTAAATCATCGGAAGTTTCTTTGCCACTTTCTAATGCAGGATTCTCTTCTAACTCTTGTTTTATGCGCTGTTCGAATGCTTGCGTAGGCAGTTGAATTAGCTTCATCAACTGTATTTGTTGAGGAGATAATTTTTGTGATAATTTAAATTGTAAATACTGCTTTAACATTAGGACAAGGTATTTGTATAAATTTAAAAAAAACAATCTACAAATGGTAGTATGTAGATTGTTTTATGTTTTTGTTGTGAAGGACTAGAATTCTGCATTTTGAGGAGTCCTTGGAAACGGAATGACATCACGTATATTGCTCATTCCTGTTGCAAACATTACCAAGCGCTCAAAACCAAGACCAAATCCGCTATGTACAGCAGTCCCGAATCGACGCAAATCTAGGTACCACCACAGTTCTTTTTCATCTATATCTAAGGCCGCCATTTTAGATTTTAATACATCTAGGCGTTCTTCTCTTTGGGATCCACCAACAATTTCTCCAATGCCTGGGAATAATATATCCATAGCTCTAACGGTCTTTCCATCTTCATTCAATCGCATATAGAAGGCCTTAATGTTAGCTGGGTAATCAAATAATATTACCGGACATTTAAAATGCTTCTCTACTAAAAAGCGTTCATGCTCACTTTGCAAGTCTGCTCCCCATTCATTAATTAAATATTGAAATTTCTTTTTCTTATTTGGCTTACAATTTCTCAGTATTTCAATAGCTTCTGTATAGGTAACACGTTTAAAATTGTTATCAGTAACAAAATGTAATTTCTCTAAAAGAGATAGTTCACTGCGTTCAGCTTGAGGTTTTGTTTTTTCTTCATCTAGCAGGCGTTTGTTTAGGAACTCTAAATCATCTTTACAATTGTCTAGAGCGTATTGCACGACGTACTTTATGAATTTTTCAGCCAAATCCATATTGTCATCCAATTCGTAGAACGCCATTTCTGGTTCAATCATCCAGAATTCAGATAGGTGGCGCGTGGTATTGCTATTTTCTGCTCTAAACGTTGGACCGAATGTGTACACATTACCTAATCCCATGGCGTAAGTTTCTGCTTCTAATTGCCCAGAAACACTTAAATTAGTTTCTTTTCCGAAGAAATCTTCTGAGTAATCGATATTGCCTTTATCGTCTTTAGGTGGATTCTTTAAATCTAAAGAAGTTACTTTAAACATTTCTCCTGCACCTTCGGCATCACTTCCGGTAATTATGGGCGTATTTACATAATTAAAACCATTTGTTTGAAAAAACTGATGCACTGCAAAAGCCAACGCAGAGCGTAAACGCATGACAGCACTAAAAGTATTTGTACGAACTCTTAAATGTGCGTTCTCACGGAGGAATTCCATGGAGTGTTTCTTTGGCTGAATAGGATACGCTTCAGGGTCGGAATCTCCAAGAATAGCAATTTCAGATACTTGTATCTCTACAGTCTGTCCTTTTCCCTGACTTTCTACAAGTAAACCTTTTATATGCACTGCCGCACCAGTTGTAATCCGTCTTAGGGTATCCTCATCAGTATTTTCAAAATCAACAACACATTGGATATTATTAATTGTAGAGCCATCATTTAGAGCAATAAAACGATTTGCTCTAAAAGTTCTTACCCATCCTTTTACATCTACTTCTACATGCTTTTTATCCTGAGATAATAACGCAATTACTTTACTGGTTTTCATTGTATCTTATAATTAAAGGTGCAAAGATAATTCTTTAATGTTTTTTAGCCTCAGCGAATTATTTAAAAAAAGGGGTTTTTTCCCCTTATTGCGCATTGATTTTATTACTATCTTTGATTTGCTATTAATCAATATGTTACTTGATAAGGTTTAATTATCAAGCTCTATGATAAATGGGGATTTATCATACTATTGCCGCTGACTCTTGAGTTGGCGGCTTTTTTTATGATTCAGATTTGTTTTGTTCCTCCTCTTCAGGAATAATTTTGAAGTTAGGTTCTTTTAGAACCTCTTTATTGGCAATACTTCTTTCTAACGATAATAAGAGTGACGGTAATAACAATAAATTTGCTAACATGGCAAATAACAGTGTGGCAGAAACTAAAGCACCTAAGGCTACAGTTCCACCAAAACTAGAAATAGTGAATACTGAAAAACCAAAGAAGAGAACGATTGACGTATAGAACATACTAACTCCAGTTTCGCGTAAGGCAGCATATACAGATTTTCGAATCTTCCAATTATTGGCCTGTAGTTCCTGCCTGTATTTAGCTAAGAAATGTATCGTATCATCTACGGATATCCCAAAAGCAATACTAAATACCAAAATAGTTGACGGTTTTATCGGGACGCCCAAATAACCCATCAATCCGGCAGTTACTAGTAATGGAAGTAAATTAGGAATCAAAGAAACAATAATCATCCTGAATGATCTGAACATATAAGCCATGAAAAGCGATATCAAGAATATCGCTAGCGAAAGGGATAAGACCAGATTGTTGACCAAATATTTTGTGCCTTTTTGAAACACTAAAGCTTTGCCCGTCATAGTGACTTCATATCTCTCCTTGGGAAATGCTTTGCTAATTTTATTCTGAATATTTTCTTCAATGCGTTCCATCTTATCAGTACCTATATCCTTCATAAATGTCGTGATACGGGCATATTGACCAGTACTGTCTACAAAATTTTTAAGTAGACTTACATCAGATGATGAATTTTTTACATAAGATAAAATGAAACTATTTTCTTGTGATGTTGGTAATTGATAGTATTTTGGATTGCCATTATAATAAGCTTGTTTGGCATATTTAACTAACTCAACAACAGAAATCGGTTTAGATAATTCTGGCGTTTCCTCAATAAGTTCTTGCAATTCATTCATGCGTTTAAGCGTCGCAATTTTCATAACACCCTTTTTACGCTTTGTGTCAACCATAATTTCCAATGGCATAATGCCATTAAACTCCGATTCAAAAAACCTAATGTCTTTGTAAAACTCTGTTTTTTTTGGCATGTCTTCAATGAGACTACCCGATATTTTTATTTGATTGATGCCGATTAAACTCACAGTCAATAAAACAACCGCAGTGATATATATAGTAATTTTGTGATGCTTTACCATCCGCTCCATCCAATCTACAAATCCATTTACCCAACGCCTATTAAGATGCTCTAAATGTTTATCTTTTGGATGCGGCATAAAGCTATAGATGATAGGAATGATGAGTAAGCATAAAATAAAAATGGCGAGAATACTTAAAGACGCGACGATTCCAAACTCCGTTAAAAGCTTACTGTCTGTAATAATAAAGGTCGCAAAACCTGATGCAGTGGTTACGTTAGTCATTAATGTAGCATTCCCAATTTTAGTAATAACACGCTGGAGTGATTTTACTTTATTGCCATGTTTCTTGACTTCGTGCTGGTATTTATTAATTAAGAAAATACAATTAGGAATTCCGATTACAATAATTAGTGGAGGGATTAAAGCAGTAAGTACTGTAATCTCGTATTGAAGAAGCCCAAGTATACCAAAAGTCCAAGCAACTCCAATAAGTACAACTATCATGGAGATAAAAGTGGCTCGATAAGATCGAAAGAAAAAGAAAAATATTATTGAAGTAACTAGTAGCGCTAGACTAATAAAAGTGCCTATTTCATCTATTATATTCTGAGAATTAAGTGTGCGAATATAAGGCATTCCCGAAACCCGAACATCCATATTATATCGTTCCTCGAATTCAGTCACTTTTGGGATGAGGATATCCACAATAAAATCTTTTCTTGCAGGTTTATTAACTATAGCCTTATCTAGGTAGAGTGCAGTCCTTACAGTCTTAGTTTTTTTGTTGAACAAGAAATTATCATAAAAAGGATATTTTTGAAACAACTCTTTTTGAAGCGTTTCTACTTGCTTTATAGAAGACAATGAATCCTTGATGAAAGGTTCGATGTCAAATTGTTCAGTTTTGGTGTTTTTTATTAATTTTTGGAGGTCACCTAGAGAAACAACAGTTTCAATTTCTTCGTATTTACCAAACTCATGGGATAGTTTATTCCATGCATTTAGTTTTTCAACTGTAAAAAGCGTGGAGTCTTTTACACCAAGAATAATGAGGTTACCTTCTTCACCAAATTTATCAAGAAAGTTATTATAGGTATTATTTACTTCGTGTTCATCAGGTAATAGATTGGCCTCAGTATAGGTAAATCGCATGTTTTTCCACTGATAGCCCAAAAAAATAGTTGCTGCTGCAACCACGATGAGAATCAGGATTTTGTTGCGTAAAATAAGTCTTGCAACGGTTTCCCAGAAATTTGTAGAAAAAAGCTTGGTCATTAATTACCTATAATCCCGCAAAGGTAGAAAAATACTACGGATAAGTAGCTTTAACTACTATGGAAACTCAATTCTCAAGATTGATATTAAATGTAAATTTGAAAGCAAAATTATCTTCGAATTCTGGTAAGTTATAGGCGCCATATCTGTAAGCAAAACTCAATCCGAAACCAAAAAGCAGTTTATTTATTTCAAAACCAGATTCAGAATAGCCATTTTCCAGTGTGTTAAAAGTTATGTTTTGATGCCTGTCGATATTATTCATATTTCCGAGTGCATATCTAGAAATCAGCACGAGCTCAGGTTTAAAACGTCTTGATATATCAAAGGGTTTTAGTCTGTGCTTAATCTGGAGCGTTGCAAATCTATCAGAAAAGAACTCATTAAAATACATGGTCTCAAAACTATTGATGCCAGCAACTGAGAAACGTTGGAGGATAGTTTCTTTGTTCACATTATTCGGGTAGGCGTGGTAGAGATGTGTAATAGGCGCTTCTCCACTTACAATTCCTGCAGAGAGAACAAATTCAGTTGAAGCCTTATTTTGGTGCTTAAATTTCTGAACCGTTCTAAAATCAAATTTTGAAAAATTAAAATTACCCTTTAAAAGATTTTCAAAACTTTGAGTGTATTGAAAGGTGAATTGAGGATACCCTGAAATGGTGTCATCACCATCAAAGCTATCAAAAGGATTCCACTGAGTGGAAATTCTTGCTAAGCTCAAATCATAATTATTGAAACTTTCGCTTCCTAAGTCAAAAGTGTAACTATATGTTGGGTCTATTTTACTAATTGATAGTTGTGTTTCTGTCAATATCTTTGTTGAAATTCGATGTTCTAGGGTTATTGCTTTTGTAATGTGTTTATGAAACAAATCAATGTTAATAAGGCGGGGTTCGAAGAATTGAAAGAACCGTTTATCTGTTAGGAATTTTGAACTCCCAGTTTCTTGAAGATCATCTGTGTAAGATGCATGAAGCCAAGTATTACTCGCTTCAGAAATCCTAAAACCTGCACCAATACTATATTTAAAGCGATGGTCTTTAAAGCCGTACACTGTATATCCTTGAATTTTAAAGTTTTCTGAAAATCTTTTGTTTGTGACACCTCCGAGGCCAGTTCTCAGACCTTCATATTGATTAAATTTTATGAGATAGCGTAAGTCTAAATCAAAGAATTTCGAAGGCAAATATCCATTCCCTAGACTTTTGGCTAGCTCAATCTTTTTAACGGAATCATTTTGGGTTTTTGAGTTTTCTTGATTGGGTTTCTGAGCAAAGCTATTACAACAACTAATTAGCATGCAAAAAACCAGAAAACGAGATAAACCCATTAATTAAAGGAGTTTATTAATAGCTGACACTAGCACATCTTTCATATTAGTGCGGTAACCTATTTCTTTGAGTACAATTTGTCCTTGTTGATTAATCACCATGTTGGTTGGAAAACTCTGCACCCCATAAATACTTATTGCATCATTAGCATTAGGAGTAATAGTATATTCAAAATCTTTGGATTGTAAAAACTGTTCAACAAGTTCTTTTGAGTCGAATGTAATACCGATAAAAACTACATCATCAGAATCGTACATACTAACAACTTCGTTAAGATCAGGCATTTCCATCACACATGGGGCACATTTTATAAACCAAAAATTTAATACTACAACTTTGCCACGCAATTCAGATAGTTTCACAATACTGCCATTCATATCTTCTGCGAGGAAATCCATAGCATATTCGCCTTCTGTAAAATCAGCTTCGGAGTTGTGTTGGACTAGAATTGGGTTTTCAAGTTTGTTCTCAAAAACTATCGCTTTTATTTTTCCATCAGTGTTGGCATAAAAAATAGGCCTGAATTCAGGATTGGTCATTAATGATAATTGATCCATTCCTAATTGATTTCCTTTATCGTTATAAAGTTTAATGCCAGGAGTAATCATAATATTCATTTTTGCCACATCATCATCACTAAGCTGAATTAATTCTGAAGAAACAAAATCATAGGATTGCGAGAATCCGTTTGGGATTTGCAAGGCAATAACAAAAATCGATATATATTTTAATAGCTTCATAAGAACAGTATTAACGGGACATATTATGTATTCGTATAAAAAAAGCGACAATATATGTCGCTTGGATATTAAACAGTCATGATTTCTTTTTCTTTATTAACAAAGATGTCATCTATTCGCTGAATGTATTTATCCGTTAGAGTTTGTACATCTACTTCTGTATTTTTCTGAAGGTCTTCAGAAATATCATCTACTTTTTTAATATCGTTATTGGCATCTTTTCTTGCGTTACGTACTCCAATCTTAGCATCTTCTGCTTCGGCTTTTGCCTGTTTAGCTAACTGCATTCTACGTTCTTCTGTTAATGGTGGTACATTTATAATAACGCTCTCACCATTATTCTGTGGGTTAAATCCAAGATTTGCCAACATGATACCATGTTCTATTTCCTGAATCATACTTTTTTCCCAAGGCTGTATAGAAATGGTTCGTCCATCTGGTGTATTAACATTTGCTACTTGGCTTAATGGTGTTTGTGTGCCGTAATAGTCTACCATAACACTACCTAACATTGCTGGGCTAGCTTTACCTGCTCTTATGTTAGACAGTTGCTTTTCTAGATGCTTAAGCGCTTTATCCATTGCTTCTTTAGCCGTATCTACTATAAATTGTATCTCTTCGTTCATGGATTAAAAAATTATTATAAAACTATCAATTCAAAAATTAAGCCACAAGTATTTTTAGAAGTTAACTTCTGTACCAATTTTCTCTCCTTGAAGCACTTTCATTAGGTTTCCTCGTTTATTCATATCAAAAACGATGATAGGTAATTTATTCTCTTGACTTAGAGTAAAAGCAGTTGTGTCCATTACTTTCAGGCCTTTTCGTATCACATCATCAAACGTAATATTATCAAATTTTATAGCTGCTTTATCTTTTTCTGGATCTACATTGTAGATACCATCTACCCGAGTGCCTTTGAGTATCACATCAGCCTCAATCTCTATGGCCCTTAAAACGGCTGCAGAGTCCGTAGTGAAATAAGGATTCCCTGTACCTCCACCAAAAATAACCACTCTACCTTTCTCTAAATGACGCATTGCTTTTCTGCGGATGAATGGTTCTGCAACTTCATTTATTTTAATAGCTGTTTGTAAGCGTGTTGGAACTTCAGCATCTTCTAAAGCGCTCTGAAGTGCTAAACCATTTATAACAGTTGCTAGCATGCCCATATGGTCACCTTGAACGCGATCCATACCATTACTAGCTCCAGCGACACCTCTAAAAATATTACCACCACCAATTACTATTGCTACTTCTACACCTTTTTCAGTGATTTTTTTAATGTCTTCTGCGTATTCAGCAAGTCTTTCTGGATCTATACCGTATTGACGAGACCCCATTAAGGCTTCGCCGGATAATTTGAGGAGTATTCTTTTATATTTCATAGTCATGAATGAGATTCTCGTCTTCACAAGAACAAAGGTTTAGCAAATATACTTCTTAATTTAGAAAACAAAAGTCTACAAACAAAAAAGCCCAGACATTTATGGTCTGGGCTTTTAAATATAAATTATGTTGCGATTACCCTAGAGTAACTCTTTTAAAACCTGTTACGGATACATCACCGTAAGACTCTACATATTTAGCAACGCTTAGTTTCTCATCTTTAATGAAATTTTGATCTAATAAGCACTGTTCCTGATCTAATGTTGTATTATCAGAGATAAAACGCTCCATTTTTCCTGGAAGAATTCTGTCCCAGATTTGCTCAGGCTTACCTTCAGCTTTTAATTCTGCTTTTGCAGCCTCTTCTGCAGCAGCTAATACTTCTGGTGTTAACTGCGCCATAGAAATATACTTTGGTACATTTTTAAGTGTTTTTCCTAAACGTCCTAGTTCTTCATTATCTTTCTCTATTACTGCAATTCTAGCTTCAGTTTCGGATGCTACAAATGCTGGGTCAAAATCTTTGTAAGACAATGTAGTTGCTCCCATTGATGCCACTTGCATAGCAATATCTTTAGATAAAACATCAGCCTTATCTACAGCAGATGATAATCCAACTACAGCAGCAATCTTGTTAATGTGAACATATGCTCCAACGTAAGCTGCTTCTATTTTTTCAAAAGCTTTGATGTCTAATTTTTCACCAATCACACCAGTTTGCTCGATTAACTTATCGGCAACAGTCATTCCTCCGAAATCAGCAGCTAAGAATGCCTCTTTAGAATCGTGATTTAAAGCAATGTCAGCCATATCACTAGCAAGCTTCAAGAAGTTTTCGTTTTTACCAACGAAGTCAGTTTCACATCCAAGAACGATTGCTATACCAGCTGTGTTGTCAGCGTTTACTTTAGCAACTGCAGCACCTTCACTAGATTCTCTATCTGCTCTTTTAGCTGCTACTTTCTGACCTTTTTTACGAAGCACTTCGATAGCTTTGTCAAAATCTCCTTCGGCTTCAACCAAAGCATTTTTGCAGTCCATCATACCTGCTCCTGTTGCTTGTCTTAATTTATTTACTTCTGCGGCTGTTATTTTTACCATGGTACTCATATTAAAATTTAAAAAAAGTCGTTCAATTCATTTCTAGAAGAAATTCACTAAACGACTTTATTACTTTATTATAATTAGTGTTATTCTTCTTCTTGTAATGCTACTGGTGCCTTTTCAGCTTTGGCTTCTTTTTTAGCTGGAGCTTTATCACCACCATCTTTTTCAGCTTTACGCTCAGCCAATCCATTAGCTACTGCATCTGTTACAGCAGTTAATACTTTATTGATTGATTTTGAAGCATCATCGTTTGCAGGAATTACATAATCAACTTGACGTGGGTCAGAGTTAGTATCTACCATTGCAAAGATTGGAATGTTTAATTTCTGTGCTTCCTTTATTGCAATATGCTCACGCTTAATATCTACTACGAATAGTGCTCCTGGAAGACGTGTCATGTCCGAAATAGAACCTAAATTCTTTTCTAGTTTAGCTCTTAAACGGTCTACTTGTAAACGCTCTTTTTTAGAAAGCGTCATGAACGTTCCGTCTTTCTTCATTCTATCAATAGCTGCCATTTTCTTAACAGCTTTTCTTATCGTTACAAAGTTAGTAAGCATTCCGCCTGGCCATCTTTCTGTGATGTAAGGCATATTAACATTACCTGCTTTTTCAGCAACGATGTCTTTTGCTTGTTTTTTAGTTGCTACGAAAAGAATCTTTCTCCCTGAAGCAGCAATTTTGCTCATTGCTTCTGAAGCTTCCTCAATTTTAGCAGCTGTTTTGTAAAGATTTATAATATGGATCCCATTACGCTCCATATATACATAAGGAGCCATATTTGGATCCCATTTTCTTGTTAGGTGACCGAAGTGTACACCTGCGTCGAGTAATTCTTTTACCTCGATTTTTGCCATTTTGTAATAGTTTACGTTCTGTTGATTAGCAATGATTGAGTGGTCATTTTTACATTCGCCTCAACCATTTAGATGCTTAACTAAACCCTGACGTTTACCGTCATGGGCAACAATAACTGGTTAAAATTCAATATATATTGAAGCAACGACTCTTGCTTCGTGAGATTCCCAAAAACGAGTCGGGAATGTATATTAACGTTTAGAGAACTGGAATTTCTTACGAGCTTTCTTCTGTCCGAATTTCTTACGCTCTACCATTCTTGGGTCTCTTGTCAATAAACCTTCTGGCTTAAGAATCGTTCTGTTCTCTGCATCTACCTCGCACATGGCTCTAGATAATGCTAAACGAATAGCTTCTGCTTGACCAGTGATTCCACCACCATAAACATTTACTTTTACGTCAAAGTTTTTTTCGTTTTCAGTCATTACTAATGGCTGATTTACTTTGTACTGTAAAGTAGCAGTAGGGAAGTATGTATTAACGTCTTTTTTATTGACTGTGATATTTCCTTTTACTTTAGAAAGGTATACACGAGCTACAGCCGTTTTTCTACGACCAATTTTGTGAATTACGTCCATTATTTAAACTCGTTTAAGTTGATAGTTTTTGGTTTTTGAGCTTCATGCTTATGCTCAGCTCCAACAACTACATTTAGATTACGAAATAAGTCTGCTCCTAATTTATTTTTAGGAAGCATTCCTTTTACAGATTTTTCTATCACTCTTGCAGGGTTCTTTGCAAATAACTCATTAGCTGTTAAACTTCTCTGTCCTCCAGGATATCCAGTGTGACGGATATAAGATTTCTCTGTCCACTTGTTTCCTGATAAGTTGATTTTTTCTGCATTGATAACAATTACGTTATCACCACAATCAACATGAGGTGTGAAGTTAGGTTTGTGCTTTCCTCTTAACATTTTGGCAACTTTAGACGCTAAACGTCCAAGAGTTTGTCCATCAGCATCCACTAAAACCCACTCCTTATTAGCAGTAGCTTTATTCGCTGAAATTGTTTTGTAGCTTAATGTATCCACATTAAATATATTTACGTATTAAACATTTGGCTCTTAAAAAGAGTTTGCAAATTTACGATTAATAATGATATTACCAAACCCTAAATGTGCATTATTTTGGTAAAGTTTGTTTTATTAGATTTTATCTTCAACGAACTATTCATTTAGCTAAAGAAATAAGACTTGAAGCTTTTAGATTGAGACTTTGAAAATCTTTAAAACTATGACTGTAATAAAGGAACTGGATAAAATGCCGCAACAGCAAACCACATGCTTGTTACTTTTGATGGTGTTTGAAGTTGTTGCCCAATTCTTGGGCCAGAAATAGCTTTTCCGAAAACATCCCAAATATTGCCCTCATTATCCTTGAAGAATCCACCTGAATCGGAAAGTTCATATTCAAAAGTTAATAAGGAAAGATTGCCATTTAATTCAAATGCTGTTATTGCTTTCTCGTTACCTACTACTAAATAATTTTTACCATTAAAAGTATCCCTAATGGCATTACCGCCTGTAAAAGGTGAAAACGTATACGCTTTGGCTCTATTTTCACCCAATATTGCGAATACGCGTTGTTTATTGGGTAACAAATCGCTCATAGGAGATGGTGTAAAAAGAAAAGCATCATGGTCTTCTTTATAATTTCCATAAGGATAGAACCCGTATGCTCTGTCGAATCCAGTATTAGCGCTGATAATCTTGGTGTCAGGATATAGTTGTTTCCATGTGGCCCAGTCTGTTTCTAAGACATCAACCATGGTAGGTACATCTCCAATCAACTCTCCATTAACACATTGTAAACGCATTTGAGACCAATTACTGTCTGTGTTTCTGTCATACATTATTAAATTAGTGTTATACAATAAACCTGAAACACCATAACTAGAAGTCATACCACCAGAAGAGCTTTCCCAGCCAAATGCTGTTCCGGTTAAAGGGCAGTAAGAAATTGTAATCGCTTCTCCTGGAATATCAAGATTGTCATTAACGACTTCATGCCAGTCTAGTATATAGTGTGGAATTGCTTTTGCTTGACCTCTGTCTACATAGCCAACAACTAATTCATCATCAGTAATAGCTAGAACTGTTTCATCTTCAGGATTAATGAATGTAGGTCTATCAATTGAAGGAATACCATCTTTCCCAGGACCACCATCTTTCACATCTGCAACTGGGATTAGCCAACCTGAATTAGTGTCACCGTCACCATCACCATTGTCTCCATTGCCCCCATTTCCTCCCGAGGATGAAGTTCCGCTATCGTCACCATTGCTGCTACATGCACTAACAACCATTAATAATGCGAGGAATAAATAAATTTTAGTTTTCATAGTGTTTTAATTTATGATTGGTAATGTAGATTTCTCAAAAAGAGAAACCAATATCCCAGTTGTTAATCTGTATGTTGGTGTTAGCTGCGTTCCGTCAACTCTAGCATAAATTGGTAATTCGACTCTAGTTGAAAATGCAATAGATGAGTTAATATTAATTGATACGTTGGGGATTATAAAAATCCAGTCTCCACCAGTGCTATCTAAATTAAAATCTCCAGTTTTATCTTTTTCAGCGTTTCGATACTTAAATATTAGGCTAGAGTCAATTAATGTTTTGAATAATAAAAACTGATCTGAGAATCCTAAGAAGAATTGAAACTCGTTTCCAAACTTGTAAGTTGAATCCTCGAAGTATGAATTATTACTTCCTGTACTTCTATATATTAATCGAGAGGAGAAATTAAGAGAAGGTCTAAAATTAAAACTCTTGTTTATTGATGACCAATAAATTAAATCCCAAGCATTACTGCCAGGTTGTAAATCGGCATTGTACGTAATGCCTTGCTCATTGGTTTCTGTTGAAGAACCAATAGGAATCTTTGTGCCAATACCTAAAGCTACATTGCTATTCTCGCCAATAAGATTCTTTAAATTATACTTTAGTAATAAAACGGCATCACCAATTCCAGAAGTCTGGTCTAAATTTTCGTTGCCAAATTGTGTTATTTTTCTGCGCTGATTAACCCATGTAAAAAGGCCTTCAATAGCGATTTTATCTGTAACGGAATACCCAACATTTATTAATGCACTGTGTGTTATTCTCAGACGAGCATTATCATCTAATTTTTCATCTTCATTATTAAGTGTATTTAAATTATTGTAATCATAATTTACACCTATTTGAAACGTACCTTTTTTTTGAGTGCTTAAACCAATATTATTTGACAAAGGGATACCGCCAGAACAACAAGTTTGTGCTTTAACGTTGATACCCAAAAGAAAAAGTGTTATAAATACAGAATATTTTTTGGTCATTAGTTTAAATCCTATTGGATTTAGTACGTGAGAATCTATAAAACTTACTCCAATATGATATTATTAATGTCTTATCCTGAAATACGGCAACATATTATAATACATCAAGATAATCTTAAAGTGATTACAAAAAATAGATAATCTTAAGACGATACATTAGTTAAGGTTTCACTAACCTCCCATAGTTTTTTGGATAGTTCCTGATTGTACGAATTGTCTGAAGACTTAGTATTTTTTTCTTTTTCAAAATAACCACCTGTAATCTCAGCCACCTCTGCCGAAGAAGCCAAATACGTAATAGTTTTAGAACCTTCTAGTGGGGTTATCTCATTTTTGTTTAATAGGCGTCTTACATAGAATCTAAGCAAACCATTGTTTTTTCCGAAATTGGTGGCTACCAATCCTGGATGCAATGCATTAACAGTTACGTTAGTATCTTTAAGTTGCTCAGCGAGTTTATGGTTAAATAATGTAAGTGCTAATTTAGATTGCGCATAAGCGTTAAAACCATTAAAATCGTTTTGTAATTGAAGATCTTCAAATTTAATCTTGCCTTTAAAATGAGCGCTAGAAGATACATTGATAATCCTACCCTGACTACTTTCTTTTAGATTGTCGATGAGTAAATTAGTTAATAAAAATGGACTAAGATGATTCAGAGCAAAATTCATTTCGTAATCATCTACAGTTTCGAGGCGTGTTTTAAAATACCCGCCAGCATTATTAATAAGCACATCAATACATGGGTACTTTTCCTTAAGCTGTCTGGCTAGATTACGAACTTGTTTTAAATCTGAAAGGTCCGCAGATATATGATCAACATGGTTATTACCTGTTTTTTTCTTTATTGCTTTTACTGTAGAAATACATTTTTTATCGTTGCGACTAACAACAATAACCGATCCTCCTTTTTCCGCTAATGCGAATGCGGTTTCTTTACCAATACCAGATGTAGCACCAGTTATAATGCATATTTTTTTACTCATAGATTTGTTTGAATCACTCATGATATGATGTATTGACGGTTAATAGTTAGTAAGCGCTAAATTAGCAAAAACCTAATATTGATTATAAATTTTTGATTGCAAAAACATGTTTCTCTAAACACTTTTTTAGAAAATTGTTTTTAGTATTTGAGAAATAATGTTACAGTTATTTTGTATTACTAAACTACTTCTTATGGTATAGAAGCGGACACTTTTCATTTTTAGCCAACAATATCTAAGGGCGTCGTTGTTTCCCAATTACCTCTGGTGAAATCCGGAAAAACTTGTGGCATTCCACCATTTGCTACAGAAGTTTCGCTGAGTGGTGATACGGCACTCCAAAGACAACCTTCATAAACATTTTGATCTAAGGGAAGTCCTTTTTGTAGACATTCAATAATACGATACACCATAATGCCATCCATACCGCCATGTCCACTGCCTTTTGCAGTCTCATTAAGGCGCTTATATAAAGGATGATCGTACTTCTCATAAAGAGCCGCCAAATGTTCACCTTGTACCCAACGATGATGGTTTTCGGTAATGCCATCAAAACCTCCATCAAAAGCTGCACGAGTCGGAAAACCTGCGAGAATGCCTTTAGTGCCTTGGATTAAATTATGTCTGGAATATGGTCGTGGACTGGTTTCATCCCATTGCACCATAATAGTGCGTCCTAAGTTTGTTTTTATGATGGACGTATTTAAATCGCCACCTTTAAAATCTAATTGATTCCATTTATGGTCTGCTGCATAATTTTTTTCCGAATACTTTTTTCTTCCTAGAGAAGGCGTTGAGTAAGAGACTAATGTATTAAATGTATCGTCGGTTCTTCCGATATTCATATACTGAGCCACAGGGCCCAATCCATGTGTTGGGTATAAATTCCCATTTCTATTGGCATAATGAAGTGTTCTCCAAGACCCTGTACCACGTTCTTGCTCTTCCATTTGCCAACGGAGTTCGTGGATATAGGCAGCTTCGGCATGTAGTAGCTCTCCAATAGCTCCTTGACGGCACATATTTAGAAACATCAGTTCATCACGGCTATAGTTAACATTTTCCATCATCATACAGTGCTTCTGGGTACGTTCAGATGTATCAACAATATCCCACATCTCTTCTAAAGTGACTGCGATGGGCACCTCTACAAAAGCGTGGGCACCTTTTTCCATGGCTTCAATGGCCATAGGTGCATGGTTCTTCCAATTGGTAGCAATAAAAACAACGTCTGGTTTTACTTCATCTAGCATTGTTTTCCATTTATGCTCATCGCCATAGTAAAGTGCAACATCTTTGTGTCGTTGTCCACCACCAATTTCATTAGCTTTTGCTGACCACTTTCTTACATTATCTTCGTACAAGTCACTTATGGCAACAATTTCGGTGCCTGGTAATAAACCTGCAAATTCCATATGATAACCACCTCTTGCTCCAACACCAATAAAAGCCATACGGATGTTTTCGATTTTTGGAGCGGCAAATCCACCCATATATTGCCCACCAGATGCCGGCCTCTGATTTTCCGTTTCAGCGCAACTATTCAGTAATGGGCTTACCGCTACTGCAGCTCCAGATAGGGCTGTTTTTCTTAAAAAATCTCTTCTACCTAGGTTTTTCATAAAACGTTTTTAATATTTAATGCGCTTCCAACCAATTATCGCCAATATCTAAGTCAACATCAAGAGGTACAGATAATTTGTAAGCACTTTCCATTTCGGATTTAATAAGCACTTTCATTGCTTCTAATTCAGGTTTATAGACATCAAAAACTAATTCATCATGTACTTGTAAAAGCATTTTGGATTTATAGTTACCTTCTTCTAATTTCTTATGAACGTTGATCATGGCAATTTTAATGATATCCGCCGCGCTTCCTTGAATAGGAGCATTTACGGCATTTCGTTCTGCAGCACCTCTAACAACAGCATTTCGAGAGTTAATGTCTTTAAGATAACGACGTCTGCCTAGAACGGTCTGTACGTATCCGTTATCTCTTGCAAAATCAACTTGCTCGCTCATGTAATTGCGTAATTTTGGGTAAGTTTTGTAGTAGGTATCAATCAATTCTTTAGCCTCAGTTCTGCTAAGGTCGGTTTGATTGCTGAGCCCGAAAGCAGAAACCCCATAGATGATTCCGAAGTTGACGGTTTTAGCGTTGCTTCGCTGTTCACGTGTAACTTCGTCAATAGGGACATTAAAGACTTTGGCTGCTGTTGATGCGTGAATGTCTTTGCCTTTTTTAAAAGCATCAATCATGGTTTCTTCTTCACTTAGTGCGGCAATAATCCGCAATTCTATTTGCGAATAATCTGCAGCCAGCAAGGTGTGATTTTCGTCTCTTGGCACAAACGCTTTTCGTACTTGGCGACCACGTTCTGTGCGGATAGGGATATTCTGTAAGTTAGGATTGTTACTGCTCAAACGTCCAGTTGCAGCAACAGTTTGCATATAATCGGTATGTACACGACCAGTAGAAGATTCGACTTGAGTTGGCAGTGCATCTACATAGGTGCTTTTAAGTTTTGATAGCCCTCTAAAATCAAGAATATTTTGAATAATCTGATGATCCTTAGCTAGATAACTGAGGACATCTTCGGCGGTTGAATACTGACCTGTTTTTGTCTTTTTTGGTTTGTCGACCAGTTTCATTTTTTCAAACAAAATGACACCTAGTTGTTTCGGTGACGCAATATTGAATTCTTCGCCTGCAGCTTCATAGATGCTTTTCTCGAGATTGGCAATATCGCTATTAAGTACTTCTGAAAGCGAATTAAGGAATTCTGTATCTAAGTTGATGCCTTCAAGCTCCATATCAGCAAGCACTCGAAGTAAAGGCACTTCAATATCATCAAATAGTTTTTGGGTATTAGCTTCGCCTAATTCTTTTTCAAAATGCTCTTTTAATTGAAGTGTTATATCAGCATCTTCAACAGCATATTCTGTTTGTTGTTCCACTGGTACTTGTCGCATGGACAATTGATTTTTGCCTTTTTTGCCTATGAGCTCTGTAATGGAAACAGGTGTGTAATTCAAATATGTTTCTGCTAGAACATCCATGTTATGTCGCATATCAGGATTAATGAGGTAATGTGCCAACATAGTGTCAAACAACCTACCTTTTACTTGCAGATTATACTTCTTTAAGACTTTAATATCGTATTTAAGATTCTGACCTATTTTTTCAATGCCTTCGTTTTCAAAAAACGGGCGTAATTGCTCTATGAGTTCTTGCGCCTCATTTTTATCTTCAGGGAAGGGAACATAAAAGCCTTTACCAACTTCCCAAGAAAAAGCAATACCTACTAATTCAGCTGTAATTGGATTAAGCCCGGTAGTTTCTGTGTCAAAACAAACGCTTTTCTGCTTAAGTAAATTAGATACAAATAATTTCATAGCCATACCAGGAGCAATACTTTGGTATAAATGCTCAGTTGTAGTGATTGTTTTTCGACTACTAGTGGTTTCTGTTTGTTCTTCTGTTGAAGCAATATCACCGCCAAATAATGAGAACTGCCCAGCTCCAGCAGAAGTTGGCTTTTTTGGGGTTGCTACTTCTGGTTTTTGATCAGTAGCTGATTTAGTAACAGTTTCCGCAACGAAAGTTTTCAAGAAATTATCTGTGAGACGTCTAAACTCTAATTTTTCGAATATCTCTTTTACTTTTTCGATATCAGGCTGGTCTAGCTCAAAATCCTTCGCATTAAAGGTTACAGGAACATCGAGCATGATGGTTGCTAACTTTTTTGAGAGTAGACCAAGTTCGCCATTAGCTTCTACTTTTTCTTTCATTTTACCTTTTAACTGGTCAGTATTTGCTAAAAGGCCTTCCATGCTACCAAATTGGCTAATAAATTTTTTGGCTGTTTTTTCGCCAACACCAGGTAACCCAGGAATATTGTCAGAGGCATCACCCATCATGCCCAGAAAATCAATGACCTGCATTGGGTCTTCTACTTCAAATTTTTTCTGTACTTCTGGGATGCCCCAAGTTTCATAACCGCCACCAAAAACGGGACGATACATAAATACATTTTCCGTTACTAATTGCGCAAAATCTTTATCAGGCGTTACCATAAAAGTTTTATACCCCTCTTTTTCTGCTTGTCTTGAGAGCGTGCCTATAACATCATCTGCCTCGAACCCTTCTTTCACCATGATAGGGATGTGCATGGCCTTTAATATGTCATAGATGTAAGGGACTGCCGTCTTAATGCCTTCAGGAGTTTCATCTCTATTGGCTTTGTAGGCTTCATACATTTCCACCCTATCTGCACTTCCGCCTTTGTCAAAACACACCGCTAAATGGTCTGGGCGCTCACGTTTTATAACATCTAACAAAGAATTCATAAAACCCATAATGGCTGAAGTATCTTCTCCTTTAGAATTAATTCTAGGGTTCTTTATAAATGCGTAATAACCTCTAAAAATAAGAGCGTATGCATCGACTAGAAATAGTCGTTTTTGGTCGGACATAATGATTGTTTTTGTAGCATATAAATCTACGAAACTTATGTATCGAATTGAAATTAATTAACTGCTACTTACACTGTTTTATTAAAAAAATCCGACTGTATATTCTCATTTTTACCATCCTGAAACTTAGTCATACTAAACCACTCATGAATTGAATAAGCGCCTGTTTCTCCTTGTTTATTAACAGCGATATAACCCACTTGAAAGTTTTTGTAATCACTATTAGGTTTATTAACAATACGCTTAATAGCTTCTTCACAAGCTTCTTGTGGCGATTTGCCTTTACGCATTAGCTCTACAACCAAAAAGCTACCTACGGTTTTCACCACTTCTTCGCCCATGCCAGTAGCAACTGCAGCGCCTATTTGGTTATCGACGAATAAGCCAGAACCAATGATTGGGCTATCACCTACACGTCCGCCCATTTTATAAGCTAATCCGCTTGTGGTGCAAGCTCCAGAAATATCACCGTTTTTGTCGATGGCTAGCATGCCAATAGTGTCGTGGTTTTCTATATTAATAATGGGTTTGTATTCTTTTTCAACTAACCATTCTTTCCATTCTTTTTTTGAAGCTTCGGTTAATAAATTTTCACGTTTCATCCCAATTGAAACCGCATAATCTTCTGCACCTTTCCCCGCCAACATTACATGAGGTGTGTCTTCCATAACCTTTCGGGCTACTGTTATGGCATGGGTGATGTTTTTCATGTAGACTACTGACCCACAATTTCCATCTTTATTCATTATGCAAGCATCTAATGTAACATTGCCATCACGGTCAGGACGTCCGCCTTTACCCACAGATTGATTTTTAATATCTGCTTCTTCAACCATACAGCCTTGCTCTAGGGCATCTAACACTGAACCACCATTATTTAGAATTTCCCATGCTTTAGCCGTCGCATTTGGGACATTCCAAGTAGCAATTACTAATGGTAATGATGCTTGGGGTGTTGTAATGACTTTCTTTTCTTTTGAATCGGATTCAGCACAACTTGCTAAAGTGCTTCCTACGGCTAATCCTGCAGTTGTTAGTGTTGCGTTTTTAAGGAAGTTTCTGCGTTTCATATTTTTTTAAATTAGTCGAATATATTCTGCACCTGTAAATCGATTCGAGCAAAGCCTCACTTTGTTCAAAATATTCATCAGGTACATCATCTGTCCATTTTTTCTGATATTCTATTTTGCAATTACAATAATCATCAAAATTCAAATATTTGTATTGTTCTAAATCCCAAGACTCTCTGTATAAGTCTTTAATTTCTTTGATTTCCTGTTTGGTCCATTCTTCATCTGAATATTCAAAAATTTCAGCAAAATATAAATCAATGATTTTTTTTGTGTCTTTCATCCCATAAGCTTTCAAAAATAGCCCTTCATTGAAATTATAGTATATCCACTTTTTAGCCACATTATCGTATTGACCTAATATGTCACTATTAGTGTTGGCAATAATCTTAAATGGGTCATCGACATACAAAATTAAATTACGTTTGATATACTTTTCTATGTCATCAGCGCCTTCCAAATGAGCTGTTTTAATGACATCAAAAGCTTCATTTATACTTATTAAAACAAAGTATGTATTTCTAATCTTGATAAGGTTACTAAACTTATTAATAGAGATATTGTGCTTGGTTATTCTTTTCTTTTCCGAATGTAAAGGGCCTCTTAATAGTTCCTGAATGCTATCAATAGATTTTATTAATTCATGTTTTGAATTTGTCTTCCAGTATTCTTTCGGAAAGAACATTTCAACCCTTTCATGAATGGAGTTTTTATTGAAAAGATCATTTTTGAGGGCGTTTACAATTCTTGGCTTTTCTTCGGATATATTAAAAGTAGGCTTGCAACTGTTTAAGAAAATTAAAAAAACGATAATCATAGGTAATAGGTTACCTATTGTATTAAGGCTTTTTAGTCTTTCCATATTCGATTAGTTTTAATGGCTAGCTCAAATTCGATTAATAAGTAGAAAGATAACAAATATTGATTGTTTCGTTAAACTTATTTTAATTAAGCTTTTCAAATGTTAAAATAGGCTATTTTTGATTTTAAAAGTAGAATATGATACGTTGGGTTTTAATCATCGGATATATTATTTTCATCATCTATGGGTTTCAAGCAGTGAAAACCATAACTAAGAGTGTATGGATTCAATACGCTTATATTCTATTTGCTCTCTTTATTTTGGGGAATTTTATTTTCCGTTTCGTACAGTACTTGGATGGGCGTGTGTTTACATCCGCATTTAGTTATTCGCTTGGGTTGCTCTTATCTTTTATGGTCTTTAATATAGTTCTGTTGCCTATTTTATTTGCAGAAGATATTATAAGAATCGTGTTTGCAGGATATGATAAATTAGTCGGTTCTCAGGATTCTTTTCACTTACCATCAAGAAGAAAATTTATCAGTCAAATAGCACTTGGATTAGCTGCTATTCCTTTTGGCGCTATGCTATACGGAATGTATCGCGGCAAGTATAATTTTAAAGTTCTTAATTACACCTTACATTTTGAAGATCTTCCTGAAGCATTTGACGGTTATAAAATTACGCAGATAAGCGATATACATTCTGGAAGTTTTGACAATAGAGAGAAAGTTGAGTATGCGGTTAATTTAATTAATGAACAGCAATCGGATGCTATTTTCTTTACAGGTGATATGGTGAACAATAAGGCTGAAGAAATGGAGCCTTGGAAGGATGTCTTTGGAAAATTGAACGCTAAAGATGGTCTTTATTCTGTGTTAGGAAACCATGATTATGGAGATTATGTCGATTGGAACAATGATAAAAAGGCAAAAATTAAAAACCTTGAAGACCTAAAATCTATTCAAAAGGACATGGGTTTTGATTTATTGTTAAATGAAAGTAGATTCATTGAAAAGAATGGAGAAAGAATTGCCATAGTTGGTGTTGAGAATTGGGGTAAAGGAGGTTTTAAGAAAGCAGGGGATTTAAAGAAGGCATCTGAGAATATTAGTGAAAATGATTTCAAAATATTGATGAGTCATGACCCGTCACATTGGGAGGAAAAAGTTATACAAGACGATTATCACTATCATTTAACACTAAGTGGGCATACACATGGCATGCAATTTGGTATAGAAATACCGGGTTGGATAAAATGGAGTCCTGTAAAATGGCGTTATAAGTATTGGGCAGGTGTCTACAAAGAACTTGGGCAATACATAAATGTAAATAGAGGCTTTGGTTATTTAGCATTTCCGGGGCGAGTAGGTATTTGGCCAGAGATTACTGTTATCGAACTCAAAAAAGGTAGTGCGGAGGTATAATTGTATGGAAATGTTATCTTTGCGTTATACATATTGATTTAAAACTTTAATGTATGTCAAAATTCGGGGAATTAATAGATGTTGAAATTCCAGTTTTGTTAGATTTTTATACAGAATGGAATGACCAATCAACAGCTATGCATCCAGTATTAAGAGATGTTGCTGCCGCCCTTGGTGATAAGGCAAAGGTCATCAAAATAGATGTTGACAAAAACAAGGAACTCTCTGAGGCACTTCGTGTTAAAGGCTTGCCAACACTTATTATTTACAAAAACGGCGAAATGAAATGGCGTCAAAGCGGTGAGCAAGATGCCAACACATTAATTGGTATTATTCAAGAATATATTTAGAGTTCGATTTTCTCGAATCGATACCCTTTGCTGCTAAAATACTCTAGCGTTTTTGGTAGTGTAAATTTTACATTTTTCAATGCTTTTAAGCTGTCATGGAGGACGATGATACTTCCTTTTACTGTATTGTCAATCACATTTTTTAAGCAATCTTCTTCAGACACATCTTCTCTCCAATCCTTACTTACCACATCCCACATAATAATATTATAACCCAATTTTCTTAATTGCTTTCCTTGGCTTCTTTTAATTCGACCATATGGAGGTCTAAAAAGATTGACGATTTTCGATTGACGATTTTTGATATCAGAATTGTTGGAATTTGATGCTTGGATTTTTTTTAGATGCTTATCAATAATTTGTTGAGCTTCTAATGTGTTGTTAATATAATTTTGAGTTGACGTGTTCCACCCTTCTACATGATGTTGCGTGTGATTTCCTATAGCATGACCGTCATTAACTACTTTTTTAAATATATCAGGATGTTTCTCGACGTTACTTCCTATGCAAAAGAAGGTGGCTTTAGCATTGTGCTTTTTTAGTTCTTCCAAAACAAATTCAGTAGCTTCTGGGACTGGGCCATCATCAAAAGTTAAATACAATACCTTTTTTGAAGAATTTTTGTTTTTAGAAAAAAAATCCCAAACATAGTTTGGGAATAGTTTTTTTAGCAACCATGGCATTTTCGCGGGAAACAACATACCTACTCTTCTAGTTTTAAGCTGTCTATAATGGCTTGTATGCTATCTTGATTTGGAATATCTGCATCTTCAGGAACCAGGTTAATATCATCGGCATCATTTTCGTAAAAATGACTGAATAACTTTAAATGATTTCTGAAAGCTTCCATTTCTTCATCTGCAATCTCTTTGTCATATAATGCAACGATACCAACTAAGCTTTTATAGCGTTCGATATCGGTGATGATATCTTCAGCAAGGTCATATTGCTTATCTATTTCAAGGTCGCTGTAGTACTTTAAATTTTCTTGGTACTTAGTAGCAACTTGTTTGTATAAGTCTCTTGCTTTTTCATCTGCATCTACTTCGTAGTAAGCACTTATATATGGCTCAAGAAGTGTGTAGTAACCAAATTTTTGCACAGGCATTTTCTCCATAGCTAAGTCAGCAATTTCTTCTGCTTTCTCTGGCTTATCGTCATTAATAAATTCCTCTATTAATCGCGCTAGATTACCTCTGTAAGTGATAGCATTTTTTCGAGTTTCAGGGTCATGATAAATATCGCCTTCACTATTGCCCCAATTCCATTTTTTTACTTTTTCATACATCAAATCAGCATCAACCCGTCCCATATCAAAAGGATTTGCTCTATCTACTGGTGTGCGAATCGGCACTAGCTTATAGCACATGCCATCTAGTTGTAAGTAATCTTTCATCCAGATATAGTCTTCATCAGCGAATGCACCACCAGTAAAGTAGATAGGGCGTTTCCAATAGTTATTTGCTACAATATCTAGCATTAGTAATCTGTTTTTGTATAATGCGTTTCCTTTGATTCTAATATCGATATAAGGAACAATCTCGTCAGCATCTTTTGGTTGTACAATGCCATTTTCTAATACATTCTGCTTATTTACAGGAATCCGCACATGCTCGGTTGGAAAATAATTAGAATTCAAATACTGATTTGGATAATAACTCACATCTTCTCCAGAGTTTTGCAAGATGTATTTTACTTTGGTTTTAGGGTTGTCATTACCAATCCAATTCAAGAAATCCTTAATCATCATGGTATCTTTGGTGATAGGCTGCTTAACAACATAGTCACGAGTTCCATATTTATATTGGTCATGAGTGTATTGAGATGGCACAGGGTCGCTTTCATAAGCTTTTCGTTTCATTTGGTCGATGTACCAATCTGTTTGAAACAGACTCGTATTTACCACCCTTACATCTGTTCTGTAGCCTTCTATTTCTTGAGCATACCAAAGTGCAAAAGTATCGTTGTCTCCAATGGTGAATAGAATGGCATTTTCGGCACAAGAATCTAGGTATTTATGAGCCATAGATTGTGCTGTGTATTTACCAGAACGATCGTGATCATCCCAGTTGTTAGCCGCCAAAATTCCGGGAACTAAAATCAAACAAACCACAGTAACAATTGGCGCCACTAATTTTTTAGATGCATACTTTTTGAGTGCATTGTATATGGCGTAAACCCCGAATCCAATCCAAATAGCAAATACATAAAAAGATCCTACTACTGAATAATCACGCTCTCGTGGTTCAAAAGGTCTAACATTGGTGTAAACTTGTATCGCCAATCCTGTAAACAGGAAGAATACTAACATCACCCAAAATAATTTTTTGTCTGTATTGAATAAGAAAAACAAGCCTATTAATCCGAGAATTAATGGCAAGAAGTAGTAAGTGTTTCTTCCTTTGTTATTTTTTACATCTGTTGGCAGATTATCTTGAGACATGTCTAAATGCCATTCGTCTATAAATTTGATGCCACTAATCCAGTTACCATGATTATCGTATTTACCTTGTATATCGTCTTGACGTCCAACAAAATTCCACATAAAATAGCGCCAGTACATATAGCCTAGTTGGTACTCTAGTAAATAAGAAATATTACTACCGAGACTAGGTTTCTCTACATCTATATATTGGCCAAATTGTTTAAGGAAACCATGGTAGTCTTCATAATCGACCATGCCACGAGCAACATTATTTTTAAAATCATTTACGGCTTTACGCAGGTCGTTATCCATAAGATAGCCGTCTTTAATTTTAAAATTCAGATAGCCTGTAAAAAGCATATAATTCTCGGCATGTTCTGCACTCCACATACGTGGTAATATGGCTTTATGTTCTGAGTTAGAATTTTGTTTGGCTCTTTCCCATTCATTTACAATAATATACTCTCCTTTTTCCTTGTCTTTTTCGTATTTAGGTTTGTCATCTAAATAAGGTTCATCTTCATCTAAACCAGAATACTGATCTGTGAATTGAGGACCATAAAATAACTTTGTTTCTGGATACTGTTCTAAGTTATAATAGGCAAGTAATTCTCGAGCACTAGAAGGATTATTTTCATTGATTACTACATTAGCATTAGCTCTTATTGGTAGCATCATCCAGGAAGAAAAACCTATAAATATAAAAACCACACATAGGATAAGTGTGTTAGCTAACTTTAATTGTCGGTCTCTAGTATACTTTAAGCCGTAGTAAAAAGCAGCAATCAATACGAGTCCTGCAATAATACTACCTGAGTTAAAGGGTAACCCAATAGAGTTAACAAAGAACACTTCGGCAACACCAAAGAATTTCAAGGCATTTGGCAATAGTAATTTGAATATGGCTAGCAAAATAGCGACTACAACTACATTAGCAATGATGAAGTTTTTTACAGTTACTTCCTTATAGTTCTTAAAAAAGTAAATCAATCCTATGGCAGGAATTGTTAATAGGCCCATGAAATGCACCCCAAATGATAAGCCAATAATGAAAGATATAAGTATTAACCATCTATTGCCTCTAGGTTTATTCATGTCTTGTTCCCAACGCAACCCTAACCAAAACATACTTGACATAATTAATGTAGCCATAGCGTATACTTCAGTTTCTACAGCATTAAACCAAAAAGAATCAGTAAATGTAAAAGCCAATGACCCTACTAAAGCACTGCCAAGTATTGCATAGCTTTTGCCAGTAGATATCTCATCACTATTTACAACAAGCTTTTTTAGTAAGAGCGTAATCGTCCAGAACATAAACAGGATTGTGAATGCACTCGATACCGCACTCATCATATTCATCATCAGCCCAATTTGAGATGGGTCCGTTGTAAATATTGAGAAAAAGGCACCAAACATCTGGAACAAAGGTGCTCCTGGAGGATGGCCAACTTGTAATTTAGAGGATGTTAAAATATACTCTCCAGCATCCCAAAAACTTACAGTTGGTTCTACTGTTAAACTATATGTTATCAATGCGACAGCAAAAGAAACCCATCCTAATATGGTGTTCCATTTCTTGAAATTGAATTGAGCCATAAACTTTAGTAAAATTACTTGAGGGCGAATTTAAGAATAAAAAGACTAGACTTTAGATTTTTTAAGGAAACGTTAAGTAATTGAAAGAAATTGCATGTTTTATTTTTTAAGTTTATACATAAATAGTTTGTGCAAATAAAAGTTTGTTATAAATTTGCAATCGCATTTTAAGTATTGGCCTATGGTGTAACTGGCAACACATCGGTTTTTGGTACCGAAGAGTCTAGGTTCGATCCCTAGTGGGCCAACTTAGTGAAATAGAAAAAGACCGTTATTTTTATAATGGTCTTTTTTGTTTTTGAACTAATCCCGACTTTTCGGCGGGAAAAATGCTAAACCTCATTCAATTACTTGATGAGGTTTTTTTGTTTTACATCTTAAACGTAATAACAGGGCGTCTAGCATGGTTTACTAAGTCTTCGCTAATGCTTCCGTTAAAAAAATGAGCCAAGCCTTGTCTTCCATGAGTGCTCATACCTATAAGGTCCGCGCCAATAAGTTTTGAGAAATTCAGGATGCCCTTTTCTATGGTTTCATCATTATATATGTTTTCGGTAAAACTGTCTGGTTTAGAGTGCGCTACAAAACTATTCATCATATCTTCTGCTTCGGCTGTTGTGTAGAAATTATTGACAGTATTAATAACAAGTAAATGCATTCTAGCACCTAGATTATTTGCCAATGCTACAGCTTTTTTGAATGGTTTCTTATTTTCTTCGGTAAACGAAGATGCGTATACAAAATCCTTAATGCTTAAACTGCTATGTTCATTTTTTATTACCAATACGGGGACTTCGGATGTGCGAACAACCTTTTCGGTGTTTGAACCAATAAACATTTCCTTAAAACCACTGG
>CALDUJ010000024.1 GCA_937923735.1 uncultured Flavobacteriaceae bacterium | reverse complement strand
TGTAAAAATTGGTGACCGTTTTCAGTTTCAAAGATTAGGATATTTCAATGTTGATAACGACTCAACGCCAGAACATATCGTTTTCAACAAAACAGTAGGGTTGCGAGATAGTTGGGCAAAACAAACTGGTGCTGAGCAGGGCCGAAGCAAACCAAAGAATCAAGTAAATCAAAATCAACCGAAACCACAGCAAAACAGACCTGAGCGACCAGCAATAGAGGTTATTAAACAGTTGGGTAAGAAATACACAAACTTACCTGAAGAGAAACAACTTAAAACTAAAGCAGAAATTCAAAAACTTGCTGAAAAAGTAGCTTACGAAGATTTGCAGCCCTTATTTAATACTGCGGCTAAGAAAGCTGGAACTCGAATAGCCGTTGCTTTAACTTTAGGTGTTTTGCTGAAAAATGGACAGGAACGTAATAACGATATTGATGATTTTATAAGCAAGGCTATTGAAGACAAGAATGAATTGTTAGTAGCAGAAGCACAACTACTTTAGATTATGGCAATAATAATGGGAGCTATTTTATGAGGTATGTACACTCTAGATTTAAAACAGAAAAACCCTTATCGTTGCAGCAATAAGGGTTTTTCGTGAAAAATAGATTAACAACTATTCTTCACGTTTCTTGTTTTTAGCATTTTTCATGGCCTCTCCAATTTGATTACTTGCTGTAAAACTAGCCACCATATCATTTAGCATTTGGCTACCAGCCTGCGGTGAGTTCGGCAATAAAATTAAGTTACTATTAGTTTCTTGTCCAATAGATTGTAATGTATCATAGTGTTGGGTTACAACAATAAGCGCAGAGGCTTCTTGAGAATTTATACCAACTTTATTAAGCACTTCTACAGATTCTTCCAAACCACGAGCGATTTCGCGACGCTGATCCGCAATACCTTGACCTTGTAGTCGTTTGCTTTCTGCTTCTGCTTTTGCTTTTTCAACAATAAGAATACGAGCAGCATCACCTTCAAACTGCGCAGCTATTTTCTCACGCTCAGAAGCATTAATACGATTCATAGCCTCTTTTACTTGAGCATCTGGGTCTATATCGGTTACTAAGGTTTTTATAATATCATAACCATAATTTTGCATAGCATCGTTTAATTCAGCTTTTACAGCAATGGCAATATCATCCTTTTTAACAAATACGTCATCCAGTTTCATTTTTGGGACTTCTGCACGCACTACATCAAATACATAAGAGGTAATTTGGTCGTGTGGATAGTCTAATTTGTAAAAGGCATCGTATACCTTGTCCTTAATGACTTTGTATTGTACTGAAACTTTTAAACGCACAAATACATCATCAAGTGTTTTTGTTTCGATTATAACATCTAGCTGCTGAATTTTTAGACTTAACCGCCCTGCTATTCTATCAACTAAAGGAATTTTCATGTGTAGACCCGATTGACGAATACTATGAAATTTTCCAAAGCGCTCAATAATGACGGCAGTTTGTTGTTTTACGATGAAAAATGCGGAAATCAAAATGATTAATCCGAAGAAAATAATTGGAATAAGAAAAATGTTGAAACCCATAACAGTTTTAAATTAATGGTTAGTAATTAGTTAAAATACAAAATAATGCTATATTTGCTCACCTACTTAACCTAAATGTTATGATAAACAAGCAACTTACCCTATTAGTAGCTATTTGCCTACTATTTGTTACAAACACTTTTGCGCAAAGACCAAATTACGAAATTCGTAATACGCTAGGCCCTTTTGGCGGTATAACACAAGCTAATATTACAACTGATAACTTTATAACTGAAGCTAGCAACGGTTGGACTGCAGGTCTAACAGCGATTGTAAGTGTCGAGCATAAGTGGTATGATGTAAGTTACGGGATACAGTTTACAGAAAACACGATTGCCATACAAGGAGGTGAGAGCCTTGTTAGCCAGGTAGAAATGATAGATTTTAAATTATCTGCTGCCCAACTAAGTTTTTTGATGCATGGCAAAGTTATAGGACAAACTTTTACTATAGATTTCGGGCCTATTATTCAAGCAAATGGATTTTTTGAGCCAACAGATAAGGAAAAAGAAGATTATTTTTTAACTGGATATGATGCTTTGCAGGCAAAAGACATTAGAGATATATCGAAATTCAATATTAATGGCGCTGTTGGAGCAACACTTGGATTAAAACACATTAGGTTAAGAGCACAATACCAATACGGGTTTACTAACGTGTTTGGAAAACTAAATAATCAAGATTTGGCCATTACGCCTAGTAATGAAAAATTTAAAGGGAATCAATCAACCCTGTTGTTTACAGCAATGCTTTTGTTTTAACAACAACTCAGACCTGTCAGATTTTTAAAACCTGACAGGTCTAGAAAACTAGAATGATACAATAGCCTTTTCAATCCGCTTAACACTCTCATCCTTTCCTATCATATACATAATATCAAATACATCTGGTCCTTTAAGTTCTCCTACCAAAGCTAATCTTAGTGGCATCATCACTTTTCCAAAGCCAATTTCGTTAGAAGTAATCCAACCTTTAATTGAGGTTTGAAGGTTTTTAACACTAAAGTCTTCAACAGATTGAATTAATGATATTATCTGCTGCATAATAGAAGCTGTGTCTTCTTTCCATGCTTTTTTCGAGGCTTTTTCGTTATAGGTTGTAGGTGCTTCAAAAAAGAAATCACTCAATTCCCAGAAGTCAGACACAAATGTTGCGCGTTCTTTTATTAGGCTAATAACCATCGAGACGTAATTGATGTCGATGTCATTACGAGGAGCTTGCGACGTGGTAATCTCATCACTAGAAACAGATTGCTTCGTTTTACTCGCAATGACGTTATCATCTATGATAGGCAGAAACAATTCAGCCAATTCATCATCGTTTTGCTCTTGCATATAGTGGTGATTAAACCACTTGGTTTTGTCTGGATCGAAACGCGCTCCAGCTTTATTAACCTTGTTTAAATCGAAAGCTTCAATCAATTCATCTAAGGAGAAAATTTCCTGCTCCGTTCCAGGGTTCCAACCTAAAAATGCTAAGAAGTTAACAACTGCTTCTGGGAAGTAGCCTTCTTCTTTATAGCCCTTTGAAATATCATGTGTTTTAGGGTCTGTCCATTCTAAAGGAAATACAGGAAAACCTAATTTATCGCCATCACGCTTGCTTAATTTACCTTTACCGGTTGGCTTCAATATTAATGGCAAATGAGCGAACTCAGGCGCTTCCCAGCCAAAAGCGTCGTACAACTGTTGATGCAACGCTAAAGAGGGCAACCATTCTTCTCCGCGTATAACATGAGAGATTTCCATTAAATGGTCGTCTACAATATTTGCTAAGTGATAGGTCGGCATGCCGTCACTTTTAAAGAGTACTTTGTCATCAAGCACATTTGTATCTATAGAAATATTACCACGGATAATATCTTTTAAACTCAAA
>CALDUJ010000023.1 GCA_937923735.1 uncultured Flavobacteriaceae bacterium | reverse complement strand
CAGTAAGCAGTAAGCAAAGAAATGATTTTAACTTTTAACTTTTAACTTTTAACTTTTAACTTTTAACAAATTTACGCAATAATAGACATAGAAACCACTGGAGGAAAGTATAATGAAGAGGGAATGACTGAAATTGCTATCTATAAATTTGATGGTCATGAAATAGTAGATCAATTTATTAGTCTAGTAAATCCCGAGCGCGAAATTCAGCCATTTGTAGTCAACTTAACGGGTATTAACTCTAACATGCTAAAGAATGCTCCAAAGTTCTATGAAATTGCAAAACGTATTGTAGAGATTACTGAAGGTTGTATTATAGTGGCGCATAATGCTAAATTCGATTATCGCATTCTCCGTGTCGAATTCAAACGCTTAGAGTATGAATTTAAGCGCAAAACACTTTGCACAGTAGAGCTATCCAAAAAACTTATTCCAGATATGGATTCTTATAGTTTAGGTAAACTAGTGAGAGCACTAGGTATTCCTTTAAGTGATAGACATCGTGCTAGTGGAGATGCTCAAGCAACGCTAAAACTATTTAAACTTCTGTTAAGTAAGGACACCGAAAAAACTATCATACAAGAAAAAATTCGAGTTGAACCTAAATTTCAGATAGAACCAAGGCTTAAAGATATAATTGATGAAGCACCCACCGCAACAGGTGTTTATTATATGCATAAAGATGATGGTGAAATTATCTACATCGGTAAAAGTAAAAACATAAAAAAGCGTATTAATCAACATTTTACTGGTACTACTCCTAAATCTAAAAAAATGCAACTCATGGTTACAGCCGTTACCTATGAAAAAACAGGCAGTGAGTTGGTCGCTCTTTTAAAAGAAAGTGAGGAAGTAAAACGTAAGAAACCTATTTTTAACCGCGCTCTTAGACGTTCAATTTTCACCCATGCACTCTATAGTTTTGAGGATGAAAATGGTTATATCAACCTAAAAATTGATAAAGCAGATGGTAGAAAACAGCCTATAACAACATTCTCTAACAGACAAAGTGCCAAGAGTTTTATGTTCAAAATAGTTCAAGATTATAAACTTTGCCAAAAACTTACTGGCTTATACCCTACTAAGAGTAATTGTTTTAACTATACTATTAAAGAATGTGAAGGTGCATGTGTTCAGGAAGAAGATATCATAAACTATAATAATCGAGTACAGAAAATAATTGATAAGTATAGCTATGACAACCAAAATATGGTTATCATAGATCGAGGACGAGACATCGATGAGCGTAGTGCTATTCTAATTGAAAACGGAGTTTTTAAAGGTCTTGGCTTTTACAACCTAAACTACCAAATAAATAATATTGAAATATTAGAATCTATTATCACTCCAATGGAGAATAATAGAGATGTACAACATATTATTCAAAACTATGTAAGACGCAACAAACGTCTTAAAGTTGTACAGTTAGAGAATACTCAAACATAAAACCAAAAACTTTTTTACATTTACCAAACTAAACCCATTCCTTGAATACTTCTAAAAAAAGCTGGCGCACAAAATTACATGTCATAATCTATGGTACTAATACACCTGCGGGTAAGCTTTTCGATTTAGTTTTACTAATTGTCATATTAGCTAGTATTCTTTTAGTTATGCTTGAAAGTGTTAAGGAAATCGACGCCAAGTACCATAAGCTTTTAGATATAGCGGAGTGGATAATTACTATTTTATTCAGTTTAGAGTATATAGCAAGAGTAATTACTGTAAAAAAACCATTGAAGTATATCACAAGTTTTTATGGTATTATCGACCTACTCTCAACCATTCCAAAATATTTATCCTTGATATTCTTCGGAACACAATCTCTAGTAGCTTTAAGAGCATTGAGATTGCTAAGAGTGTTCAGGATTTTAAAGATTACCCGTTTTGTAGGTGCTTCTAACAATTTGGCAAAAGCAATGAGGGCAAGTAGACCTAAAATTGCAGTGTTTCTATTTTTTGTGATGATTGTATGTATTATTCTGGGAACCATAATGTATCTAATAGAGGGTGACGAATCTGGGTTTACAAGTATTCCTAGAGCTGTATACTGGTGTATTGTAACGCTAACAACTGTAGGTTTTGGAGATATAGCTCCTATTACACCGTTAGGGCAGTTTATAGCTTCATTGATAATGATATTAGGTTACGGCATAATAGCAGTACCTACAGGTATAGTCTCAGCAGAATATACCACTCAAGATAAGGAAGATAAAGAAAAACAAGAACCTGTATTTTTTAGCCACAAAACATGTACAAATTGCTTAGCTGAATCCCATAAAACCAAAGCGAAATTTTGTTATAAATGTGGGCATGATCTAGATGAACTCTAGTAAAACCAAATATCTTATATCTATTGTAGGTCCAACCGCCATTGGCAAAACAACTTTAGCCATTAAATTGGCTCATTATTTTAATACTGAAATTATATCCGCGGATTCAAGGCAATTTTACAAAGAAATGAGTATCGGCACTGCTGTGCCTTCCATTGAAGAACTTTCACAAGCCAAACATCATTTTATTCAACATAAGAGTATTACTGAAGATTACAATGTAGGCGCGTTTGAACGTGACGCCATTGAATGCTTGGATGAATTATTTAAAACTCATGATATTGTCATTCTGGTTGGGGGTTCGGGGCTTTATGTAAAAGCAGTGAAAGATGGTTTAGACGATTTTCCTGAAATAGATTCTAGCATTCGCGAAAAACTTAATAAAAGACTTAAACAAGAGGGCTTAGAAGTCTTGCAAAACGAATTAAAAACGCTAGACAAACAAAGTTATGAGTCCATTGCCATAGATAACCCTCATCGCCTTATAAGGGCTTTAGAAATCTGTATCGGTACAGGCAAACCCTATTCGTCTTTTCTTGGGAAGAAGAAAGCAAGCCGTAATTTTAAAACTATTTCTATTGGATTGACAGCAGAAAGAGACATCATATACAACAGAATAAATCAGCGTGTAGACATAATGATTGAGCAAGGACTCGTTGACGAAGTTACTTCTCTCCTATCGTATAGACACCTTAATGCGCTTAACACAGTTGGTTACAAAGAAATATTTAAATACTTAAACGGTGACTGGACCTTAGAATTTGCTATCTCAGAAATCAAGAAAAATACTAGACGATTTTCCAAAAGACAATTGACTTGGTTTAGAAAACAAGAGGATATTTTGTGGTTTGATTATGAGGAATCATTCGAAAATATTTCAAATAATTTGAATATATGAAGAAGCGCTTATTAATAATTATTTTATTCATCAATACTCTTTTTACTTTCAGTCAAAAGAAAAAAAATAAAGTAGGTATTAAAAAAATAATAGAAACAGAAACTTCAGTTACTGATACATCTGAAAAAATGAGACAATATAGTATTGTCAATGTTTCCGAAAAAGAATTTGATATTAATGGTCTAGAAACTCATCGAATTGAAACACAATACTATATGGATGAACCATATAGAACTACAATGACAAAGATTATTTATAATAATGAAAAAAGAATAAGTTCGGAAGAAAGTTTAATCGTTGAAGATTCAATTAGTTATACCATGCATTATGTCTATCTTGATGATAAATTAATAGAAAAAAAAGCTGGATATGATTTTAACAATAAAAGAGTATTTCATCAAGAACTACTTGAATACGATAAAAGAGGTATCCTAAAGCGGAGAAATTATACATTTACTGAGAAAGAAATAGAATCTGGGCAACAATCAAGATATATCAATGGTGTCTTTTCTTATAACAAAAAAGGGCAATGTATAAAAACTGATTACTCAAAATCAGACAGATCATACACTAATAGAATAACACATATACGTCGGAATAACAAAGGACACATCACTCGTGAAAAAGAGTACTATAAAGATTATAAATTAATAGGAACAACCTATCTGAAATTCAATTTTAATGAAAAAAAAGATTGGATTTCAATTCAGTATATAAAAGATAAGAAGCCAGTAAAAGCAATTTATAGAGAAATAACCTACTTTAAATAGATCATATCACTCTATTTTTAAACAAGAAATACCCCATAAAAGTAAACACTAAAATTCCGAGTACGTTCGCTATAAAGTCATTTATATCCATAGTACGATTAGGAAAAAAAGCTTGACTCAATTCTTCAATAGTTACGAATACAAAAACTAAAATCGAACCTAGAGGAGTCATTTTCCAGTTTCTAAAGCTCTTAAAATTTAAGACTAGATTTAGTAACAACGTCAATAGTCCAAACAAAAAAAAGTGCCCTAATTTATCTCCATGAGGAACTGTATTAACGATATCAAAAAAGATATTTGCTTGCCCAGTGTCAGCAGAGAAGATGATCCATACTATAAAAAGAAAGAACAGAATTGTAATTACTTTTAATAAATTGCTCATAAAACAACCTTCTTAATAAAATAAAAGCCCAGACTTTCTAGTCTGGGCCTTTATTAGAAAATCAATATCTTTTATGCCTTAGCATTAACTACTAATCTAAAGCCTTCTCCATGTATGTTTAATATCTCAACGGCATCGTCTACTTTAAGATACTTACGTAACTTAGCTATATATACGTCCATACTACGAGACGTGAAGTAATTATCATCTCTCCAAATCTTGGTCAACGCTAATTCCCTTGGCATCAAGTCATTTTCGTGTAATGCCAATAAACGTAACAATTCGTTTTCTTTTGGAGACAATTTTGTAGGCTCTCCTCCTTTATGTGTTAAGAAGCGTAACTTTGAGTTTAAATGGAAGTCTCCAATTTTAAATTCAAACTGTTTACTATCTGCTATCGTATCTGTAGCTTTACGCTGCATGATAGCCTTTATTTTCATTAGTAATACTTCACTATCAAAAGGTTTATTAAGATAATCATCAGCTCCTACCTTATATCCTTTTAATACATCTTCTTTCATAGCCTTAGCCGTTAAGAAAATAATTGGCACATCGCTATTCTTCTCACGAATCTCTTTAGCCAAAGTAAATCCATCTTTATAGGGCATCATGACATCTAGAATACATAAATCGTAGTCGTCTTTTTTAAATTTCTCAAACCCTTCCATACCATTTTTAGCATGTACGACATCATAGTCGTTCATCATTAAATAGTCCTTTAAAACAGTCCCACAATTTGGATCATCTTCTACTAATAAAATCTTTTTATTTAGTTCTTCCATTGCTTTAAGATATTAATGGCAGTTTAACAATAAAGGTACTGCCTTTTCCTTTTTCACTTTCTACAGATACATGGCCTTGATGGTCATCTACTATCCGTTTTACGTAAGCCAACCCTAATCCGTGGCCCTTTACGTTATGTATATCTCCAGTGTGTTCTCTATAAAATTTTTCGAACACTCTTTTTTGGGCAACTTTACTCATTCCGCTGCCTTGGTCTTTTATTTTTAATAATATGTTCGTCCCAACGTTCTGCGTATAAACATCTATTCTTGGGGCTTCATTGCTATACTTAACAGCATTGTCCAACATATTAACTATAACGTTAGTAAAGTGAGTTTCGTTTGCCAACACCGAAGATTTTTGAGCTTCAAAATGTGTTTTTACATAACCCTGCTTATCTTCAACTATGAGTTCAATATGGCTTATGGCGTCTTCAATTAAGTCGTGTAGTTTAACACGTTCCTTACTAATGTTTAGTTCATTTTTTTCAAGTTTAGATATTCGTAGTACATTTTCAACTTGTGCATGCATACGTTTGTTTTCATCCTTAATCATTCCCAAATAACGCTTCACCTTGTCTTTATCATCGATTATTTTTGGGTTCTTTATAGCATCTAATGCTAGATTAATAGTCGCTATTGGTGTTTTAAATTCATGCGTCATGTTATTAATGAAATCCGTTTTAATCTGAGATATTTGTCGCTGTTTAACTAATTGATAAATGGCACTTGTATACGCTATAATAATAATTGTTGTGAACACAATTGATAAGAGCATCATTCCTAAAATAGAGGACAAAATAAACTTCTTTCTTTCAGGAAAATTAGCATACAATATAAAGTCACTCTCATCATTATTATCCAAGAAAATTGGAACCCCGTATGTTCCTTTCGGGTCTAATTCAAAATTATCAGACTGTATCTTTGTAGCTAAATCCTTATCATAAATGGCATATTCAAAGTCTATATTAATACCATCTTCCTTTAATTTTTTTCTTAAAAGTGATTTCAATTCACTTCTTGAAGTGCGCTTATGAATCGGTGTTAGTTTGGCATTATCCCTATAGGAGGTCTCAAACTGCATTTCTCTTACTTTAGTCGTTTGGTCATACTTCAATAAATTTTCAGGTTTAATGTCCAATTTATTGCCCAATTTGTTGTTACTAATGACTCGCGTTTGTCGTTCATTAATAATCCTCATTATAGTAATACTATCTAAACCTATGTCAAAGAGCGATGAAGATAACTTGTAGTTTTCTTCTAATATTGCATTTCTATAAATAAGCGTTTCATTAGCATCCTCATTTTCCTGTCTAAAAATAAGTTCGCTTATATTCGTTGAGTCGGCTTCCACATTCGCAAATGCCTTTTGAAACTTAATTGTCCAATCTCTAAACTCTCTTTCTTCAACTTCTTTAGACACATAACTCAATCCCCTTTGTACATTAAAAGTGAATTGTTTTTCTTCGTTTTCAACTGTATTATTGATGTAATAGGCCTGCACGAAAATGATTCCTATTAGCGACAAGCTCATTAATACAACAAGTAAAACAAAAAGTTTCTTGCTCATCATTCAAAATTAAGATTTTAACATTTACGACTCAGTCCATTTAACCTTACATTAACACAAATGTTAAAGCTTAGAATTTTATAGATTCCTTTAAGAGTTTTTTGTGAAGTGATTCTACTTGCTTGAGGGTATCCTCAAGTGTATTATTTTGTATCAAGTAGTTGGAGTGTTTTATCTTGTCTTCATCAGGCCATTGATTACGCATAATAGCCTTTATCTTATTTTCTGATGTATCATCACGTTTTAATACGCGTTTAATGCGCTCTTTTTCAGGTGCTGTGACTATAATTATACTATCGTAATTTTTATACGAACCGTTTTCAAAAAGAATAGCTACTTCACTAATAACATAAGGCGCGTCTTGTTTCTGAACCCACTTTTTAAAACGCTTACCTACTTTAGGATGAACAATAGCATTCATCTTTTTTAGCATTTCTTTATCGTTAAATATTTTTGAAGCTATAAAAGGTTTGTTTAAGACACTATCCACGTAAGCCTCTTCTCCAAATAACTGAATGAGCTTACGTCTTATAACTTTAGAAGATTTCATCAACCGTTTTGCTTCAGTATCTGCTATAAAAACTGGCACACCTAGTTCCATAAACATTTTAGCGACTGTTGTTTTACCACTACCTATACCTCCTGTAAGTCCAACTAACATCATTCTGAAATAATAAATTCTATTCTAGTTTGGTTAATCTTAATAGACTTTGCAATCTCCGGCTTTTTAGTAAGTCTGGGCACTAGAAAAGACGATTCATTAGATAATTCTGTAAAATTGCATTCTACTCTAAAATCATTTGCTGATATAGATTCGTAATTACTCAAAGCTGTATTGAATACCACAGATACTTTTTTAGGAAAATAATTTACGTTCATATTATCGGGTAGATTAGTAACAACAATGGGAACTTGAACCGTACCCTCTGTAAATTTATCTACATTACCCAAAACGTTTACACGCTTTGAAGACATTGCAATAGTTTCAATCTGATCAGGTAACTTGAGTCCAAGTATTACATCAATCTTACTTTTTACATTCTCCATTATCAATGAATCAGTAATAACTTCGTCTATAGCATCAACTATCACTCTAGGGCCAATTAATCGCACAGAATCAGGGTTTAGAGCATAATTTTCTTTTACGTTATATCCGGGTGCAAAATTCACCTTTTTAGATAATATAACAGGAACTTTTTTCACATAATTAACATCATAACTGAAGATAATTGAATCAGTTAATATATTTTCTACTTCGACATTTTCAGCAAACTGATTTTTAACATCCACAGCATTGTTTGTAGCTGTCCATATATAACTCCTCTGAATGTTTTGTATTTTTTCTAAATCAACAGTTAATTTAGGGCTCGATAAATAATACCGCATCAATTTAAAACCATACGTTTTAAGCAAAATATCTATTTTATGTGTTGAATCTTTAATAATAACCTGCTCTTCAGGCAAATTTTCAATCTCAACATTAAAAGACACAACTTTAGTGTAATCTTTTGATAGTTTAGAAAGCAACAAGATTATAAAGGAAACAATTAGAAATAAGATAAACTTGTTAATCTTACCGCTCTTAATCGACGCCTGTATTTTGGATTTTAATGCCGACATACCTAGACCTTAAAAAATAAATAAGGAAACAATTGTTCTGGTGTCTTTTTGGTGAATAACAGCGCTAAAGTTGATTTTAAAAAACCCCAGCCATAACCAAAAAACTGAATTAAAATAGCAGGAATAGTGAATAATGCTACAACTAAATTATATTTTATCAAGGCCATTATAAATGCTAAGGTAAAATATAAGGCAAATAACATAATTGGCAATTGCACATCAAAAATTAATGCAACAATAGATGAAACAAGAGCTATAAGAAACATTGTTGGAAACCAATACGTTATTTTTCGAGTTTCTGGATACCAAGAATTTAATATAGGGCGAGTCATACCAAATTTATTGACTTGTTTATAAAATTTAGACCAAGATATACGACGTTTGTGGTATACAAATGCTTCAGGAATCAACTTAGTCTTATAACCTAACTTCTTTAGCCTGATAGTCAAATCTGGGTCTTCACCTGGGTGAATATTCCCAAATCCGTTAGTAGCTTCAAATGCTTTTTTAGATAAGCCCATATTAAAACTCCGTGGTTGGAATTCGTCAACACTATTTTTGCTACCCCTTATACCTCCAGTAGTTATAAATGAGGTCATTGAAAAGTCGATGGCTTTCTGCAGACTGGTAAACGACTCATGTGCAGCATCAGGCCCTCCAAAACAATCAACATAATGGTCTTTAAGGCTCTTTTTTACATTTGTTAGATAAACTGAAGGAAGAATACAATCGGAATCCAAAATGATATAATAATTTCCCTTTGCCCTTCTCATCCCATAATTCCTTGAATCTCCGGGTCCTGAATTCTTCTTTTGATAGTATGAAATATCAAGCTTATTTGAGTAATCCCGAATAATCTTATCTGAAGGAATTGAAGAACCATCTTCAATAATTACAATTTCAAAATCATGCTCCCCTTCCAATTGAATAAAACTATCCAATAGCTCCTTGATTTCCTCTGGTCTATTATAGACAGGAATTATAAAAGAAAATGACACTTCTTGCATTAATACAAAGGTAAATAAAGAAAACACAAAAGCCACCAGTTGGTGGCTTTTGGTTTATGAATTTAAATTATTAGTTATTCCTTAATAATCCTAAAATCACCTTCAACATCATTAATTTTCACTTTCAAGAAGTAAGCTCCAGTTTGTAATGAGGACATATCTATCTCATTCTCTAATGAATTTGGTGAAGAACGCATCACTTCTTGTCCTAACATATTAAAAACAGTAACTGATTGAATATTGTCTTGAGCTTTCAGGCTCAATATATTCGTTACTGGGTTAGGGAAGTAAGTAAAGTCTTCAAAAATAACATCATCTGTATTCAATGATGCGGTAGTAATCTGAAAATTATCTACAAAGAAATCATAATCTTCAGGATCATCCACGGCGCCATCTGTAGCCCATATGGCAATCAACACATTATTACCCGCATAAGGAGATATATCAATCTCT
>CALDUJ010000022.1 GCA_937923735.1 uncultured Flavobacteriaceae bacterium | reverse complement strand
AAACTAGTGCCGAGTATCTTAACACCGTAACGTTCAAGCTTTTCAGCTAGCTTTAAGGCTGTTTGACCTCCAAGTTGCACTATAACACCTTCAGGTTTTTCGTGACGAATAATATCATAAATATGTTCCCAAAAAACAGGTTCGAAGTACAATTTATCCGCAACATCAAAATCTGTTGATACTGTTTCAGGATTGCAGTTAATCATAATGGTTTCGTAACCGCATTCCGCTGCTGCTAATACGCCATGAACACAACAGTAATCAAATTCGATTCCCTGCCCTATTCTATTAGGCCCAGAACCCAAAACAATTATTTTTTTCTTATCAGTTACAATACTATCGTTCTCAACAAAAACCTTTCCGTTTGGGGTTTCAATTTCATTCTCAAAGGTTGAATAGTAGTAGGGTGTTTGCGCTTTAAACTCCGCAGCACAAGTATCAACTAACTTATAAACTCGTTGGATGTTCATTTCTTCACGCTTCTTATATACTTCACTCTCCAAGCACTTCAGCATATGCGCTATCTGTCTGTCTCCATAGCCTTTTTGTTTAGCTTCAAGCAATAAATCGCGCGGTAATGTTTCTAGAGTATATGTGGAAATTTGTTTATCCAGTATGTATAACTCCTCATACTGCTTTAAATACCACATATCAATCTTTGTAATTTCATAAATTCTACTCAATGGAATTCCCATTTGAATAGCATCATAAATAACAAAAACGCGGTCCCAACTAGCATCTCTTAATTTACTAATTATCTGGTCATAATCTTTATAACTCTTTCCATCTGCCCCAAGGCCATTTCTTTTTATTTCAAGTGATTGTGTGGCTTTATGAAGTGCTTCTTGAAAAGAACGTCCAATACCCATCACCTCTCCAACGGCTTTCATTTGCAAGCCTAATGTCCTATCACTACCTTCAAATTTATCGAAATTCCATCTAGGTATTTTTACAATTACATAGTCTAAAGTTGGCTCAAACAATGCTGAAGTAGACTTTGTTATCTGATTATTCAACTCGTCCAAATGGTATCCCATCGCAAGTTTTGTTGCGACCTTGGCTATAGGGTAACCTGTAGCTTTAGATGCTAATGCTGAAGAACGTGATACTCGTGGATTAATTTCTATAGCTATAATATCTTCTTTCTCATCAGGACTTACAGCAAATTGAACATTACAACCTCCTTCAAAGTCACCTATACTACGCATCATATGTATAGCCATATCTCGCATCTTCTGATAAGTTTTGTCTGAAAGCGTCATAGCTGGAGCGACTGTAATAGAATCTCCTGTATGAATACCCATAGGATCCATGTTTTCAATGGCGCATATAATAACAACATTGTCATTTGCGTCTCTCAGTAATTCAAGTTCGTATTCTTTCCAACCCATCATGGCTTTATCAATCATGACTTCATGTATAGGAGAAATTTCTAACCCTCTAGTGAGTAGCTCATCAAAATCTTCTTCCTTATATACTATTGATGCTCCTGCCCCTCCCAAGGTATAAGATGCTCTAATTACCAATGGAAAACCAAACTCTTGAGCAATTTCTTTTCCCTTTAAAAATGATGTTGCAGTTGCTTGAGGCGCCATATTAACTCCAATCTCACCCATTAACTCTCTAAATTTTTCTCTATCTTCAGTAATGTTAATAGCAGCTATATCTACACCTATTAGCTCGACTCCAAAGTCTTTCCATATCCCTTTTTCATCAGCTTCTATAGCAAGATTTAAAGCTGTTTGGCCTCCCATAGTTGGTAAAACCGCATCAATTTGAGGATGATTATTAAGGATTTGAATAATAGATTTAGTAGTAAGTGGTAACAAGTAAACATGATCTGCCATCGAAGGGTCTGTCATAATCGTTGCAGGATTACTATTAATCAAAATAGTCTCTATTCCGTCTTCTCTTAACGATCGTAATGACTGCGAACCAGCATAATCAAATTCGCAAGCTTGACCAATTACAATAGGACCAGATCCTATTATTAATACAGATTTAATTTTTGGGTTTTTCGGCATGAGTAAATTTTAAAATTTTGTAAAAATAGTTATCAATTAGGTACAAAAAAAGGTGTTACTGTTAAGTAACACCTTTAAAATATTAACAATTGTTAATCATTATTTTTTATGTCTTAGTTCTGATGAAACAGATAGCTTCTTTCTTCCTTTAGCTCGTCTACTAGCAAGAACTTTTCTTCCACTTACAGAAGCCATTCTCTCTCTAAAGCCATGCTTATTCTTTCTCTTTCTCTTCGATGGTTGAAACGTTCTTTTTGGCATTGTCTTATATTTTTAATTCTTCTTTGTAAATATAATTTAGTTTCGATTTAGTTGTTCAAAACTGCGCGCAAATATACGAAGAGTTTTTACTTCCACAAACCTTAGTCAAAAAATCTTTTTTACGTAAAAAATCACTTTCTTTGCAGAACGAAAATTTCCTCTTGAAATGAAAAATACACTCCTGAAAATATTAGCTCTATTTGTTCTTGTAACTACTGCTAATGCACAAGATATATTGCAATACAAATTAGTAGTTAATGACACTTTTAATGTCACACAGAAAGCTACTCAAGATATCATTCAGGACATGAACGGGCAAAAGCACGAAATGAAGAATGAGCTAGAGGCAGATTTCACATTTATAGTCAAAGAAGTTAATGATAATAGTTATAGTATAGATTTTACTTTTGATAGATTTAAAATGGTTACTACTTCTAATCTCTATGGAGAGATTATGAATGTTGACACGTCTGAAGAAGCATCTGAAGACGATATGGAGGCAAAGATATTCTCAGGTCTTTTAAATTCCAAGCTTCTAATGGTAATGCAGAAAGATGGAAAAATAGTAAGCATAGAGGGTACCGACAGATTAGTTCAAAAAATGATTGATGGTACAGGTATAGAAGATGATTTTACTAAGGAATTAATGGGAGAGTCTATGAAAAAGGAATTTGGTAATGAAAGTTTGTCTAGCAGTTTTGAGCAAATGACTTATATATATCCTTTGAATAAAGTAAATATTGGTGATACATGGAAAAACGCTTATTCTGGAGATTTAAAAGCTCAAAATATTTGGAAGCTTGACACAATGGATGAATCCTCAATAGTCCTATCTGGTGAAAGCGATGTGAAAATGGAGACTGAGGAAGATGCTACCACGATGAATTTAACAGGGACGCAACAAACATCTATTATTGCAAATCCAAAAAATGGCTTTGTACAAATCATGAAAGTTAATTCCGAAGCTAAAGGAACTACTATTATGAAACAAATGAACAATATTGAAGTCCCTACCACAATAATTTCTGTTATAGAATATAAAATTCAATAAAACATGTTTAATAAGAATATAAAACTCATACTCGCTGTGGCTGTAATGGCTTATGCTGTATATCAATTTACATTAGGTTATATAGGTAACGGGATTATGCTCACCTTACTAGCAGGAATTTTTGTATTTCTATACTTTAAAAATGAATTGATTCTGCTAGCTTTTTTAAGATTACGAAAGCAAGATTTCCCGGGAGCTCAAAAGTGGTTGAATAAAATTAAAAACCCTGAAAGTGCCTTAGTAAAAAAACAACAAGGATATTATAATTATTTGAATGGTATTATGGTCTCTCAAAGTAATATGAACGAGGCTGAAAAATACTTTAAAAAAGCCATCTCGTTAGGCCTTTCTATGAATCACGACCTAGCCATGGCAAAGTTGAATTTGGCTGGAATAGCATTTAGTAAACGCAGAAAACAAGAAGCAACTACGCTATTGAATGAAGCAAAAAAATTAGACAAACATGGCATGCTAACTGAGCAGATAAAAATGATGAAAGATAATATGAAGAAAGCTCAGATGCCCAACCAACACTTTGGAGGACATCGCCAACAAAAACAAAGAAGACGATAATTCCTATTTACTAAAAAACATTTTGACTGCTACCAGCAAAAGAATGACTGCAAAAATTTTCTTTAGCAATTGCTCGTTGATGGCAATGGCAATTTTTGAACCAAAGTAGCCACCAACGACGAAGCATGCAGCAATAATTAAGGCATACTTCCAATTAACAACATCCTCTCCAGATTTATAATAAGTGTATGCTGCTAAAAAAGTAACGGGTACAGATAAAACTGCCAAACTAGTACCTTGCGCTTGATGTTGATTAACACCAAGAAGAAAAACTAATAAGGGCACCATAATTACGCCTCCTCCAATACCGAAGACACCACTGAGTATTCCTGCCAGAAGGCCAATAATAATTAATGAAAAAATTATAGATACATTCATTAAGGCTCAATAGTATAAAACCCTTGTTCTGGAATCTCAATACTGTATTTCTTTCTTGAGGCATTATTTAAATGTGGCTCTCTTAACCAAGGGTTATGGATTTTTAAGATTTTATAATTAATCCCATATTCTTTAGAAAAATCTGCAAAATTGGTCACTGGTGTGTCAATTTCTACGGTATATGTCGGGATGAGATTATACAAGTCTTTATCTCTAAAGTTAAAACCATATTTATCTGGATTGTTTAATATCTCCTTTAAAGCTACTATTCTAAAGATATATCGTCCTGTCTCTTCACCAAGTAATAAATCGTAGTAACTATTCACTTTTTGAGCCTTTAAACGTTTAGAAATGCCTGCATTACCAGCGTTGTAAGCAGCTGCTGCAGATGTCCATGAACCCAATCTTTCTTTTGATTTTAATAAGTACTTACAAGCAACTCTAGTGGCTTTTTCAAGGTGATAACGCTCATCTACATTTGTATTCACTTCAAGTCCGTTTTCCTTTGCTGTACCTTTTAATATTTGCCAAACGCCTCTTGCTCCAGCTGGAGATACTGCGTTAGTCAAACCACTTTCGATAACGGCTAGGTATTTAAAATCTTCTGGAATCCCGTACTCAACAAGTATAGGTTCTATAACAGGAAAGTACTTTTTTGCTCTTTTAAACATCAAGAGACCATTAGACTGCCAATAGGTATTAACCAATAGCTCTCTATCCATGCGCTCTAAAATATCAGGATTTTCGAGTGGCATTCTCTCTCCTGCAAATTCCAGATAATCTGGAACTGTCAGGGCATAGACATTATAGTCGTTTATTATTTTCTTTTCAAGGTTTTCGTCACTTGGAGCGTCTTGAACTGCGAAAATTAGTAATCCAGCAAGACTAATTAATCCAATGAAAGACAGGGCGTTGCGTAATAATTTCATCATAACTAGTTTTGGTTAAAGTTAAACATTCAATACAATTCTCCAAAATTTAGTGACTTTTTAACTCAAAATGATACTAGGTAAGTTTTCGTTAAACCATTTGTACTTATTTATTATCATAATATGAGTACCCCCTTTAATCGTAATACAATCCCCTAAACACCTATGCGGAAAAACAGCATCTTTTTCGCCATGAATATGAATAGCTTCTGGCATAGATTCTTCTTGTTCCCAGTTAATAATCTGCTCGATGGCCCAGTCTAAATAACGTTTATTGTTTACCGACAGATATTTTTTATATAATTCCACTCTTTTGGTAATCGTTTCACCAAAGGCAAATTTTGCCAAAAAATCGATGTTACTTACTAATTGGGTTGGCAATAATTTATAGGCTTTTGTTCGTTTGGCAATTTTCATACGCTTAGGTAATTCGTGCCTGTTTTTAACACTTGAAACCACAATGAGTTTTTTTAGAAGAATATGTTTACTCATTTCTTGAACAAGAATCCCTCCAAAAGAAACTCCTAAAAGTACTGGATTTTCGTGTTTGATGGAATTGCACATTCTCTTAGCATAATTACTTAAAGTTTCATTTTTATTAGGAATAAGCCACTCCAGCCAATGAACTTTAAATCGTTCTTGGGGCAGTTTAATGTGTTCGAAAATAATAGGGTTTGCAGCCATACCTGGCATTAAATACACATGTATCAGGTCTTTATCCATTTTGTTCAATATATCAACAAACTCATTTAACAATAATTTTCGTAACTTTGTAATGCAAAATTAAATAATCTAACTGCAACAATTATTTAATAGTATTACTAAAAGTCTATAATTAGTTTTTTTAATGCTATCTAAGTATAAACAAGTCCTTAACAGCTTGAAAACTAAAGTATATTAAAGTTCAGAATCAAATATTTGTCATCTATTTTAAATAGTGGCAGAGAATTTGCTAAGTGAATAATGAAAAACACTGAAATTGAATCCCTTAACAATTCTTTCTGTGTTACAGATTGAATTAAAACAACTATACTATGATTACCGCTGAAGAATTGGTAGACAATGAATTCCTTAGACAATATGAACTTAAAGTAGGAGAGGAATTAATTAAAATTGAATACGCTTCTCAAGACCGAAAAATATTTTTAACAAAACTTGAAATCCCAGAAGGGATTCACACGCAAGAATTAGAAGAACAATTTTTGACTATCGTTTTACAACATATATCAGAGCTAAATGTGAGCGTGGTGCCAACAAGCCCACCAATTGCCAAATTTATAAGGAGAAACAGGAAATACAAACGCATGCTTCCTGTAGGTGTAAGAATATAATTAAAAAATCCGCTCTATCTAGCGGATTTTTTTATGCTATAATTTTATCGAAGTTAAACCTTACTAAACCGTCATCATCAATCTCAGTTAATTCAATCTCGTGAACAGTATTAACTAGTTCAGGATTCCAAGGTGATTTTACTTTTACATAGTTTTCGGTAAAACCATGAATATATCCCTCTCTATTTTCAGCTTCAAAGAGCACTTTTCTGGAACTATTGAGTTGACTCTCATAAAAAGCACGACGTTTCTTCACAGAGAGCCCTCGTAACATTTTACTTCTTTTTGCCCTTACATTTTTTGGTACAATGTTTTCCATATTTGCTGCTGGCGTATTATCTCTTTCGGAATACGTAAATACATGTAAATATGAAATATCCAAATCACTTAAGAAATTATAAGTCTCCAAAAAATGTTCATCTGTTTCACCAGGAAAACCAACAATAACATCAACACCTATACAAGCATGTGGCATTACTTCTCTTATCTTATTTACTCTATCAACATACAATTCTTTCATATACCTTCGACGCATCAATTTAAGGATATCGTTACTCCCACTTTGTAAGGGGATATGAAAATGAGGCACAAATGTTTTGCTGTTAGCAACAAATTCTATTGTTTCATTTTTTAATAGATTGGGTTCTATCGAAGAAATTCTTAAACGCTCTATGCCATCAACTTCATCTAAAGCCTGAACAAGTTCATAAAATGTGTGTTCATGTTTTTTATTACCAAATTCTCCCTTACCATAATCTCCAATATTAACACCTGTAAGTACAATTTCTTTGATGCCTTTTGCTGAAATCTCTGCAGCATTATTAAGTACATTTTGCAAGGTATCACTTCTAGAAATCCCTCTAGCTAAAGGAATAGTACAATACGTGCATTTATAATCACAACCATCCTGTACTTTCAAAAATGCACGTGTTCTATCACCTATAGAATAACTTCCTACATAAAAATCGGCATCCTCGATTTCACAAGAGTGTACTTGTCCAAAATCGTTTTTAGATAAATCGTTTATGTAATCTGTAATCTTGAATTTCTCCGTCGCTCCTAAAACCAAATCCACACCATTAACATCTGCTAGTTCCTGCGGTTTAAGTTGTGCATAACAACCAACAGCAGCTACAAAAGCATTGGGGTTAGCTTTTTGGGCTTGTTTTACAATAGTTTTAAAACGTTTATCAGCATTCTCTGTAACTGAGCATGTATTTATAACATACATATCTGCCTTTTCAGAAAAATCTACACGCTCAAATCCTTCTTCAACAAAACTTCTAGCAATTGTTGAAGTCTCTGAAAAATTAAGTTTGCAACCAAGTGTATAAAAAGCAACTTTTTTACGTTCCATTACTATTAATGCTGGAGGAAATCTGATTATATTTACTCAAAATTAAGTTCGCAAAGATACCAACTAATTCTGTGATGCTAAAACGCTTATCGATAACAAAACCAAAGTATTTTCTCTTTTCTGTTATCATTACATTCTTATTCTTTGTAGGGCTCATGTCTTGCGAAAATGTTGACAAAGCCGATAAAGATAGTTTGGTTTTTCGATATAATCAACACAAGAATATTTCTTCTCTTGACCCAGCTTTTTCCAAAGACTTAGCAGATATTTGGGCAACTCATCAGTTGTTTAATGGGTTGGTACAAATGGATGACGACATGAATGTTATTCCTGCTATTGCCACGAACTGGACTATCTCAGATTCGGCAACTACATACACTTTTAATCTTCGTAAAGATGTTTACTTTCATAAACATGAATTGCTTGGGAAAGATTCAACTAGAATAACAAATGCATCAGATTTTGAATATAGTTTTAATAGAATCATTGACAAGAATATAGCATCACCTGGTAGTTGGGTATTTCAAAAAGTGGAAAGTTTTAAAGCATTAAACGATTCAACTTTCGAAATAAAATTGAAACAACCATTTCCAGCCTTTTTAGGACTCCTGACCATGAAATATTGTTCCGTTGTGCCAAAGGAGATTGTAGAATATTATGGTTCAGACTTTCGATCCAACCCCATTGGTACAGGACCTTTTAAATTTAAGCGCTGGGAAGAAAACATTAAACTAGTAGTTAGAAAAAATAGTAATTATTTTGAAAAAGATAGTTTAGGTAATTCTCTTCCTTATCTCGAAGCTATTTCAACAACTTTCTTACCTGATAAGCAAAGTGAGTTCTTGCAATTTGCTCAAGGTAATCTTGATTTTGTTTCTGGGTTAGATGCTTCTTATAAAGATGAAATTTTAACTGCTGACGGAAAGCTTAGAGCCTTTTATGCAAATGATGTAAACATGATTCAAGGCCCCTATCTCAACACAGAGTACTTGGCATTTTTCTTGCCGTCTGAAACTCCCGAAATAAAATCTGAACTTTTACGAAAATCCATCAATTTGGGGTTTGATAGACAAAAAATGATTATTTACCTACGAAATGGTATTGGCACTCCTGCAACTGGAGGCTTTATACCAAATGGCTTGCCTGGGCATGACATTACATTAGGCTATAAATACAATCCTGAACAAGCCAAATTATTAGTCGAAAAATATAAGCAGGAAACTGGGAATCAAAATCCAGAAATCACTATTACAACAACTAGCGAATATTTGAGTTTTTGCGAATATATACAGCGCGAGTTACAAAAAACTGGACTTAGTGTTAACGTAGATGTGATTCCCGCATCCTCCTTAAAAGAATCTAAAGCTAATGGCAAATTAGATATGTTTAGAGCAAGTTGGGTTGCTGACTATCCAGATGCAGAAAATTACTTGTCTCTTTATTACAGTAAGAATTTTGCTCCTAACGGACCTAACTACACTCATTTTAAGGACGATTTATTCGATAAATGGTATGAAGCATCTTTTTTAGAAGTAAATCCAGTTGCTAGAGCTGTTGTTTACAGAAAAATGGATTCGTTAGTAATGAGCAGAGCTCCAATAGTTCCTATGTTTTATGATAAAGCCGTTCGTTTTACAAGAAAAAATGTGACGGGATTAGGAATAAATCCAACAAATTTATTGGAATTGAAATTGGTATCTAAAAAACTTAATTAGAGGATACTAGAGTAGTATTAATTTCCTTAGTTATAGTAAAATAGTAAATGTCATCATCTCCCTTTCCACTGGGTCTTCTTGAACTAAAATACCCCTCTTTTTTGAAAGGATTGATAGTATAACTAAAATCGTCATACTCACTGTTTATAGGGTGCGGTAATAGTTTAGCCTTCTCGAAATGATGATTTGTTCCAAGCTCTGATTTATATATATCCAAGCCTCCCATACCATTATCTCTATCGGAAGAAAAATACAGAACCCCATTCTTGTCTACGAAAGGAAACATTTCTTTTCTAACGGAGTTTACCAAAACACCTAGATTCTCTGGCTCTGAGTAATCATCCTCTCCCAATATTTCAACCTTAAAAATATCTGTCGGTCCTTTCGCACTTGGTATGTTAGAAACAAAATATAAGGTTTTTCCATCTGGACTTAAAGCAGGATGTCCAAAAGAATAATTAGGGTTACAAAAAGGTAATTTCTTGAAATTTGTCCATCCCTTACCCTCTACAAATTCACCTCGCTCAATGAATAGGTTAAAACTCTTCTGATTTTTTTTATAAGTATTTCCTTTTTTCCTGTAGTTTGTTGTTATGTATATGTATTTACCATCACGGCTTATAACTGCACTAGAGCTGTTATAATCCCCATTTCTAGATGTTTTAAATTGCTTTACATTAGTTATTTGGCCATCATTTTCTCGTCTACCCTCAAACAAACTAAAAATCGGATGTTTTTTATCTTTTTGCCTTTGCAAATTTTTTGAGTCTAGTACTGGCGCAGAAAAATAAACATCATTATTGTTATAAAACATTAGTCCGTAATGGCTATTGCTATTATTAATATCCAAATTAACAATATTGTAAGTTTCTTTTTGAGAATACCCGAGAGAACTCACTAACAAAAATAAAAACATTGTTTTCTTCATGATGTGTAGGCTTAATTTTTGTTGATAACTATAAATGTTATTAACAGTTAAGTTTTAGTTTTAAAATATCCATAAATCTTTATAAGACTTATTATAAAACAAAAATCATCAAAAAAATAAATCCTATTCATCAGGACACTTTGTAGTTATTAACATTTATGAATTCATAATTGTTAATAAGTGTGTCACTCAAAATACTAAATAGCGCGAGTTAGATATAGGTTTGATTAACTAAAAAAGATAATATTTTCGTTATTCAGAAGGAGCAACCACCGAAGAATTTAATTAAATAAGTGAGACTTATCCTAGACTTGGAGCAAAAAATTACACAATAGTCATAAAGTAGTAATCTATTAAATTAGTTCGTTTTAAAAAACTTATCAATAAGGATGATTATACCAAAGATTATTATGGTATTTATTGTGAAGCACTATCTCTGGTGTGGGTTAAAGTGGGATTTTGCTTTTCTTTTACTAACCCTAATACTATGAAGTATTGAGAGACTCCATATAATAAAATAGTTAAAACATCCTGATAAGGAATGTCTTGATAAAACATCTTTAAAGCCAATACACTCTCTCCAATTACAAGTAATTCTAAGCCAAATAGCACAAGCATATAACTCAAGAAATTAACAGCTTCTTTTCTTAAGAACGCTATTTGAAGTGTTAATAAAGAAACAAAAAAGTAAAAGAGAACCGGAATAAAAAATTCATCCAGATTATCATAAATAAAACTGAACAATGTTGCCATAAATGCGAAAATTACCAGCAAAAAAGGTACAAGTCTCATTAAATTAAAATCTGTGGTGTGCGAAAATTTCAAGCTGTAGAATATCTTACCAACCATAAACAACATCATACCTCCAATAAACAGATACATATTGGAATGCGTTATCAGTAAGATATCTCCAATTAAAAAACTACAAAGACCAATAACTACATATTTATACTTCTTACTACTAGTTTCATTATAATTATAAACATAAAAAACCAGCAGTAGTATAATTATCATTGGCTTTGAAATATAACGATAAGGAAACGGTGGAAGCAGTATTTTTACACAAACATCAATTAACAGAATGAGTAGAAATAAAAAAGTAAAATAAGGAATCCGAGTAAAAATAAGCTTCATAAATTATTAAAATAGAACTCTTTAAGAAATATAAATATAACCAAAACCTATTTCTATTGAGAAAAGAAAGTTAAATTTTCGTTGAAATACAAATGGGTTAATTGTAACTCTTCTCGTCTAATCTTTTCGATATTTTTTGGTGATTTCGAATATATGCTCAAGAATATTCTTGTCCAGTTCGGAAAACTCAATCTTTCTCCTAGCCATAACAACTTCTGCAACTTCGAAGGCTTTATTGGTTTTATAAGTCATAAAACCTGAATTTCCGCCCCAGCTAAAACTTGAAATAAAATTTCTAGGATAACCACTGCCAAAAATGTTGGCATTTACCCCAACTACAGTACCAGTATTAAACATTGTATTTATGCCACATTTACTATGGTCTCCCATCATCAGTCCACAGAATTGTAATCCAGTCGGAGCAAAACGACCTGTATCGTAATTACAGAGTCGTACCTCAGCATAATTGTTTTTTAAATTAGAAGTATTAGTATCTGCTCCAAGGTTACACCATTCCCCCAATACTGTATTACCAATAAAGCCTTCATGCCCTTTATTAGAATACCCAAACAAAACAGAATTACTGACTTCTCCTCCTACTTTACTATATGGGCCGACTGTAGTAGCTCCATATATCTTGGCTCCCATTTTTACCACAGAGTTATCACATAAAGCAAGAGGTCCTCGTATAACAGAACCTTCCATTACCTCAGAGTCCTTTCCTATATAGATTGGGCCAGTACTCGCATTTAACGTTGAAAACTGAATCTTGGCTCCTTCTTCTATAAAAATATTATCAGGTGCAATCACATTCACTGAGTCCGGAATTACTTGTGATTTTCTACCATTAGTAATTAGATTAAAATCTTGTTTAATAGCTTCATCGTTCTTAGAGAATATATCCCAAGTATGATTTATTTCTACTGCATCTCCATTATATTGAGTGATTTTATAATCATCAAAATTCACTTCTTCTTGTGTACTATTCGTATAAAAAGCAACAACGGTGTCCTCCTTAAAAATTGCTTCATTAACAGACAAATTCCTAACTAAATCAATCAAATCAATATTTGGTAAAAAAGAAGCACTTATCATAATGTTATCTTCCATTTCTACCATTGGATATTTATCAGTTAAATAATCCTCAGTGATTGTAGTTGTTGTAAAATTAAGATGACGTTCCCATTTCTCTCTAATCGTCAAAATACCAACCCGAATATCGGCAACAGGTCTAGTATAAGTGAATGGGAGTAAATTATTACGTGAGGGACCATCAAACAGAATATAATTCATGAGTTAGGTTTTTTGTAAAAATAAAAAAGCCTTTCGATAATGAAAGGCTTTAGATATATTATTTCGTTCAAATTACTTCTTGAACTTCGCGTATTTGTTTTTGAATTTGTCGATACGTCCTGCTGTATCAATAAGTTTAGATTTACCAGTATAAAAAGGGTGAGATGTTCTAGAAATTTCCAATTTTACTAATGGATACTCAACACCATCAACCTCAATAGTTTCTTTCGTCTCAGCTGTAGACTTAGTTAAAAATACATCGTCGTTAGACATGTCTTTAAATGCTATAAGTCTGTAATTCTCTGGGTGTATACCTTTTTTCATCTGTTTATCTTTTATTGCTTTAGAGGTCAGATGTAATTCGCCACTAGTATTAGTGTTTTAAAGCGTTTGACCTAGAAAGCTCATTTCATGATACTGTCTTTCAATTTTCAGAGTGCAAATTTAGTTATTTTCATTAAATCTGCAATTATTTATTCTGATTTTATTAGCTAAAAAATTCTTTTGTAACAAAATACCTAAAATGTTTACTAACTTGCAGTAACCATCAAAAACATAGAAATGGAAAAAACAATCAAATCAGTTGGGCTAAATTATGGGATTTATCTCGGGCTATTCATTCTTATAGCAACAGTGCTAAGATATGTATTCAGCATTGACTCTTTTATTAATTGGAAATTAAATATTCTATTAGGAATAATTTCGATTGTCATAGCGGTTATGGCATCTTTAAAAGCTAGAAAACTAATTGGCGGCTATATTTCGTTTAAAAATGCATTTATTCCGTTCTTCATTACTTCCTTAGTTGCAATAGTAATAAGTACCATTATTGGCATCTTGCTTTTTAACGTAATTGACCCAGAAGCTGCACAATATTTAAATGATCAAATACTTGAAATGACTAGAGGAATGATGGAAAGATTTGGAGCTCCTCAAGAAGCAATAGACCAAGCCATGGCTGAAGCCGAAGGCAAAGACAATTTTTCAATAGGAAATCAACTAAAATCTGTAGTTATGCAATTGGCAATAATGAGTGTTATTGGTCTTATCGTGGCGGCTATAGTAAAAAGGAAAGACCCTAACGAAGCTTAAAATTTATTACTTACTTTTGTTCTACAACAAGAACAGTAGTACATGAACATATCAGTAGTCATACCGTTACTTAACGAAAATGACTCCTTAATAGAATTACACCATTGGATTGCGTCCGTTATGCAGTCCAATGGTTTTTTGTATGAAATCATCTTTATTGATGATGGTAGCACTGATGATTCTTGGCAAACGATTAAAACCCTTTCTAAAAAAGATACTAGCGTTAAAGGCATCAAGTTCTCAAAGAATTTTGGTAAGTCTCAAGCTTTACACGCTGGTTTTAAAGCGACAAAAGGAGATGTTATTATTACAATGGATGCGGATTTACAGGACAACCCAGAAGAGATTCCAGAACTATACAAAATGATTGTTGAAGATGGTTATGACCTTATCTCTGGATGGAAAAAGAAGCGATACGATTCTGTAATCTCGAAGAACTTACCTTCAAAGCTATTTAACTGGGCCGCCAGACGCACTTCAAAAGTAAAATTAAACGACTTTAATTGTGGACTAAAAGCCTATAAAAAAGAAGTTGTAAAAAATATTGATGTTCATGGGGAAATGCATAGATATATTCCTGTTCTTGCCAAAAATGCTGGTTTCAGCAATATTGGCGAAAAAATAGTAAAGCATCAAGCACGCAAATACGGTAAAACAAAATTTGGTATGGAACGATTTATAAATGGTTTCTTAGATTTAATGACAATTTCATTTATTTCTAAATTTGGAAAAAGACCAATGCATTTTTTTGGCTCTTGGGGTGTACTTATGTTTATAATAGGATTTGGTTTTTCGGCATATCTTGGCATCGACAAGCTTTTTTTAAATCCAGACGGTCGATTAATCACGGATCGGCCACAATTTTATATTGCATTAGCAACAATGATAATTGGAGCACAATTTTTCGTAGCTGGATTTTTAGGAGAAATGATTTTACGTTCAAAAAAAGATAGTCCTCGGTATACAATTAATGAGGAAACAAATTAATTATTTGAAAAAAATAAATTAATTTAAAACACCATAAAACATTAAAATGATTTACATAGAACCTAAAATATTAGATAGAATTAATACCTGGCTAACACCTGCTTTTGATGCAGGTACACAACAGCAGATAAAAGATTCTATAGCTTTTAATCCTAAAGAAATACAAGAGGCTTTTTACAAGGATCTTGAATTTGGAACTGGCGGTATGAGAGGTATTATGGGTATAGGCACCAACCGAATCAATAAATATACACTTGGTAAAAACACACAGGGATTATCCAATTATTTAAAAGACACTTTTAAAGGAGAAGACATAAAAGTAGCTATTGCTTATGATTGCAGGCATAATAGCAAAACATTAGCTAAAGTAGTTGCAGATGTATTTTCAGCTAATGGCATAAAGGTTTTTTTGTTTGAAGACCTAAGAACGACGCCAGAATTGTCTTATGCAGTAAAACATCTTAATTGTCACACTGGAATTGTTTTAACAGCATCTCATAACCCACCAGAGTATAATGGTTATAAAGTGTATTGGCAAGACGGTGGGCAGCTAGTTCCGCCACAGGATTCAGAAATTATTTCGGAAATCAATCGTATTGATTACTCAGATATAAAGTTTGAAGCTAACGAAGATTTGATTGAGATTGTTGGGGAAGATGTTGATGATTCATTTATTAATGCATCCGTTGAAAATGGAAGTTTTAACACACCATCAAATGCAAAAGACAATTTAAAGATTGTTTTTACGTCATTACACGGAACCTCCATAACAGCAATTCCAGAAACCCTAAAACGTGCTGGTTACAGTAATGTGCATATTGTTGAAGAACAAGCTGAGCCTAACGGAGACTTTCCTACAGTAAAATCACCGAATCCCGAAGAACCAGAAGCGCTTGCCATGGCTACCGAATTGGCAAACAAGTTAGATGCAGATATAGTTATTGGTACAGATCCAGATAGTGATCGTTTGGGTGTTGCCGTTAGAGATTTAGACAACAATATAAAACTACTTAACGGTAATCAAGCAATGGTTGTCATGACCAATTTCTTATTACAACAATGGCAGAAAAATGGTAAGATTGATGGTAATGAGTTTATTGCTTCTACCATAGTATCAACACCAATGATGCAAGATTTAGCTGATAATTATGGGGTAGAATACAAAATAGGTCTTACTGGGTTTAAATGGATTGCCAAAATGATTAAAGATTTTCCAAAGCAAGATTTTGTTGGAGGAGGCGAAGAAAGTTTTGGTTTTATGGTAGGAGACTTTGTGAGAGATAAAGATGCTGTAACTGCAGCTTTGTTGGCATGTGAAATTGCTGCGCAAGCAAAAAATAGTGATAGTTCTTTTTATAATGAACTTATGAAACTGTATACAAAGCATGGCCTTTATAAAGAACATTTAATCGCTATTACTAAAAAAGGTATTGAAGGCGCTCAAGAAATCAAGCAAATGATGATAGATTTGAGAGATAATCCTCTAAAAGAAATAGATGGTAAAAAAGTGACACTTTTTGAAGATTATCAAACCTCCGTTGCTAAAGATATGACAAGCGGTGATAGTCATTCTATAGATATTCCAAAGTCCAATGTCTTAATCTATTATTTAGATGACGGCACTAAAATAGCCATGCGACCAAGTGGGACAGAGCCAAAAATAAAATTCTATTTTAGTGTAAATACTAATTTAGAATCTATTTCTGAATATGACAAAACAGCAGATTCTCTAGACCATAAAATAAAAGGCATAATTAATGCCTTGAATCTGTAGTTATGAACTACTTCAAAAAAATACTTCGTTTTGCTAAGCCTTACAGAGGCTTTGCGATATTGAATATTATATCTAACATTTTTTATGCATTATTTGGGACATTGTCCATGATTTCATTATTCCCAATGCTTAAGGTTTTATTTAATCAAACTGAATCGCTTCATGAAAAACCAGTTTGGACGGGCATAAAGAATATAACAAACTATGGTGAAGCCTATCTTAATTTTTTTGTCACTCAGAAAAAAGCTGAAGGTGTAGATGATGTCTTAATATTTATGGTGATACTAGTGATTGTTACATTCTTGCTAAAGAATTTTTTTAGTTACCTGGCTATGTATTTTATCACATTTTTAAGAAACGGTGTACTTAAAGACTTGCGTAACGAACTCTATAAAAAAACGGTGGAGTTGCCTGTTTCCTATTATTCTGAAAAGAGAAAAGGAGATACTATTGCAAGAATAACCTCAGATGTATTGGAAATCCAGCACTCTTTTCTTTCCATCTTAGAATTAATTGTAAGAGAACCATTAATGATTCTTTTCACTATCATTTCGATGTTTTTAATAAGCACGAAACTTACCATATTCGTTTTTATATTTATTCCAGTTTCTGGTTTCTTGATTTCTCTCATAGGAAAATCACTTAAACGTAAATCTGATAAAGTTCAGAAAGAGCAAGGCTTTTTCTTATCTATTCTAGAAGAAACTTTAGGCGGATTAAAAGTCATTAAAGGCTTTAATGCTGAAACAATATTTGGCAATAAATTTCAAGAATCCACACAACGATTTTATAATTTTTCTAATAGTTTATTAAATCGTAAAAATCTAGCGGGGCCAGTAAGCGAGTTTTTAGGTATAAGTGTGATTGCTGTATTGTTATGGTATGGAGGGCAGATGGTTCTTAACCCTGAAACACCTCAAACAGCGCTAGATGCAGGGTTATTTATAGTTTATATGGGATTGGCATATAATATACTTACACCAGCTAAAGCGATTAGCAAAGCGAGTTATAGTGTAAAAAAAGGAAATGCAGCAGCCGAACGAGTTCTCGAAATCATTGAAACTAAAAGTCCGATTGAAGACAAACCTGATGCGATTACTAAAGAATACTTTACATCAGGAATTAACATAAAAAATATCGCATTTAAATATGAAGATGATATCGTACTAGATAACTTTTCTATGAATGTGGAAAAAGGAAAAACTGTTGCTCTTGTTGGGCAATCTGGCAGTGGCAAGTCTACTATTGCAAATTTGGTTACAAGGTTTTATGATGTTAATGAAGGTGCAATCGAAATAGATGATATAAACATTAAGGATATGACTAAACATTCCTTAAGGCATTTAATGGGCTTGGTAACCCAGGATTCTATTTTGTTTAATGACACTGTAAAGAATAATATCCTTTTAGGAAAAATCGATGCTTCAGACCAAGAAGTTATCGAGGCTTTAAAAATTGCAAACGCTTGGGAGTTTGTTAAAGACTTACCCGACGGCATAGAGACAAACATAGGGGATTCTGGTAATAAGCTCTCTGGGGGGCAGAAGCAACGTCTCAGCATCGCTAGAGCAGTGCTAAAAAACCCTCCAATAATGATTCTTGATGAAGCCACCTCAGCTTTAGATACTGAAAGCGAACGCCTTGTACAAGACGCATTAGATAAGATGATGGAGAATCGTACCTCTATTGTTATTGCACACAGGTTATCTACTATTCAGAAAGCCGACACAATTATAGTACTACAAAAAGGGAAAATTGCAGAACAAGGTACTCATGAAAATCTTATCAAAAAGCAAGGTATGTACAATAAACTTGTCGAGATGCAGTCTATTCAATAATAGAAAGCTAACTTAAAGTATTGGAAATAAAAAAAGGATGAGAAAACTCTCATCCTTTTTTTTGCATTACCACAGATTTGGGGTGTATGGTAATACTGTAGGTTAAGACTGTAAACATATAATAAAATGTTAAACAAAACAAGGAAAAACTGCATTTCATCTTATTTTAAACACACTTAATCGATTATTTATATTTTAACTTTCTATAATTCAATCAATTAACTTTTTGACAGTATTTCAAAAAAAAGGACAGGAACTAATCCTGCCCTTCAAACTAGCTCTATTAAATAAAGGGGATAATAGAACAGCATAATCAACTGCATAACGAAAGTAAGTCTTCGCTACGACCTTGAAATCATTACAATAGATTTGAAAATAATATTAATCGATTAAGTGTTATTTTTATCGATTAAGACCGTATTTGTAATCATAAGACTACATAATCATTACTTTTTTTGAAAAAAAATCAAGTTGATTAAACTTTTATTATTTTGGAAAGTCTAAGCATCAAACAACCTATAATTAGTGACTGAAGAATCTCAATTTATTGACCAGTTAACAAATCCTACTACTCGAGAACAGGGGTTTAGGGAGTTGATGTCTCAATACAAAGAACGTCTCTATTGGCATATACGTAAAATTGTCATTTCTCATGACGATGCGGATGATGTATTACAGAATACTTTTATAAAAGTTTATAGGAATATTGATACCTTTAAGGGAGATAGCAAATTGTTCTCATGGATGTATCGTATAGCCACTAATGAGTCTATTACGCATCTCAACAAAAACGCAAAAAGAGCAAATATTACTAGTGAAGAATTAAAAGAGCAGGCAATAAATAACCTAGAAGCGGACGTCTATTTTGAAGGCAATGAGATTCAAATAAAATTACAAAAAGCAATATCATCATTACCTGAAAAACAACAATTGGTTTTTAATATGAAATATTTTGATGACCTTAAATACAAAGAAATGTCTGATATACTAGAAACCAGTGAAGGTGCACTGAAAGCATCCTACCATATAGCGGTAAAAAAGATAGAAGCTTATTTAACAACAGGTTAAACCATTTGGCAATATTTTAGTCAAAGAATAAATGAAGAACAAGAAATTACATAACATCAAAAAAACAGGATTTAAAACTCCTGATATTTATTTTGAATCGATTGAAGATACTGTCTTTGATAAACTCAAAGATGAAAACACTCTAGCGGATATCAGAGAAGCTGGTTATGAAGCACCCGATACTTACTTTGAATCGATTGAAGACCGTGTTATGGCTAAGCTCAATGAAGATGTGAGACTTGATAAAATAACAAATAGTGGTTTCAAGACACCTGACAATTATTTTGAAAATATCGAGGACGTAATTTTTGAGAATCTAAAAGAAGATAAAGTCACGAAAGTAATTCCATTATTCTCAAGACGAAACATTCTATACTTTTCTAGTATAGCTGCAGCAATTATAATTATGTTTGGGCTTTTTATAAATAAAGGAGAAGCACCTCTCGATATGGAACTTGTTGAAACCTATTTAGAACAACAGGACTTAGATACTTATGATATAGCTTCACTATTAACAGAAGAAGACTTATCTCAAGACGATTTTGGTATCATTAATGATAACTTTAGTGAGGAGTCTCTAGAAGACTATTTAATAGACAATGCCAATTTAGAAGACATTATAGAACAATAAAATGAAAAATTCTGTGAATTTTCACGAACACTTAATTAATATAAACGACGTGAGTAAAAAATTAATCGCAATACTAATAATACTTATAAGCTTTACATCATTGGCGCAACAACCTTCTGGCGAACGCATCAAAGCAATGAAAGTAGCTCACATAACTAAAAAGCTTGACTTAAGCGCTCAAGAAGCACAGAAATTCTGGCCTGTTTATAATGCTTTTGATGAAAAAACTTCTAAACTTCGTAATACGGATTTGAGAAACATAAAGCGTGAAATACGTACTAATAGTAACAATCTCTCTGATACTCAAGCTGAGAAATTACTAACTAGATTAATGTCAGTAGAAAACGATTTACACGATGCTAGAGTTACTTTAGTAAATGATTTGAGAAAAGTAATCTCTGCCGAAAAAATCATTCGATTAAAAGCAGCTGAAGACGAATTCAATAAAATATTATTACAAAGACTGAAAGAATTTCGACAAAAGAGACAACAACGAAAAAATTAGATTTAAAAGAGAAGCAAATGCTTCTCTTTTTTATTTCCTGAAAGTTAGTTTGGATATTCTTCCCTTCCCAGCAGCATAAGCAATACTATCATTCAAAAACCTTACGGTATAAAAACCTTCATCACTTAAGTGTTTCCAGTTATAACCTCCATCGTTGGAATAATCAATACCCTTAAAACCAATAGCAACTAACTCCTTCCCTGCTCTATTCGGGATGTATTGTACACAACTCCTATAACCTGGTTCTTGTCCTTCTGCAACTAACTGCCATGTCTTACCACCATCTTTAGTTAGAATTTTATTGGCTTGATTATCATCTGGTTTTGTATAATCGCCACCAATGGCAAAACCATTTAACTCATCGTAAAAATCTATGGAGTAAATACCTTCTGTTTCTTTATCTTTAACAATAGGAGTGTCAAACACATCCCAGTTTATACCTTTATCTGGAGAATAATATATACGTCCTGCTGTAGTTGCAACCCAAGTGTTATCTCCAACGATGGAAATATTAGTATCACTTGCAGCAAATGCACCCTCGTTTTCTGTTCCTTTTGGTAAATTATCACATGATAGTTTATCCCATGTTTCTCCACCATCTCTAGTAATAATGACACTCAAGCAACCATCAGTCGAGTCGCCTATGGCTATACCTTCTTGGTCGTTCCAAAAATCCATAGAATCATAGAAGGTTTTTTCATGAGTTTCTTTATAAACAATACTAACATTATCCTTGGGAGTAATTTTATACAAAAGAGCTGGACTTCCAATAGATAATAAGTAAACATCTTTGCCGCTGTTACTTAATGCCCTAAAATTAGGAACAATGCTATCATATTTTAAGTATACTGAGTCAGTTACAATAGCATGTACTTTTTCTCCATTTTTCTTTCTCCAATCTGCTTCTTCAAAAATAATACCCATTCTAGCATCAGATGTTGCGAAAATACCCTCTTTGTAATTATTTATATCCAAAGCCCTAACATTTAATAAAGAATCTTGAATCAAAGTTTCTATTTCAACTTTAGAAATATCTCTACGCTCTAGATGCTTCTCTTCCTTACAAGACATCAAACAAACAAGAATAATAATAGCGGTCAGTTTTTTCATGATTAGGTAATTTTCATAAAAATAGAAAAAGCTTCGCTAATACTAGCGAAGCTTTTATAGACATTATAAGAATTATGAACTCAAACTAAACAACTATTATCATAATGTCTATCACCATCAATCAAAAAAATACAGTTATAAATATTCTTCACGAAGCGTCTTGATATCAGCTATAAGTTGCTGTACAGAGGTTTTATTCAACCCATTATAAATGCCACGTATATGTTTGTTCTTATCCACTAATACAAAATTCTCTGTATGTAAGAAATCGTCCTCAGTTTTTTCCTTACCTAAATCTTCTTCAACAAAATAAGCATAGCGTCCCAAATCGTAAATCTGTTTTCTATCACCCGTCACTAAATGCCATTTATTGGACAATACTCCCTTTGCTTTGGCATAGTTTTTTAAAGTTAGAACAGAGTCTGTTTCAGGTGTTACTGAATGTGATAGTAATAATACATCATCATCATTTTTAAAAGCCTCCTGCACAAGTGTCATGTTCTCTGTCATTTTAGGGCAAATGCCTGGACAGCTCGTAAAAAAGAAATCAGCTACATAAATTTTATCATCAAATGTAGCACCTGTAACGGTTTCTCCTTCTTGGTTTGTGAGACTAAAAGAAGGTATTTTATGAAAACCTCTATTTTCAGTCGGCAAAAGCCAATTAGGCGTAAAGGTTGCTTCGTTGTAGTAAGGTAACATATCCACCCTACTACTCTTCTCTTCACTTACTGTTCGCTTGCAGCTAAAAAAAGAAGCAAGTGCCAATAGGATTACGCAAAATTTAGTATTTAACAGTTTCATCTTCTAGTTCATAACATAGTTTTGCTTTTCTCAGACCAAATGTGCGTCCGTTTTTAGCTTCGTAGTTAACATATATCTTTCCGTTCTCTAACCATGCCTGCTGCATACCCTCTTCTTTTCCATTATTCATAGTTACCGATAGTGCTAATTGTCCATTGGGATGCCATCTTTTTTGGACACCTTGCCTAACACCATTCACATAATGAGATTCAGAGCTTAATGTGCCATCAGGCCACCAGCTTTGCACAATACCCTCTAATTGATTTGCATTATAATTTGACTCTTTTTGGAGTGCCCCAGTATCAAACCATTTTTTGACAATGCCTTCTTTCTTGCCATCATAATAACCAACACTTTGAGCTATGTTTCCGTTTAAATGATAAGCAATAGCATAACCATTAAAAGCTACATCCTTATAATACCATTTACCTTCCAACTGATTTAATACAATATCCTGCTCATTTACCTGAACATCATTAATAACTTTACTATCATTAGTATTACAAGCAGTAAAGAGTATTACAACTAGCAACAAGTACTTAGTTAATGCTATTTGGTGTGCCTTGGTAATCACCTGGGAAAATAATATAGTATTGATTAAGGTATAACTCATTCTCTATATGATAATGGTATTCAGAATCAGTTGCATGTTGCGTTGTGCTTGTATGCCCACCCGAAGCATCCAAGTCTGTAGGATAAGTCCCTGTGGAACTACACTTACGGCCATACACAAAAAAACCATCAGCCAAAATACCAACTAGATTAGAGTCATCTTCAGACCAAGCTGTAGGCTCTAAATGATAGTGATATACACCTGGCCCAATATGTCCACCTGTATAATCTAAACTTACTGCTGCTCCATCTAAAGGCCCATTACCTTCTTGGTCGTTGTATATTGCAGCTCCACTTACAGCAATTCCAATAGCACCAAGTGATGTCGCCGTCGACGAACTTGCTAATTGTGGATTTTGCGATACAGTTAATGTCGCAGAACCATCAAATCCTGGTATCGTACTAGGAGTGGTCTGCACAGTTGGTTCGTCTATATAAAGCGCATGTCCATCTCCCCAATATACTGTTGTATGATTTGGGTTTCCTGTAGTTTCAATTACAACATTGGAACCGCTTAGGTAAATATTTGTCTCATCAGAATCGAACTCAGCAAAAGCAGCATGTAATTCACCTGTAGTCATTTCATCATCGGTTCCTGAATTATCGTCACTACTTGAACAAGCAATTAGCACCACAGTCAAGAAAGCGATTACGGATAATGGTTTTAATAAATTCTTCATTTTTTAAGTTTAGGTTATTGTTTTTTAGATGTGTTTAAAAATTAAAACTTGTGTGCGACTACGATTTAATTTTGTCTTCCTTGTTGCTGTCTCCCTTGACCTCTTCTACGATTTGGCTTAGGCGCCTTTTCTAATTCATCTTTAGTGAGATAACCATCTTCATTAGTATCAATCTTTGCAAACCTTTTAGCCAAAGGTCCCTTTGCCTCTTCTTCTGACAATTTCCCATCTTGATTACTATCCATTTTGGTCATCATCTCATCTATATTTGGCCTACCTCTTCTCCCTCTATTTTGCCTATTAAATCTTGGTGCCTTCTTAAATTCTTCTAAAGTCAGAAAGCCATCTTCATCAGTGTCAACTCTTTCAAAATCATTAGAGATAATACCAACCAATTCACTTTTCTCTAACTTACCATCTTCGTTTTTATCTCTTTTTTTAAAGACTTCTTCTACATTTTGTTTTTTAGTCTTATCTCTATTCTCTTTTGGGGCTTGCGCATTACTATTTATACTGAATAGAAATATTAGTGTTCCAATTATAATTTTCACTTTACTTATCATCGTGTTTATATTTTAGTATGTTATAAATCTTTAGATACTATTTATGAAGAGAACTTGTGTTCAGCTATGTTAAATAAAAGTCAAAATTAAAGAAATAGCCTACTGTCTGATTTCACTTAATTTCAATGTCAATTCATCTTTTACAGCGCTATTCTCATCGCTTAAAGGAAGCTGATTTGCGTTAAGTAAATTAGGGTTCTCAAAAGTATCTATACTTAAATCATAAAGCGCTTCTCTACCATCCTCAAAAAGAATATACTTGTGGGTCGCATTTCTAATGGTTAAATCTCCATCTCCAGTAGTGCTACCTATCTCTGTATAGGCATAATCTCTCGTTCCAGAATTAGAACTTGATAATAAAGCTTTAAAGCTCTTACTATCATTTATTTCTGTAATTCCTGTTCCTGAAACATCCGCAATAGTTGCAAATAAATCGGTTGTATTTATTAAGGCATCTTCCTCTTCATTCATCCTAGTAACATTTTTACCAGAAACAATCATTGGCACATTAACACCCCCTTGGTACACAGATCCTTTGGCTCTTTGCGAAGGGTAATACTGTACTACCTGACCTGGTGTTCCGTTGTCACCAATAAAAATTACAATTGTATTATCTAATTCTTCTTGAGTCATTGAAGAAAAAAGACGCCCAATTTCTGTATCCAGCGCCTCCAACATAGCCATGTAATAGGGTGTTGGATTCGCATCTACACTAGCCTGATCTGATGGCAAATTACCTTGATAATGTAAATCATTAGGAGGTAAATGAAAGGGCGTGTGTGGTGCATTGTATGCAAGCCATAAAAACCAAGAATCTTCTTGATTATCTATCCAATCTATAGCTAAATCCGTAAATTTTGAAGTTGTATACTCATTTGAAGAAGATGTCACCCCATTTTCTGTTAGGTTCCAATTGGTGTAAGATTGAACTCCTCCATTTAAAAGTCCTGCGTAATAATTAACACCCATATTAGTTGGATGATTGGAATCATTAGATAAATGCCATTTACCAATTACCGCATGATTGTATCCTGAACCATTATTGTCTAAATATTTTTGAATTGAAGTTTCTGAAGTAGGCATATCATCGTCTACCTTTAAAACGCCTGTTCTAAACCCATATTTTCCAGTCAAAATTGTTCCTCTGGTTGGTGTACAAACGGGATTGGACCATAAGTTATTGAATCTTACTCCATTATTGATTAAACCTTGTAAATTTGGCATATTTGGCTTGATACTACCTACACTATATCCTGGAGTAGCATCCAAGCCCATATCGTCAGCAATTATCAACAAAATATTAGGTTTTATTACCTGTAAATCATCATCAGGTTGACTGTTGTTATCACTTGAGCAAGCAATAAAGGTTGAAATAATGAATGTGTAAAGAATAATTTTTTTGGGACTCATAACTTTTA
>CALDUJ010000021.1 GCA_937923735.1 uncultured Flavobacteriaceae bacterium | reverse complement strand
AATTGTGTTTAAAATAAATTGCCTGAGCAATTTGATTTTAAAAAGCAATCGAGCGCTTGGTAGCGGCTATTTTACATAACGACTAATTATGGGACAAATGAAAATATGCGTCGCAGACACCGCTTAAAAAAGTTTGATGACCCTGTTGTAAGTTTTAATCAATTCTCGGAGCTTCAGGGATATTTTACATAATATAGAATTATGAATTACAACTAAGGTGTTGACCCTTAAATACTTACGCTTACTTTTGTATCATAATTTATATTATGTCAAATAGAATTTTGATTAATTTAAAAATTAATGCTACTCTATATCAGCTTCTAAAGGTTTTAGCAAACCATTATATCTGATAAGCGTACGATGTGTAGAAACAAAAACCATCTGAGCGTTTCCGTTTGGGAATGCCGTTAATGTTACATTATAGTTCTCGGAATTAGTATTAAGGTCTTGCACATTAAACTTAACTACTACTCTTTTCTTTTTTTCGTTTGGTAGTATTCGAAATTTGTCAGGCGTATCATTAATATTAATACCGCCATCAGAATTTCCATAATGGCCGCTTCCCATACGCATCTCACCAAAAAACGGCATACTCCCTTTAACTTTATCGTTTATCATTATAAATTTATGAGCATCTGCATTAATATTAATGCGACTGGCATTATTACCAGTTTGCGGTATCATGATATCGTTTATTACCTGAGCTGTCGCTAAAGTATTAAATGGTTCCGCACTCTGTAAGTCTATCTGAAATGCTTTATTCTCTATAAGCGCTAATAAATTTTCATAAGCCAAATTATCTGCATTGGCTTTAGCAGCCTTATCAGAGGATTTGCATGAAATATTAATCACACTTACAAAAACTAAGAGAACAATTCGATATGTATGTTTAATACCCATATTTAAAAATACACCTTAAACTTCATATTATCAACAACATTAACAGTTATTTAAAAGACATCTACTTACCTACTAATGTGTTTATTTTGTCCTTTACTAAAACAAACCATAGTTATTATTTAACCTAAATGAGTTATAGGTATTAGTAGAATTTACTATAAAAAGTGAATAAAAACTTAACCTTCACTTTCTAGCTTACATTATCGATAATTATGGCTATACAGCGATATATGTCAATTAATTGAAAATTAATTACTTACTTTTAAATTTAAGATAATCCTTACAAGTAGTTATACTCGTACATATAATATTCAGTTTAAATCTCAGTATATGAACTCAAGATTACTTTCCCCAGCAGCACAAAACCTTACACCTTACATACCAACGCAAGACAATCCTTGGGATTCTGATAAAGTACAACATCTATTTAGGAGAATAAGTTTTGGCATTAGTGATCAAGACATTCCTACATATTTATTAGATGGACCATCACAGGTAATAGATAGTATTGTTGATAATGCAGCTTCCTTACCTGCAACCGAAGCACCAGAATGGGGCTATTGGGCACGACCAGACTTTGATGTTGCTCCACTCCAACCTTTTGCATATCGTAGGGATTGGCAAAAGCAAACACTAAACGACTTATTGAATAATGGATTAAGAGAATCTCTAACATTATTTTGGAGCAATCATTTTGTTACAGAATATCCTGGATATGGTAGTAGCCCGTCATACCTCTTTCAGTACTACAATACCTTACAAACATATGCACTTGGCAATTTTAAGGATTTCGTTCATGCTATCGGATTAACATCGCCCATGTTGATGTATTTAAACGGTTACCAAAATAAAAAAAACAGCCCAAACGAAAATTATGCTCGAGAGTTGTACGAACTCTTTACTTTAGGGGAAAATAACGGTTATACGCAAACCGATATAGAAGAAACGGCAAGAGCTCTTACAGGTTGGAATGACCGCCCTGTAGTTTGGGGGCCAATTACATTTAAAGAAAGTACGTTTGATGACGATCCAAAAACCATATTCGAACAAACAGATAACTGGGGTTATGACGATGTTATCGATATTCTTTTTGAACAAAAAGGTAGTCTGATTGCAAATTTTATCTGCAAGAAACTCTACACTTACTTTATTGGAGGTGAAGTTGACGTATCTGTGATATCAAATTTGGCACAGACATTTATAGATGCAGATTTTGAGATTGCTCCAGTGGTAAAAGACTTATTAAAAAGCGAATCCTTTTTTAATTCGTTAAAGACTGGTGTCATAATAAAAAGCCCATTAGATTTATACTTGGGCTTACATAAGGAACTTAATTTTCAAGTAAGTCCAACATACGATTTGATTAATAGAATTCGTATAGATGCCCTAAACGTGGGGCAAGAACTCTATAATCCTCCAGATGTTGCCGGATGGCAAGGTGACCGTTCGTGGATTAATTCCAGTTCTTTTACCGGGCGATGGAAAGCTGCTGAGTTTTTGGTAAATAAATATAAGCAACATGACGACGAACAATTTAGAACATGGGCCATTAATGTGGCTGGAAACGGAAATGACCCCGCAGTTATCAGTAAAAAATTAGTTGATTTTCTATTAACGGAAGAATTACCTAATCAATCTGAATACGATGCTATCACCGATGTATTTAAAGGAGATGTACCTCAAAATTATTTTGATGATGGTGTTTGGGATTTATATTGGGCGGACGTTCCTAATCAAGTACGAGACTTACTCTACTATATCGTTAGAATTCCTGAATTTCAATTAAAATAATAGCCATGTGTAATCAAGATAACAACCACCCAAATAATTTAAACGAAAAGAATAACAAGCAGCACGACCATGAACATCGTTCTTGGAGTCGACGTGCATTCATGCAGGCTTTAGGGCTTACAGGAGCTGGTGCGATTACGCTTTCTAATAATATTGTGAGCGCCTCTGCTTCTTCGTCTTTAGCAGTCGCCATAGATGAGTCCCCTTCAGATCGTGTCCTGGTAATCATAAGATTAAAAGGTGGAAATGATGGCCTTAATACCATAGTTCCTACCTATGATTATGATACATATGCCAATTTAAGACCGAATATAAAAATTGAAGAAAACAGTTTGTTACCACTTGATGATAATTTTGGAGTAGCAAACTATATGCAAGGCGTGAAGAATTTGTGGGATGACGGCAAAATGCGTATTGTACATGGTGTTGGTTATGATAATCATAGCTTATCACATTTTCTAGGTTCGGATAATTGGGCAACGGCAGATGTCGAAAATCAAATTGAAACTACAGGTTGGATGGGGCGTTATTTTGAAGAAATATATCCAGATTTTTTATTCAGTCCACCAGAGAAACCTGCAGCTATACAAGTAGGCAATCAAGGAAACCTTATTTTTGATGGTGATGAAACATCATATGCAATGGCTGTTGCCAACCCGCAACAGTTATATCAAATCGCAAGTCAAGGTGTTGTGTTTAGTCTTGATAATATTGCCGACACATTTCATGGAAGTCAGTCAGAGTACCTGAGAGGCTTAGCGAATACAACCTTAAACTATGCAGAAGTTATAAATACAGCTTTTGAAAGTGTTCCTGAAGGCACTGGCTATACAGATGGAGATCTTTCCGAACAGTTACAAATTGTAGCACGACTTGTACGAGGAAATTTAGGTACTAAGGTGTTTTTTGTGTCTCTTGGAGGCTTTGATACACATAGCAACCAGCCTGTTCGACATGAAGCATTAATGACAGAATTATCAGGAGCTCTTGAAGCTTTTTATACGGATTTAGATACTGCCGGATGGGGAGATAAAGTGTTGTCAATGACTATTTCTGAATTTGGTAGAAGAACAGCACAAAATGGATCTAATGGAACGGATCATGGGGCAGCGTCGCAAATAATGTTATTCAGTTCCGGTTTAGAAGGCAATGGCTTTATAAGTAGTCATCCAGATTTATCGGATTTAGATAATACGGGTAATTTAAAATATAACCTTGACTTTAGGCAAGTCTACGCATCTGTATTAACAGATTGGCTTTGTGTGGATGCTGCAGCTGTAAATGAAGCCTTGCTAGGTCAAAATTTTGAAGCTCTACCACTCGGATATACTTGTGCTTCGTTGGGTACTGAGGAACTTCTACCAGGTCAACGCTTTACACACAATGCATTGTATAGAGATAATCAAGTATTTATTAGATATGTGCTAAGAGAAAATATGCATGTAGATATTAAATTATATACAATGTCTGGACAATTAGTGAAGACCTTATCCAACCAATTTATGGCTACAGGGGAACATATTGTTAATGTGTCCTCAAATAAAGGGGAATTAAACTCTGGCAGTTATATATACAGAATTGCAACTAGAGGCGGATACTACAGCAAAATACTTATGATACCTTAAAATCTTAGTTATTATCTTCTTTTTTGGTGATTGCAGGTGGTCCTTTTTTAACTACTGTAATAGTAGCTTTAAATCCTGTTGCCAGATTCCACTCGTTTGCAGAAATGAGGGTTCCGTTTTCATCATAAACAGCAATGTAGGCTGTATTAGGACCAGACTCACCTTGGTTCAGGGCTACGAAATCAATTTTATTGATGCCAGGTTCAAGATTTAAATTAAAACCGCTAAATCCTGTATGAAGTAAGACATTAGACCTAACTATATCGTCATTAACCAAAACCATAATTCGGTCACCATCAGGGTATTGGTGGTCTCTATAAACCACATCAACCTTTCCTGCTCTTGTATCAAAGCTTCCTAAGTTTTGATTGCGTCTAAACTCACCTGTCCTATCTTCTGCCAATGCTAACTGTTTGTTTTTATCTTCCCAACGCTTTTCAAAGATGACGCCTGGATCTATCAAAGTGCTTTTTTGAGTCATACTAAAACCCTTCTCTCTTTTATAATCAAGCTTTTTAGCACTTCCAGTAACAGGTAAATCAAGTTTCTCTTCTTTTCCCTCTTCGGGCTTAAAATCTGGAAGCTCAATAGGTTTATTAAATGGGCTTTCTGAAGTTGTATTATCTTTTTCAGCATCCTCCTTCTCCTCTACTGGAATTTGTGTAGTAGGTAATTCACCATCAGGATTTTGAGCAAACATAGGCGCTGAGGCTAATAGAAGTAAACAGAAAACTAAAAGTACTTTTTTCATCTTGTATATTAGGCGTAAAACTAAGGCATGTCTTTCAAAAAGAGCTTTAATTTAACAACATTTTTCTAAAATAGCATTTCAAAAATAATACCAAAGACTATTAATTAACAATAAAAACTTGATTAATGATTAGATGTAATTCAAATTATTTTACTTGTATATATTGCGCAAACTAGCTACATTGTAGTATCTAACTAACATTTAATTAAAGAAAAACAACCAAATTATGACAAGTACAACAAAATTGCCAGTATGGTTTTGGGTTATTGGAATAGTAGGTCTTTTATGGAACCTACTTGGCATTTCAGCATATCTAGGCGAGGCCTATATGCCCGCAGAAATCATGGCGGAACTTCCAAAAGGAGATCAGGATTATTATGCAAACAGACCTGCTTGGGTAACAGCAGCATATGCTATAGCAGTTTTTGCAGGAGCATTGGGATGTATTGCTCTACTGTTAAGAAAGAAATGGGCAGTAATGTTATTTATGATATCATTGGCAGCAGTTTTAGTGCAACAAGTTTACAATTTCTTTATCCAAGATTACATTGAATTAGCTGGCGGACGTCTTGCTTGGCCGATAATTATTGTAATTGTAGCAGCACTACTCTACTGGTACTCCAAAGGTGCAAGAGAAAAAGCTTGGCTTACTTAAAAATATCACAACCAAAAAAGCAAAAAACCCGTTTCAATTAATTTTGTTTCGGATTTTTTTAGTAAAATAACTAACGGTTTTGCTGGTTGAAATATTCCCGCTTTTACAGCGGGATATTGATTTACAATTAGTTTCTCAATAATCCACCAAGTTTCGTTTTTAAAATATAAGGCGAAATATCCGAAGCAATAATTTCACCGCTACCATTAATAAGAATCGTGTGCGGAATAGTCTCAATATCATACAATTTGGTCAATCTATTAAAATCATCAATCACATGATGCCATTTCAAGCCATCCATATCTACTGCATTTTGCCAAGCTATTTTCGACCTATCTTCAGATACGCTAACGATGTCAAACCCTTTGTCATGATACATATTATATACTTCAACTAAATAAGGGTTTTGTTTTCTACAAGGTGCGCACCAACTCGCCCAAAAATCTATTAAAACATATTTAGATTTTACAATTATATCAGAAAGCTTGAAGTTATTACCCTCAATATCATCAGCTTCAAAATTAATCCCAGAGTAAACAATGTTTTCAACCTTCTTCTGAGACTTCTTTTTAAAAATTGATTTTGATTTTGATGTTTTAGCCTTTTCAATAACTACTTTGTCTTCATTTTCCTTTTTAGGAATGGTAACGGAAACCTCTTCCCTATTCTCAATCACTAAACTTTCGTGCGTTTTTATGAATTGATTTATTTCTTTTCCTAAATGGGTTTGTTTTATAGATTTATCTAAAGCTTCGTAGGCTAGCTTATTCTGGTTGATTCGCCAAGAAGTCTTTCCCAACATAGTCTTCAGGACCACAACTGCCAACATGGACTCTGGGTGGCTATTAATAAAATTCCTTTGGTAAACAAAAGCATTCTCAGTACTTATAAGACCTTTATAATAAACGTTATAATCTTCTTGCAGTTTAGTGCCTTCAAAAACATTGTTGTTTAGTGTATAATTAGTATTCTCTAATACTAATGGATATACTTCCTCATTAACAACTACTTGATAAGGTTCAAGATTATCCACATATCCTTTAAATATAAATTCTTTTTTAGTTATAGGGACAGAATCAATTGTAATGAAATTATTATCGTTATTGTACTTCTGGAGATAAGCATACGTAGTGTTATTGCTTGCAGAACCTTCTATTGTATAGCCAAGGGGCTGCATGTTTACAACACCTTTTTCATCTTTTTTACAAGAAGAAAAAAATAATAAACTGAAAAGTATTGCTAAAGGGGTTTTCATAACTGCTATAACTACAAATGTAATAGTTTGATAGGTTCCTTTTCCCGCTTTAACACATGAGTTATTAGCAATTAGTGTTGAAATCTTCTGGCTTTGGAATGATGCTTGTGGCTACTATAGCACATTAACATTTTAAATTTTAAGAATTATGGCAAATTCAAGAAGACAATCCAGCGAGATTAATGCTGGATCTATGGCAGACATTGCGTTTTTATTACTGATTTTCTTTTTAGTGGTTTCCACTATGGAGAAAGACGTTGGTATTAACAGAAAGCTCCCCAAATGGTGTCCCGCAGGTAATTGCTCTATCGACATTCATGCTCGAAACCTTTTAACCATTGAATTAAATGCAGCAAACAAACTCCTAGTCAATCAGGAACTTATACCCTTAGAGAAACTAAAAGAAAAGGTGATCTCTTTTGTAGATAATAATGGCGATTCAAGTTGTACATTTTGTAATGGTAATCAAATACAAACTGCATCAGATAACCCCAAAACAGCTGTTATTTCCATTCTAAATTCTAGAGAGACAAACTATCAGTGGTTTATTAAGGTGCAAGATGAATTAGTTTCAGCGTATTTCGATTTACGAAAAACTTATGTTGAAAAAATGTTCAACAAACCTTTATCCGAGTTAACTGATGATGAATTAAAACAAGCTAAAGAGGCTTATCCTTTTCAGGTTTCCGAAGCTGAATTGAAACTCTAATTAGGCAAATACCTATGGCGTAAAACATGAAAAGGTTTTGTTATCTTTGGTGCAATCACACTAAAACCAACCTTAATGAAACCTTTTCATCTTTTATGCCTTACATTAGTTTTTCTCTCTTCTTGTAAAGAAGAAACTCTCACTGAAGAGCAGCTTATTACTAAAGCCAAAGACATACACGAACGTGTCATAACTTTAGACACACATTGCGATATTAACGTAGTGAACTTCACGGATTCCATCAATTATACACAGCGTTTGGAAAATCAGGTCAACCTTCCTAAAATGATAGAAGGCGGATTGGACGTGCCATGGTTTATCGTTTATACAGGACAGGATTCATTAAATACCAATGGTTATGAAAAGGCTTATGCCAATGCTATGGCAAAATTTGATGCCATCCACAGATTATGTAAAGAGATTGCGCCAGACAAGATTGAGTTAGCTACTACTTCAGACGATGTACGACGTATTAGTAAATCTGGTAAGAAAGTAGCAATGATAGGTATTGAAAATGGCTATCCGGTCGGTACAGATATTAACAATGTCAAGAAGTTTTATGATTTAGGTGGTCGTTATATGTCTCTTTCTCATAATGGACATAGTCAATTATCTGACAGTAATACGGGAGAAAAGGATGATGTATGGTTACATAATGGATTGAGTGAACTTGGAAAAGAGGTTGTTGCCGAAATGAACAAATATGGCATGCTGATAGATATTTCTCATCCCTCCAAAGAAGCGATTAGACAAATGATAGAATTATCTAAAGCTCCCGTAATTGCATCTCATTCATCCGCTAGAGCTTTATGTAATCATAGTAGAAATCTAGACGATGAGCAATTAGGTTGGATTAAAGAAAATGGTGGTGTAGTGCAAACTGTAGCATTTAAATCATACTTAAATACCGAAAAGTTTGAAAATCGTGTTGGGATTGAAGTTGATGTCGCTAAAAAAATATTGGATTCTATGGGTGTAGAATGGAAAGATAGAGAAGCACAAAAGTTGATGACATCTGAAGAAAAAGAGACTTATTATGGTTATCTAGGAAAAATGGTTCCTATAAGAAAGGCTAAGCTAGCAAAGATGGAAAACTTACCCCCTGCTGTAGATGTTGGGGATTTTGTTAATCACATAGACTATTTGGTTGAAAAAATTGGGCTAAACCATGTTGGTATCAGTAGCGACTTTGATGGTGGTGGTGGTATTGAAGGCTGGAGTGATGCCTCCGAAACTTTTAATGTTACTTTAGAATTGGTGAGACGAGGCTACACCGAAGACCAAATTGAACAACTCTGGAGTGGTAACTTGTTAAGAGTTCTTGATGAAGCTCAAGAGGTTGCTAAAAGCATTCAAGAGGCATCCGCCTCATAGAGAATAATCAAAAAAAGGGAAGCATTAACGCTTCCCTTTTTACATTAACAAAATCCAATTATTATGAAATCTTAATGGTTCTTGCTGGCTTTTGTTTTGCTTCTTCTCGTTTAGGTAAAATCACACTTAATATCCCTTCTTTATAAGTGGCAGATATTTTGTCTGACTCTACTGTGTCTGG
>CALDUJ010000020.1 GCA_937923735.1 uncultured Flavobacteriaceae bacterium | reverse complement strand
TTAGCATAAGCATTGCTTCCAAACTGATAGGTGTTTAAACCTTTTGTCATTATCGGAGCAATGTAATCTTGGTCGCCTCCCATATAAGGAACAATTTTAGCAGCTGGTCCCCTTCTCGAAGGATAAGCATCATGTCCTTCGGAAAGTGCTCCTGGATACCACTCACCAAAATCTTGTTCGGCCACATACTGAACAAATGTATTTAAACCTTCGTCCATCCATGTCCATTGACGCTCATCACTATTGACAATCATCGGAAAGAAATTGTGACCAACCTCATGTATGATTACGCTAATCATCCCATACTTAGTACGATCACTATAGTTTCCATTTTTATCTGGTCTTCCAAAGTTGTAACAGATCATGGGATACTCCATGCCCATTGGAGCATGTACCGAAATTGCTTTGTGGTAAGGATAATCAAAAGTCATTCGAGAGTACGATTTTAAAGTACTTGCCACTGCGTATGTAGACCATTGCTCCCAAAGTGGATTTCCTTCTTTACTGTACATAGATACAGCCATAACATCTTTATCACCAACCTTTACGGCCATCATATCCCAGATAAATTTACGAGATGTCGCAAATCCGAAGTCTCGAACCATTTGAGCTGATAACTTCCATGTTTTCTTCTTCTTACTTTTAGCTTTTTCTGTTACTTCAGCTTCCGCCTGAGTAACTATCATCACGGGCTTATCATACGCCTTTTTTGCCTTGTTATAACGCTTCATCATCTCTTTGGTAAAGACCTCTTTTCTGTTAGTCAAATAACCAGTCCCGTCTAAAATATGGTCAGCTGGCACAGTAATATTAACATCAAAGTTTCCGAATGGTAACGCAAACTCATCGCGTCCCCAAAATTGAGAATTCTGCCATCCTTCTACATCGCTGTAAACAGCCATGCGTGGATAAAATTGAGATACAACGTATATTTTGTTATCATTCTCTTCAAAATATTCATAACCCGAACGACCACCCTCGGTAACATGGTTATTGATGTTATACCACCATTTGATTGAGAAAGAAAATTTTTCTCCTGTATTTAAAGTTTTTGGTAATTCCACACGCATCATAGTACGATTAATTGTATGGGGTAAATCTTTACCGTTAACATCCTTTACTTCCGTAATATTAAAACCGCGTTCTGGGCGATCCTTTAGGTAAGAATTTGTAAATCTTCCCGCCGTCGTTGCAGGTCGCATTCCTTGGTTTTGAATTAAAGGTGTTTTAGAGTCCTTAGCTCTCATATTCTGATCCAGCTGCACCCATAGATACGTAAGTGGATCGGGAGAATTATTAGTGTAAGTAATCGTTTCGGAACCAGACAATCTAGCATTCTCATCATCTATTTCGATATCCATTTTATAATCCGCTTGTTGCTGATAATAGGCTGGACCTGGTGCACCTGAAGCGGTACGAAACATGTTAGGTGTTGCAAATTCATCATACAACTGCTTGAACTTGTTGCTGTTAGTGTGTCCTGGCTTACGCTCTTTTTTTTCTGATTCTTGGGCAAGACCATTGAAAGAGATAAAAAGAATTGAAAGCATAAAATACTTTAGTGTCTTCATTTTATGAATTAATTAGTGAAAATCGAACGGAAAATTAACAAAAAATTAAGGCTTATAACCCGTTTAATTGAAGTTTAACAAACCTTTATCATTTTCTTGAATAAGAATAAAACTCTTCCTTTTTGAATTGATTTTTGTCCGAATAATATTCTGTTGTTCTTCAAACAATTCGAACAATACTGTATTACGTATCTCCATTGAATTTATAGCTTCAATATCAGATATTTGCATGTAGCACAAAGCAATATCATCTTCGTATTCTTTTCCAAGAAATTTGAATTCCTTTTGATTTCCATTGATTATGATATTTATTTTTTGTGACAAATAGTTTCCGATATACTTATCGACTGTATCAAGCTCATCATCGCCAGCCAGTGTTATATTTTCATCATAACGTTCTCTTAATAAATTCTCTAAATCATCAATAAAGATTCTAGACGTTATTTGCAATTCGCCTCTTTCTTCGATAAAATCAATTTGAGTTACGCTTACATAGAATTTATGCACCGTTATAAAAGACATAAGCGGAAGCATTGCAATGAAAAAGAATATCTTGAATTTATTCATGTTATTGGTTTGTGTAAATGTAATTGGTTTTATGGATTTCAAAAAACGTTCCAAAAAAAATCCCATCCTCAATCCTTCCCTAAGGGAAGAAAAATTATTGTTTTAAATTCTCTTTATAAACAACTAACTTCTGTTGTAAGAACTCCAATATTAACAAATCATTACTGACATCACATTTTTCTTTAAAACTCGGGTCCTCAGAACAGAAATAATAGAATTCATAGTGCAATTCATCCTCAAGAGGGTTCTCAGAAAATAAATCTTGAGAAAATTTTGCCTTTACAGTGAACATAAGCTCATCACGAGCCTCAAGCTTAACTCGCTGTTTTAACATTTTAGTTCTACCAGTTATAGCATTTATTATAGGGTTTAAAGGAATTCCACCTGTTAAAACTCCTAGCAACATTTTTGGCTCTAATTCTCCCGCTTCTTTCAGCCGTCTTTCACTTTGTGTCAATGGTTTGCCTTGATAACCAGGTATACCTACATCGTAGAAATTAATAGGTGCTTTTGCTTCTGAATTTTCGATATCGGAAAGTAAATCTCCAGTTAAAACCTTTCCAACCAATACCTCTTCTAATTGATTTATGTTTTCTAATAAGAAAACTTTTAGAACTTTCGTGTCAATCATTTCCTTATCAACAGAAATAGATTCCAGTTTATACTTAACACCAGAAAACACCAAGGTATCATTGAGTTTAGCATTGATATTAAAAACACCCTTGGCATCTGTAGTTGTTGCCTTCCTCGATGTTTTATTAATAACGTGAATACCTTCAACATCATCTGTTCCATAAACTGTTCCGTTGAGGCTTGTATGTTGTGCCAAAGTAATTTTAGAGAAAAGGCACAGCAATAAAACTATACAAACTCTAATCTTTTTCACTTTGCAAGTCTAAAAAGGTTTTGCTCTGCTGAACTAAAAAATCTATAAACTCCATTTCCCTACCTTTTTTGAGCAAATCGTAATCTAAGCCATTGTCTTCCACATACACAATAAACTCATTGACTTTATCTTCAGGAATCCCAAATACACCTTTCATGTATTCATTAGTGTACATTAATCGTAAATCTAACACATCCGAATTCTGCTCCGCTATACCTGTGCGTTCATTGTATTTTTCAATATCTGTTTTCTTTTTTTTCTTTTTAAACAGAGGCTTTAAAAGAAATCCTACCAGACCTATAACATCGCCTCCGAGCATATCTGCTTTTCCTCCTGCTCCTCTTACAAATTGATTATAAACTCTGGTTTTATCATCTGGAGTTAAGTTTACCGGGTTCTTATCTAAACTGATTTGGTCTTCGCCAAAAGGTAGATTTAATGTTTTAACTCTATTTACATCAACAATTATGTTACCTGACAAATCATATGGAGTCACCACCACCTCAGGTAACGTGTTAACTTGCTCTACCATAAAAATGCTCATTCGCTTTTGCTCTATGATACCTTCGTCTACCACAACAATAAACTTCTTGAATTGAAGCGCTGATATTTCTATTCGATCGTTCAGCGCTACATCAATTGTAAAATTGCCATCAAAATCGGTGATTGTACCTTTCTCAGAGGACATGTTATAAACGGTTACACCTTCAATATCATTATCTTTTACATTAATTTTTCCTGAAACCTCAACACGTACAATCTCTTGGGAAAAAATACCAGAAGAAATTAATAAAAAAGAAAATACAAGTAGTAGTTTATTCATACCATAAAGAAAAAAATTAGTTCCCATATTTAAAGGTAAAAGCATGGTAAACTTTTGTTAAAAGCAGCTTTCTTTTAAATTTACAAAAAACAATGGTATGAAAAACATGATTATCGCCAGTTCCTCAACGGTTTATGGTAGTAACTATCTAGATTATTTAATTGAATCTATTAAAACGCTATACAAAGGCGTTGGCAACATTGTCTTTATACCTTATGCGAGACCTGGAGGCAAGTCTCATGACTTGTACACAAAATCTGTTAAATATGTGTTGTCACAAATAAACATTAATGTAAAGGGTATACATGAGTTTGATAATCCCGTAGAAGCTATAAAAAATGCAGAAGGAATTTTTACTGGTGGTGGAAATTCTTTCGTACTAGTGAATCAACTCTACAGAAATAATTTAATGGAAATTATTAAAGACGCTGTAAACAAAGGAACTCCTTATCTAGGCTGTAGCTCTGGCAGTAATATCTGTGGACTCACCATGAGTACCACAAATGATATGCCTATAGTATATCCGCCCAGCTTTAAAACTATGGGGTTATTACCGTTTAACATAAATCCTCACTACCTAGACCCAGATACTTCCAGTAAACATATGGGAGAGACCAGAGAGATACGCATTAAAGAGTTTCACAAATTCAACACGCAACCTGTAGTAGGATTACGTGAAGGAAGTTGGTTAGAAGTAAAAGGAGAAACCATAATTTTAAAAGGTAAATTTGATGCAAGAATTTTTGAGCAAAGTAAACCGCCTTACGAGTTTAAACCTGAATCCGATTTAAGTCATCTCAATTAAACTTGCCGCATCTCAAAAAAGAAATAGTACCTTTCTGATAACAAATTAAAAGTACCATGAAATACCTGATTTTAGTTTTCCTTATTGTGCTGAGTAGTTGCAATTCAACAAAAAACGTAGCCCTAACAGCTGCCCAAATACAAAAAGATACTGAAACTATAAAAGCAGTTCTCAATCAACAGGCAAAAGACTGGAGTAATGCTAGTATCGAAGCGTTTATGCAAGGTTACGAAAAAACACCTAACTTATTATTTGTTGGTAAAAGTGGCATTACCAAAGGATGGCAGCAAACTTTAGACAGATATAAAAAAGCATATCCCTCAAAAGACCATACCGGTACTTTGACATTCGATATTCTAGAGGTGCAACCAATAAATGCAGAAGCCTATTTACTAGTTGGTGAATTTCATTTAGTTAGAAAAGTGGGGAAAGCAGATGGCATTTTCACTTTAGTTTTCAAGAAAATAGATGGGCATTGGAAAGTTATTTCGGATCATACCAGCGCCTACGACAATGAATAGAGGTAATTTTATAAAACTTTCTACAGCTTTTGGAGTAGCTGCTCTGTGTCCTTCGATTATATCGTTTACAAGAACAAACATGCTTCCATCAGAAGAACTTATCGGTAAAGGGAATCCACAATTATTTGGAGACGGATTTTTACTAAGAAAAGAAGCCTATGATGCCTTTCTTAAAATGAAGACTGAAGCCTTAAAATCTGGCATCAAAATAAAGGTTGTATCAAGTTATAGGAATTACGCTCATCAGAATAGAATATGGGAACGTAAATACAAAAAATTTACATCGGATGGACTAACACCTATAGATGCTATTAAAAAAATCGTTAAGTATTCCACAATTCCAGGAACGTCAAGGCATCATTGGGGGACAGATCTTGATATTGTTGATGGAAATGTAAATCAACCAAAAAGCCTGCTCCTGGCAAGCCATTTTCATAACAATGGTCCATTTTGCAAACTAAAAGAATGGTTAGATGAGCATTCCGAAAGCTTTGGATTCTATCTTGTTTACACAGATAATGGAAATCGAAAAGGCTTTAAATACGAACCTTGGCATCTAAGCTACAAACCCTTATCTCTTAAATACTTAAAAGAATATAAAGAGCTTAATACCTTTAAAATGCTTCAAGAAGAAAAATTAATGGGGAGTGAACATTTCGCAGATGATTTTATTAAATCATACATTTCTCACAATATTTTGGATATTAACCCTGAACTTTTACCTTAAACTTTTGTAATTTTAACATAACTAACACTAATATTATGAGAGGCAGTAAACTCAAGATTAGATTATTAATTGGTCTAGCAATTGTAGCTTTTGCATTTGTAAGAAAATGCAATCAAAAACAAGAAAATCCATATACTGGTAGGACACAAAC
>CALDUJ010000019.1 GCA_937923735.1 uncultured Flavobacteriaceae bacterium | reverse complement strand
CAGCAACTTTCATGAGCATATTGATTTCGCTTTGTACATAGGAATGACAACTTATATAGCGTTCCTTATTTAAGATTTCAGCAAGCACTTCCATTTCAGTATCTTTCCTGTAAGGCTTTCCACTTTTTTTAAGTGCATCATATTCTTTTGCTCTAGTAAAGTAATCTACATATAATTGCTCGACACCCATTCGAGTCTGAGGAAAACGACTGAAACTTTGCCAGTTACTTTGTTTCACGTTTTCACCTAAGGCAAACTTGATGAATTTTGGCGAATTTTTATACACCATTTCTTTTGGCGATTTACCCCATTTCAGTTTGATAATCGCAGAGCGTCCACCGATTGGATTTGCAGAACCATGTAATATCTGTATAGAGGTAACACCTCCAGCTAGGTTTCTGTAAATGTCAATATCTTCGGCGTCAATAACATCTTCTATAGTAACTTCTGCGGATGAATTCTGTCCACCTTCATTGATACTAGAAGCTGCTATATGTGAATGCTCATCGATAATCCCAGGGGTTAGATGCTTGCCAGTAGCATCAACTACAGTAGCACCACTTGCTGAAAGATTTTTCCCTATTTTAGAAATCTTTCCATTCTTAATCAAAACATCTGTATTCTCGAGTATGCCTTCTTTTTCATTGGTCCAAACCGTTGCATTCTGAAATAGCAATGTTTCTTGTCTGGGCTGTTGGGTAAATCCGTAAGCACCATTTGGATAGGAGAGAGGAAGCATTTTTGGAGCATCCTTCTTTTTATACATTTTCTTTTTGTCTGATGCTTTTGCATCTCCAGTTTTTTTGGCATAAAAAGATGATTCTGTACCATTTGACATTATTACTTTACCGCTGATATTTCCAGCATTGCTGATATGCGATGCTAGCCTCATAAACTCTTTTTTAGTGGAGTCTGGAGTAGTCAACGTTAGGTTCATCCAATCGTCTTTGTAAGATAGTTTAGAGCCTAGTTTTTGGTTACCACTTTTAACTTCAGCCTTTGGTTTACTTGGTGAGCCGGTAATAGATAAGTTATATGTTTTTCCGCCTAATGTTAATTCATAATCACCTCTGATATCTTTAACAGACATATCTTCTATAATATGCTTTTTGCCTTGTACCCAGTTTTCGTATAGCGTTGTTTCCTTATCGAAAATATCTCCTGATGTAATTAGAAAATTTGCCCAGCTTCCGGTTCGAAGTGAACCAATAGCATTACTTTTTCCTAATATTTGAGCAGGAACAGTTGTTAATGCTTCTAAAGCCTTTGTTTTGTCTAATCCATGTGCTATAGCCTTCATTAGGTTACTCTTAAAATCTTTGGATGTCTTTAAATCATGCATTGTCAATGCAAACGTAACTCCATTATCCGCCAATACTTTTGGATTGAATGGTTTTTGATTCCATTCTCTTAAGGACTCTAGTTCTAAAGTACTCGCAAGGAATGGATTCTCGACATCGTAAGCTTTTGGGAAATTTAAAGGAATAATGAATTTTGCATTTGTTGCTTTAATATCACTAACCCACTCGTATTCATCACCACCACCAAGAATGACGTATTGGGTGCCTATTTCGTCACCTACTTTATCAACTCTTAAGGCATTTACTTTACTTCCAGCATCTATAATACTAATCATGTTTTTGTTAGCTATATAAGCTTCCAGAGAACGGTCAGTAACTTTGGAGTTTCCTCCCGCATACCAATCCGCATCACTTTTTACTTGCCTCAATAATGCCATAGACCCCATAATCGACCCAGGATAGGATTGTCTTGAGGTAACACTTTTACTCAAAGAGAAATATTGAGCAGAGCGGTCATCAACTATACGGTTAGAGTTATCGCCTTTTCCATTCAGTGCAATTAAAGCACCACTTCCTCTAGCAATTCCGTCTTGGATATGCGTATTTACAACTCCAAACCCAGCTTTGCGAAGATTTGACGCCGATTTATCGTCATATTTAAATTTGTCAATAGCATTGTTTTCTGGCATGATATGGTCATTCCAGTAAAAACCTTGTCTTGAAGGATTATATTGAGGAGAACGGCCTCCACCAGGCTTTCGTTTTGGTTTTTCGACACCAAACCCAGAGAATACATCAATAAACGATGGATAAACACTTTTTCCTGCTAAGTCGATTACAACAGCATCTTTAGGAATCGATACTGAAGAGGCTGCATTAACGACTTTGCCATTTTTGACAAGTAATGTGCCTTTGTCAATAATTTGTGTTGGTGTGATATATATCTTGGCATTTGTAAATGCCGTGTAGATATTATCTGTTGTCTTTACACCATCATTTTTTGGAAAATGCTCTTGCGAAAACATAATGAGAGAACACAAAAGCATCGAGAAGATGAGATACTTTCTAAACATTTTTAGTTGATTAATTGATTAATTCCTTAAATATAGCGAAATAGCTTAATGCCTTAAACTATTGTGGTCTTTTTAACAGACCTATAGTGTGTGCGTTTCAAAATAGTTTACTAATAATGCCACAACATAACTGTAACTGTCAATTCCTCCCTCTTGATTATTGCTTTGGAGATAAGCGCCATAAGTGGCTTTAAATAAAGGTTCTGAAGGATTCTGATACTGCTCCCAGAAATCTCTAACCTCTTTATAATTCTTGAGGACTCCTTTGTTTACAGTTAGTACTATTTGGTTATATAGATTTTCGTCTCGCCTGTATATTTCATTCAAGCAATGCCTCAGAGCAAATGCATAACCAGAATATTGAAAATGGGTGTCAGGATTATGAATTGCAGCTAGACTACCTATAAAATTCGCTTCATTTTCTGCGGCATATCCTAATTGATGTGCAATTTCGTGACAGGTTGTTGTAGGGAATTTATAGGCAGGAATCAATCCGTCTACGTGAGCTTCGTTTGTCAATGGGTTGAGGTAGCCACTAAATCCCATATAAGTCAAAGGAATGCTAAATATTGATTTTTTGACACTTCTAGGGTGATATTTTAGGTGTGGATACTGTTCTTTTAATACTTCGTAACCATCGGGAGAACGTTTTAACATATCTCTTTTGGAATAAGGCATTTCTACCTTTAGAGAATCATGCTCCGCTAACTTTTCCTGAAATATGTTTGTTTTAACTATAAGCTTTTCAGTAAATGCTATTAATTCTTCAGTAGTGTAATCATCATTTATATTAAGGGTTGTATGCAGTGGTTGACGATAATAGTTCATGCCCCAAAACAAATGAAAAGCAAGGTAAATAATAGTAACAGCTGAAAACACTTCTGCGAACCATCGTTTAGTATCCTTGAAGAAACGTTTTCTATTCTTTTTTAACCATCTTAGTATGTAAATAATGGCGGCTGCATAAAATACATCACCGAACGAAAATGGCAACCAACCAAAAACATAACGTTCGATGGTTGAAATTATCGGGTATAGTCCATTACTATAATAATCTTCAATAAACTGCGGATAACGACCCAGCAGTTTAACCAAAAAAATAAGTGGTATGAGAGATAGGGCAATAATGGTTTTTTTGTGCTTTAACATTTTTTAGTAAAATCATTCTGTCACACTGAGCGGAGTCGAAGTGATGTCAAAAATAAGGATTAAATAATAGTCTAAATGATAAAAACCACACTAAAAAGTAATGATGTCTTGATTCTTTATTCTAACAGTGAAGCGGTCTAGAGTCTCAAAAAGATGTACCTTTACCATTCTTAAAAAGATAAAGATGAGTTCAGAAATAAGACAACTACAACCACAGCAACTTTGGAATAAATTTGCCGACTTAAATGCCGTGCCAAGGGCTTCTAAAAAAGAAGAACGAGTTATTAAATTCATGAAGGATTTTGGTAATAATTTGGGCTTAGAAACCATTGAAGATGAAGTGGGTAATGTTATCATTAAAAAGCCTGCAACCTCTGCAATGGAAGACAGACAAACCATTGTTATGCAGTCCCATTTAGATATGGTGCATCAGAAAAATAATGATACTGAATTCAATTTCGAAACACAGGGGATTGATATGTATGTTGATGGTGATTGGGTTCGTGCTAAAGGAACTACTCTTGGAGCCGATAACGGACTTGGTGTAGCTACCATAATGGCCATACTTGAAAGTGATACTATAGAACATCCAGCCATTGAAACTTTATTTACTATTGATGAAGAAACAGGTATGACTGGTGCCATGGGTTTAAAAGGTGGATTGCTTAAAGGCGATATTCTTTTGAATTTAGATACCGAAGAAGATGATGAAATTGGCGTTGGTTGTGCCGGAGGTGTTGATGTTACCGCAACTAGAACGTATAAAGAAGAGCTTGTTCCTAGCGGAGCACTGGCATATAGAGTTGAGGTTAAAGGTTTGCAAGGTGGGCATTCGGGAATGCAAATTCATGAAGGCTTGGGGAATGCCAATAAAATCATGAACCGGTTGTTGTATAGTGTCATTGAAGATATTAGAATCTCAAATATTGATGGCGGAAGCTTACGTAACGCCATTCCGAGAGAAAGTAATGCTGTTATAGTTTTCGATCCTAAAAAGGAAGAAGGAATTAAAACGGTTTTAAAAGCCCTTTCTGAAACTATAAAAAGGGAGCTAAAGACCATGGAGCCTGATTTGGTAGTTGACTTTATAAAGGAAAATACGCCAAATGCAGTAATGAGTTTTGAAACGCAATCTCAGTTATTAAAGTCTATTTACGCAGCTACTAATGGTGTTTACAGAATGAGTGCAGATATTCCTGAACTCGTAGAAACATCCAATAATATTGCTAGAGTAGAAGTAGGCAATGGAAATATTAAAATTGGCTGTTTAACACGCTCGTCTGTCGAGTCCAGTAAATGGGACTTGGCGAATGCCTTAAAAGCGACTTTTGAATTAGCTGGTTGTAATGTGGAATTTGGCGGTGATTATCCTGGTTGGACACCAAATATGGATAGTAAGATTTTAAAGGTGATGAGAAACCTATACGAAGAACTATTTGATGCTAAACCTCATGTAGCAGCTTGCCATGCAGGTTTGGAGTGTGGTATTCTGGGAACTAATTATCCAGATATGGACATGATTAGTTTTGGACCAACCATTCTTGGGGCTCATTCTCCAGACGAAAGAGCGAGTATTAGTTCTGCGCAGAAATACTGGGAATTTGTGTTAGAGATATTGAAGAATATTCCGAAGAAGTAATAATAAATAATCTCATAAAAAAAGCCTTTCATAATAAACTGAAAGGCTTTTTTTATTGTATGTAATTAGTATCTCTTATTTGGTTATACCAACAATTTCTATATCAAAATACAAATCTGTATTTGGTGGTACTCTTGGTGGACGACCAGCTGCACCATAACCTAAATAACTAGGTACAAACACTCGCGCCTTATCCCCTACATTCATTTTTAACATGGCCTCTTTAAAACCAGAAACCAATGTTGCAGATTCATTATAAATCATTGAGAATGGTTTATATGCGCCACCTTCGTTGTATTGGTTATTTGCTTTTGCAACATCAGCTATAGTCGTATATAACAGGCTTCCGTTTGTAAAATAAGCACTACAATCTACCAAAACTTTTTGGGCGCTGGTAGGTTTTTTACCATTGGCGGCTTTATTACTTATCATAATCATACCTGTTGGAGATTCAAATACGTCTCCTGCCATGTTTGCATTTTCTTTTTTGAAAGTATCCGCTGCCATCTTAGCTTTTGCTTTTGCAGCTTCAACAGCCTTTTCTCTTATAGCATCTATTTTATCACCTAGCTTAGGCTCTTGTTCAGTAAATACTTTAGGAGCATCAAATGATTTAGCGTCTTTTCCTTTTCTAATGATGTTTAAGGCAGTAATAACAATATCCTCAACTGGTTTGGTACCATTTACAGCAACATTGGATATACTGTCTTGTATATCTAAACCAATCACTAACTCTCCAAAAACAGAATGACAACTTACACGTCTGCCATTACAATTTTTTAGACTCCCGTCCTGATAAAACCCATCTAGGTTAGTTTTAGGAACTTCAGTGATAAAAAATTGAGAACCATTGGTATCCCATCCACCAGAATTTGCCATGGATAGAATTCCAGCCTTGTCATGACTTAAACTAGGGTCGAATTCGCTCATAAATTTAAACCCTGGATCTCCCATGCCATTACCTAGAGGATCACCTCCTTGTATCATGAATTTATCCATAACTCTATGAAATGTGAGGCCATTATAAAAAGGCTTACCTTTTAAAGAGTCGGCTAACTTAGGATGCGTTCCTTCTGCTAATCCAACAAAATTGGCAACAACAACAGGAACTTTATCGTAAAATAATTTTGCAACCATGGTTCCTTTTGTGGTCTGGAATTCTGCATATAGTCCATCTTCAATGTCTGGATAGTTGTTTTTGTCGCAGGATGCTGATAAACTCATTAAGGCTAACATCAGCATTGACGAGATTTTCATTGATTGTTTAATAATTTTCATAATGATTTAATTGGATTCTTTTTGGGTTATTGTATTTACGGTTACTCGGCATATTAAAGGTACACTAGTACCAATGTTTTTAGTATCTCCATAATAGCCATAAGCTTTTTGAGATGGAAATAAGAATGTTACTGTTTCGCCTGCTTTCATAAGTTTTAAGCCTTCACGAAGTCCAGAAAACAACTCTTGTTGATCCATGGCGTAATTTTGAGTTTTTAATTGTTCTTCAGAGTAAATAGTATCTCCGTTTAGAGTCTTAACATCGTAATCGAAATTAACTATGTCACCAAAGTTAGGGGTAATCGCCTGAACGTCTATTTTGGTTTCATAGGCGTACCAAAAGCCATTGGGAGAGGCAATGTATTCTAAGCTGTTATCAGCTTCCATGATTGATTTTATGAGTGTATGTTCTTGAGCGTTGAGCTTCTTATTACGTTCTACAGATTGGTCTATAAAAGACCCAGAACTTGCTGAAATAGGTCGCCTTGCTTCAGGGGTTTTACAGGCACTTAGTGATATTAGAATAACTAATATTGTTGCTATCTTTTTCATGCTTTGAGGTCTTTTTTGTGGCTGGGCAATATAGCGATAAATTTTTCAATTGTCTTACTTAGGGAAAGTTCGCTTCTTCCACCCGAAGCGTTTGTATGGCCACCACCGTTAAAGTGAGCACGAGCAAATTCGTTGACATTAAAGTCACCTTTGGATCTTAAAGAAATCTTAATAATACCTTCTTGCTGGTGTTCAATAAAAATGACTGCAAAGACAATGCCTTCAAGAGATAGTCCATAATTTACAAAGCCTTCGGTATGACCTTTTTTAAAATCAAATTTGTTGAGTTCTTTTTGTGATAAGCTAATGTATGCTGTGCGTAATTCCGGAACAATTTTTAAGTTATTTAAAGCGCACCCTAGGAGTTGAAGTCTAGCATACGAATTGGTATCATAAATATTGTTATGTATCTGGGCGTTGTCAGCTCCTTTATCTATTAAATCAGCAATAACACGATGGGTTGTGCTCGAAGTAGAGCGGAATCTAAAAGATCCAGTATCGGTCATGATACCAGTATAAAGGCATGTGGCTATATCGGAGTTAATTTGAGTCGCAGCATCAAGCATTTCTAAAAAATGATATACCATTTGGCAGGTTGAACACATTGATACATCCGAATACATGTATGTTGCATAGTCATCAGGTTGCTGATGATGGTCTATCATGATTTTAATAGCCTCCGAAGAAGCAAGAACTGCCTCCATATTTCCTGTTCTGTGTAAAGCATTAAAATCTAGAGTAAAAATGATATCAGCTTCATTAATAAGAGACTCAGATTTTTCTGTATTAGATTCATAAATCATGACATCAGAATCTCCAGGTAGCCATTTTAAAAAATCTGGATAATCATTTGGTGCTATTATCTGTACATCATGATTCAATTTAGTTAAATAATGACATAGCCCTAGAGATGAACCCATAGCATCACCATCTGGGTTTTTATGAGGCACAATAACTACTTTTTTAGCAGACGAAAGTAGTTGTTTTATGTTTTGAATGTCTTGTTTATTCATGTGTTGCGAATATACAATTTAATAACAAATGCCTAATGTTTAAAGTGCTACTTTTGTATATAATTAACCTTTTTAAAAGTGAGCTTAATGAGACGATTTTTAATGTTATTTTTCTTGTTTACACTGTTAGTTGCATGCAAATCATCCGATATACAAACTAATGAAGACTTAGTGATTGCATTTGGGTCTTGTAATAAGCAAGATGTTGAAAACGTTTTGTGGAAGGAAGTTTTAAAGCATCGCCCTAAAGTCTGGATTTGGGGCGGAGACAATGTGTATTCTGATACCGATGATATGGAGAAGTTGAAGCGTGATTACGACCAACAGCTCAATCAATCAGACTACCAAAAATTGATTAATACATCAAAAATACTTGGTACTTGGGATGACCATGATTACGGATTAAATGATGGAGGTACGGAATTTCATGCCAAAAATGGCAGTCTAGAATTGTTTTTAGATTTTATTGGAGTTGGTGATAATGATATTAGAAGGAACAGAGAAGGTGTATATCATTCAGAAATTATTAAAACCAAAGAGGGTAGCGTTAAGATTATTGTGTTGGATACACGTTACCACAGATCAGATCTTACTAAATCTGATGTTAAGGGAAGACGTTATGAGCCAAATGTTTATGGTGAAGGTACTATGCTTGGTAAAAAACAATGGCGATGGTTAAAAGAAGAATTATCTTCCTCTGAGGCAGATTTTAACTTAATTGTTAGTAGTATTCAGGTGATTTCTAAAGAGCACGGTTTCGAAAGGTGGGAAACTATGCCGCATCAGAGAGAAAACCTATTCAGGATTATAAAGAATTCTAAAGCGCAAAATGTGCTCATATTGTCTGGTGATAGACATATTTCTGAATTTTCGAAAATAGATTTAGATAATTTGAATTACCCTCTCATTGATTTTACCTCAAGCGGCTTGACACATTCTTACAACAAATTTTCAGGAGAGCCAAACCAATTCAGAACCGGTAAGGTTGTATCAGACATAAGTTTTGGGGTACTTAAATTTAACTTTAAGACCAAGACGATTTCAATGCAAATGAGAGGCAAGGATAATATGCTTCAACAAGAATTAATACAAAGTTATTAGTGCTTGCAAATGCCGTTAAAAACTGTATTTTTGCACCAAAATTGAACAAATGGTAACAAATAGAACGTTTACAATGCTTAAGCCAGACTCCATTGAAAAAGGAAACATTGGCGCAATACTAGAAAAAATAACGGCTTCAGGTTTTAGAATCGTAGCTATGAAAATGACACATATGACCAGAACTGATGCTGAAGCATTTTATGCTGTTCATAATGAGCGTCCTTTCTTTGGTGAGTTGGTAGAATATATGACTCGAGGTCCAATAGTAGCTGCCATTCTAGAAAAAGACAATGCAGTTGAAGATTTCAGGACCTTGATTGGAGCCACCAATCCTGCTGATGCAGCCGAAGGAACTATCCGTAAATTGTATGCAGCCTCAATGGGAGAGAATGCAGTACACGGGAGTGATAGTGATGAGAATGCAGCTATTGAGGGTGCATTTCATTTTTCTGGAAGAGAAATGTTTTAGAGGTAATATTATAAAATTAAATTGAAGCCATGCTAATTGTAGCATGGCTTTTTTAGTAACAAAATTCTCGATTAACAGCAGTATATTTTTACTATATTTAGTGTTCAAAAAAAAAAGAAGCATAATGAAAAAATTAACGTTTACATTAATCAGTTTGCTCTTTTGTGTAATTTGTTTTGCACAGAAAGCATTAGAACAAGATTTAATTCGATTTTCAAATAATACTGGTGCAACAATCACAAAAGATGAAACTTTTGGTACTGCTAATTTTGTTAAATTCTCTCCAAACAAAAGACTATATCTTCAAGGGAATACTGCCAAAGACAAGGCTGTTAATTTTCTAGGTCAGTATAAATCAATTTTTGGTCTTAAATCTGCTGATAACACTTTAAGGTATGAACTCACAAAAACAGATAATTATGGATTGAAAAATGTTATTTTCAAACAAGAATATGAGGGTGTACCTGTATTTGATGGTGAATTAAGGTTTCATTTCGATAGAGACGAAAAATTATCATCAGTAAACGGAAATATTATGCCCAATATAGAGTTGAATGCGATAGCAAGATTAAGTTCTACTGAAGCGGATAACCTTGCTCTAAACCAAATATACAATCAAAATCTCAATAACTCAGGTGAGCAATTATTTGTTTTTTCCAACACTTTGTATGTATTTCCTAAAGGCTTGGTTGAAGGTTATGTATCTTCCTACCATCTCGTTTATGAGGTTGAGGTAAGAAATAATATGGATGTGAGGGAATTTCTATATATAGATGCACATACTGGTAAATTAGTTGAGCAATTCACAGGAATCGCTCATGCTCTGGATAGAGTATTATATGAGAATAACACATCCAATCAAATATGGCAAGAAGGTAACGCTCTTCCTGGGTCTTTAGATCAGTGGCAACAGAATGAGCTGATAGCTGCAGAGCATACTTATAATTTCTTTAATAATGCTTTTGGTTATGTATCGTACGACGGAGCAGATGCACAAATGAGAACTATTAATAATGCTCCTATAAATTGTCCTAATGCTAGTTGGAACGGTTCTACAGCAAATTATTGCACCGGTACTGCTGCTGATGATGTTGTTGCACACGAATGGGGGCATGCATACACACAATTTACGAGTGGATTAATTTATGCCTATCAATCTGGAGCTTTAAATGAAGCTTATTCCGATATCTGGGGAGAAACTGTAGATTTACTAAATAATTATGAAGATACAGGAGAAGACCTTTCCATAAGATCCGGTTGCGGGAGTTCTGACCGATGGAGAATGGGGGAAGATGCTTCAGCTTTTGGAGGAGCTATAAGAGATATGTGGGACCCAACGTGCAATAATGACCCAGGCAAAGGAACCGACCCACAATTTTGGTGTGGTTCAGGAGATAGTGGTGGTGTTCATATAAATTCTGGAGTCCCTAATCATGCATATGCTTTGTTGGTTGATGGTGGAAGTTTTAATGGTGTTTCTGTGTCAAATATCGGATTTACCAAAGCTGCTCATATTTTCTGGAGAGCACAAAGCCAATACTTAACACCTTCGAGTAATTTTGCTGATTTCGCTGATGCTTTGGAAGCTTCTACCAGTGATTTAATAGGAATTAACCTTGAAGGGCTTTCTACAACATCTTCAGCAGCTGGTCCTTCTGGACAGATAATAAGCGCTGCTGACCTTCAAGAAGTTACCGATGCTATTAATGCTGTAGAATTGCGTGTTAATGTTGCTAATGTTTGCCCTCCTCTTATCAGGCCAATACGAGATCTATGTGAAGCCTACACTAATAATCCATTATATATAGAAGATTGGGAAAATGGTATTGGAGGTTGGACCGTTGAGCAATTACCCGAAAACGCAGCAACATGGACATCCAGAGATTGGGTATTGGACACAACTCTGCCAGATGGAAGAGTGGGAACGGGAATGTTTGGAATAGATCCAATAATTGGTAATTGTTCCACAGACTTGGAGAACGGCATAATAAGATTGCAAAGTCCCATAATTACTATTCCTGATATAACTGATGGTACTTTTGATTTGGCATTCAATCATTACATTGTTACTGAAGGAAGCTGGGATGGCGGAAATATTAAATATAAATTGGATACTGGAGAATGGACACTTTTACCTAGTTCAGCTTTTTCAGCCAATGCTTACAATAGCTCATTAAATTCAACTATTGATGGTAATGATAATCCAATGCAAGGTCAAGTCGCTTTTACTGGAGCAGATGGAGGCACGGGTGAAGGTACTTGGGGAACAAGTGTTATTGACCTATCGACTATTGGTGTTGTAGCGAATTCGAAGTTACAACTACGATGGGAATTAGGAACAGATGGGTGTAACGGAGTTGACGGTTGGTACTTAGATGAAATCGTAATCTACAACTGTTCTGCTGCATTATCTGTTGCAGAAAATGATATTATTAAAGAAAATATAAAAGTGTTTCCAAATCCTGCAGACAATATGTTCACTATAAAAAGATTGACGAGTATTAGTTTACAAAATGCAAGGATAAATGATATAAATGGTAGACTAATCAAGCAAATTGATTTATCTCAGATGCAAAATACTCTTGATGTAGATATCTCTGAGGTAGCCTCTGGAATATACTTTATGGAGGTGTCTTCAGATTTAGGAAAAGGAACAATAAAACTGGTTAAGGAATAAAATCTGATTTAGATTAGAAATGAAAAAGCCCAGACAATTGTCTGGGCTTTTTGTTTTAAAAAATTAAAAAAGTATATATTATATTACTTTTACATTTACTGCGTTTAATCCTTTTTTACCTTCTGTAAGATCGAACTCAACGTTATCGCCTTCACGAATTTCGTCAACCAATCCAGAAATGTGCACAAAGTGTTCTTTGTTTGTGTCATCTTCAGTAATAAAACCAAATCCTTTGGTATCGTTGAAGAATTTTACTGTGCCTGTACTCATGTTTAAAATATTAAATTAATTATTACATATGTTGCAAAGGTAGTGCCATAAAAGTTAGTAATGACTTAATTATACATTTATTATGATTTAAGCCCATTCTCATTGGGATAGTAGATGATAATAATTTAGAAATCTTTATGATAATCAAGTATTTGCACTAAATACCATCAATTTTAAAGTAGAATTCTTCAAGATAAAACCTACTTTTAAATCACTTCTATCTCAAAACTAATTTCTTTATAATTTCTTTTCCCATATCCTCATTTAACATAGCTATAATTTTTGAAGTTCCATAGCTTAATTCTTCCCGGAGTACAGAAGAACTTAATTGGACATATAATGTGTCTCTGTCTAACTTTACAGCAGTAGTGTAATTGTTAACACCATTACCCATTAATCGTTTCCAGGCATCCTCAACATTTACTTTATCTAGACCCTTCTGTAACTTATTAGTTTCAACAAAATCCTTTAAGGCATCGCTTATACTATTAATATCATTTTGTCTTTTTGCCATCTTATTTTAAAGATACGTGTTTTGAATTACAGTTTAAAGATTTCGTAAGACTGATTAGTGCTTTTAACAACATCCTCAGTTCGCTTAGCATGAGTATCGCTAATAAAGAGTTGCCCGAAATTATCGTCATTTACTAATCTAATCAATTGTTCTACGCGCTGTTCATCTAGTTTGTCAAAAATATCATCTAATAATAGTATAGGTGTAACACCACTTTGTTTTTTTATAAAATCGAATTGTGCCAACTTCAATGCTACTAAAAAAGACTTTTGTTGTCCTTGGCTTCCGAATTTTTTTATTGGGTGGTCACCAATCTTAAAGCTTAAATCATCTTTATGAATACCAACGCTTGTATATTGTAATGCTTTATCTTTATTAATGCTGTGAGCTAGTAAATCTTTAAGACCAGATTCAAATAAGTCACTCTTATAAGTCAGGTTAACATTTTCACTTCCACTACTTATTGTATTATATCTTTTTTTAAAAATTGGTATGAACTCTTCAAGAAAATCATTCCTTTTTTTAAAAATTGGCGTACCAAAACTATCTAGTTGCTCATTATAAACTACTACAGAATCATTATTGTAAGTATTATTAGCCGCAAAGTATTTTAGTAGCGAGTTTCTTTGTGCAAGTACTTTATTATATTTTATGAGATTATCGAGATAGGTTTTGTCACTCTGCGAAATAACACTATCCATAAATTTACGTCTAGTGTCACTTCCCTCGATAATAAGATCTCGATCGGCAGGAGAAATAATTACTAGTGGTAAAAAGCCTATGTGATCTGAAAACTTGTCATAGGCCTTAGCATTTCGTTTTATTATTTTCTTTTGCCCCTTTTTTAAACTTACTATTATTTTTTCTGTTCTATCAAGTTTATCATATTCACCATCAACAACAAAAAATTCCTCGTTATGCCTTATGTTTTGGGTTGCTACAGGATTAAAATAGCTTTTCCCAAAAGATAGATGGTATATGGCGTCTAATACATTAGTTTTGCCAACACCGTTTTTCCCGACAAAACAATTGATTTTAGAATCGAACTTAAAAGAGCGACTGTCAAAATTCTTGTAATTGAGTAGAGAAAGTGTTTTTAATATCATAAAAGTGATAGGGTAGCCAGTTTTTAAGGCTTAATTGGTTGGCAAAATGGAAGTGCAAATTATTAAAAATAACCAATAATTTGTCCCTGAATACCAATAAAAATTATATTTTTGCCGCGCAATACAATTTAACTATGGCGACTTACAAGAAAAGAGGTTATAAACCAAAAACCAAAGTAGAAAAAGAACAGGATCTTGCTGATGGATCTGCAACGGCTGAGGTATTCAATACACTTGACGAAACAGCATCTAAAACTGAAGACTGGGTTGCGAAGAACCAAAAGTACATTTTTGTAGTAGTTGGATTAGCTGCTGCATTGGTACTTGGGTATTTAGGTTACCAAGAATATGTTGCTAAGCCTAAACAGGCAACAGCATCAAACGATATGTTTCAAGCAAAGAAATACTTCAATGACGCTGTAACTGGTGTCGAAAAAGATTCACTTTTTAACTTAGCTCTTAATGGAGGAGAAGGAAAGTTTGGAATGTTGGATATTATAGAGGAGTATAGCGGAACTGATGCTGCTAACTTGGCGAATTACTATGCTGGGATGTCTTACTTAAATCTTAAAGACTATAAAAATGCTGTTACCTATTTGAGTAATTTCAGTAGTAGCGATGAGGCTTTGGCACCAATAGCTAAAGGCGGAATAGGAGATGCATTTATACAATTAAACCAGCCGGAGGATGCTTTAGGGTATTATGAGGAAGCTGCTAAAATGCGTTCCAATGAGTTTACAACACCTTTATACCTTATGAAGGCTGGAACGACTGCCTTAGGATTAGGTCAAAATGATAAGGCCTTAAAGTATTTTAAACGTATTAAAGATGATTATGCGTCTTCAACAGAAGCAGCCAACATCGATATATTTATAGGGAAAGCGGAAGCTGCTAAACAATAAATTATGTCAACTGCCGATAAGAATTTATCGCATTACGATAAGAATACAATCCCAAACGCGAAAGACTTTCGGTTTGGGATTGTTGTTTCAGAATGGAACGATGATATTACAGAACCTATGCTTCAAGGTGCTATTGATGCATTGATAGACAATGGTACTTCCAGAGATAATATTACCACTTGGTATGTTCCTGGAAGTTACGAGCTTATTTATGGTAGTAAGAAAATGCAAGAGCAGGAAGTAGATGCTGTCATTGCCATAGGTAGCGTAATTCGAGGAGAAACAGCACATTTTGATTATGTCTGTCAAGCAGTTGCTCAAGGCATTAAGGATTTAAATGTTCTTAACGAGACTCCTGTAGTTTTTTGTGTCCTTACGGACGATACTCACCAACAATCGGTTGATCGTTCAGGAGGGAAACATGGAAACAAAGGTGTTGAAGCAGCAATAGTTGCTATTAAAATGGCGAAACTTCGTCGAAAAGCTTAATACTTTCTTTTTTTGGATTGTTAACAATTTTTATGAGTTGTAACTCGGCATTATTCTTGATTTTAAGTAACTTTAAATTTTAGCAATTATGGGACCAATAAAATTCACATTATTTAAAGGCTTACCGAGAAATAAAAGGTTTAACTATACGCCTAGATATTATGATGGAAAAGAAGATGTTGATGAATCAAAATATGCTACAAAGTTTGATGCTTATGCTGACACCTATAATAAAGGCGATTTTTCGGGTAATTGGCATGAAGATAGACTCAGTTATAGGAATAGAAATAACAGCGGAATAAACAAAACTATAATAGCATTAGTATTAATATTTGTTTTGATATTCTTGTTCATAATCGATTTCGATCTGTCTATTTTCTCTAGATAATTTACATGGCAGACATTATTCAGTTATTACCAGACCATGTGGCAAACCAGATTGCAGCAGGAGAGGTTGTGCAACGTCCTGCCTCTGTTGTAAAGGAGTTGCTCGAAAATGCTATTGATGCTGGTTCGAGTTCGGTTAAATTAATAATAAAAGATGCCGGTAAAACCCTTATACAAGTTGTAGACGATGGGTGTGGCATGAGTGTAACAGACGCACGTTTGAGTTTTGAACGCCATGCGACTTCTAAGATAAAATCGGCTGACGACCTATTTAATCTGCACACTAAAGGATTTCGCGGTGAAGCATTGGCTTCTATAGCTGCAATTGCTCATGTGGAGTTAAAAAGCAGACAGGAACAGGAAGAAACAGGTACTCATATAAAAATTGAGGGTAGCGAAGTTGTGTCTCAAGAAGTAGTTGTAACTCCTAAAGGAACTTCAATACTAGTAAAGAACTTATTTTATAACATTCCTGCAAGACGTAATTTTTTAAAGTCAAATCCAGTTGAAACACGCCATATTATTGATGAGTTTCACCGTGTGTCTTTAGCACACCCAAATGTGCGATTTAGTATGTTTCATAATGGTAGTGAAGTGTTTCAATTGCCAGAAAGTAATTTTAGACAGCGCATAGTTAATATTTTTGGGAACAAGACGAATGAAAAATTAGTTCCTGTTGATGAATCGACAGAGGTTGTAACTATGTCTGGTTTTGTTGGTAAACCTGAATTCGCCAAGAAAACTAGAGGCGAGCAATTCTTTTTCGTAAATAATAGATTTATTAAAAGTGCTTATCTCAATCACGCTGTATCTTCTGCTTTTGAGGGTTTATTGAAAGATGGTGCCCATGCGAGTTATTTTTTGAATCTAAAAGTTGACCCACAAACCATCGATATCAATATTCATCCCACTAAGACTGAAATAAAATTTGATGATGAACATACTATTTACGCAATTCTTCGTTCGGCAATTAAACACAGTTTAGGGCAATTTAATATTGCCCCTGTTTTGGATTTTGAAAGAAATGCAAATTTGGACACACCATATCAGCAGCATAAAACCACTGCATCTGCACCCGCTGTAGATGTCGATAGAAGCTTTAATCCATTTGCATCAGATGATAGTAAGTCTAATAGCGCATCTTATAGACCAAAGAAAGAACAATCTGCAGGTTGGGAAAGTTTATATGTTGGATTGGAGCCTAAAGGAACCAATGGTGACATTGCAATAGATGCGAATAATTTTGAAACCGACCCAGAACACGTGTCTATGTTTCAGAATGCATCCCAAGAAACTGGTGCAGCTACATATCAATTGCACAGAAAATACGTTCTTAGTAGTATAAAATCTGGGATGTTGGTTATTGACCAGCATAGAGCCCATCAGCGCATTTTGTATGAAGAATTCTTGAAGCAGATAACCGTAAAAGAGGGTGTAAGCCAGCAATTATTATTTCCGTTGGCATTAAATTTTTCGGTTGATGAAATAAAGATTTTAGTAGAACTAAAAGAACAATTGGAACACACAGGGTTTGTATTTTCGAAATTAGAAGGGGAAACTCTTGAAATAACCGGAGTTCCAACTTCTGCCACGGAAAGTGGGGTTTCGATTATTTTGGAACAACTTATTAGCGATGTAGAAAACGAAGTTCCGGATAGTAGTTTCAGCCAAACAGATATGTTAGCAAAGTCATTAGCAAAAAGTCTGTCCATCAAGACGGGACAGTCCTTAACAAAAATGGAGCAAGAGCATTTGGTTAATAGTCTATTTGCCTGCAAAGAACCGTCAACGACACCAGATAACAGACTAACGTTCGTAACTATGACAGTGGACGAGCTTGATAAAAAATTCATGTAGTATATGATGAGATTAACAGATACAGTAAAGCATCTTCTGATAATTAATGTTGTAATTTTTATTGGAGCTTTAACGATAGGTCAAAATGGTGATCTATTTAGAAACTTATTTGCACTTCATTTTCCAAGTAATGAATTATTCCAGCCATGGCAAATAATTACCCATATGTTTATGCATGCTACCTATGTTGAGACTGCCAATGGTATGACTATATACTTTCAACATATACTCTTTAACATGTTTGCTTTATGGATGTTTGGAACTGCTGTTGAGCGAGCTTTAGGCGCTAAGAAATTTATATTTTTTTACATCTCTGCTGGTCTAGGAGCAGCTTTGATTATGACAGGAATAATGTATTTTCAATATTTATCAATGGAATCAGAAGTCTTGAGTCTTGGAGTTTCTAAAGAGCAAATAAAGCAAGTGCTTATTGGACGAGAAGAGATTTTTAGGGCTGTAGGACCCAGATTTAATGAAATTTATAATTCGACTATGGTCGGAGCTTCGGGTGCTATTATGGGTGTTTTAGTGGCTTATGGAATGTTGTTTCCAAATAGTGAATTGATGTTAATATTCCTTCCTATTCCTATTAAGGCAAAATACTTTATTCCAGGAATAATTGCTTTGGATTTATTTTCAGCATTAACAGGGATATCAATTTTTAGCCCAAGTAATACGGCATATTTGGCTCACCTTGGGGGGGCTTTCACCGGTTTTCTAATTATGTGGTACTGGAAAAAGAACTCTTTTAATAAAAATCGTTGGGATTTATGAGTCTTACCGAAGACATAAAGTATAAGTATGCTAGGTTAAATGTACTGGAGAAGGTTATTGCAGTTAATGTTATCGTCTTTGCAGTTATTTGGTTGCTAAAAAATCTTTTTAGAGTATCTACTAATTCTTTCTCGCAATGGTTTGAATTGCCAAGAGAATTGGGAGATATGATTATGCAGCCATGGTCAATTTTTACCTACGGCTTCTTACATTATGATTTTTGGCATATCTTTTTTAATATGCTGGTGCTGTATATGGTTGGTAGAATTTTCTTAAATCTGCTTAGCCCTAAAATGGCATTGAATGTTTATTTTTTAGGAATTTTATTTGGAGCGGTGCTGTATATTTTAGTGGGACAATTATTTCCTTCTACATATTTTCTTGAAGTAGGTCCTTTAAGAGGTGCTTCAGCTGGAGTTATGGCTATTCTTATTTTCCTCAGTATTTATGTACCCGATACTGAGTTTAGGGTTTTTAGTTTTAATATAAAACTTTGGTATATAGGTGTTGTATTTGTATTAATAGATTTTATTGGACTTTTTGGAGATAATAGAGGAGGGTATATTGCTCATTTTGGAGGTACATTGATAGGGTATTTATATGCCACTCAGTTGCAGAAAGGCACAGATATAGGAAAAGGTTTTGAAAAATTTATGGATAGCGTCTCTGCACTATTCAAACCAAAATCACGTTCTAAACTTAAGACAGTTCATAAATCTAAAAAAGGTAAGGTCGCTGGACATTCCAAAGAAGAATTCAATGAATTTAATAACCAAAAGAAAATTGACCTTATACTAGATAAGATTAGTAAAAGTGGTTATGAGAGTCTAAGTAAAGCCGAAAAAGAATTCTTGTTTAAGGCAGGAAAAAACAATTAAGGTGAAAAAATTAAAGCTATTCGATAAGCTGGCATTTTTTATTAATTCAGTAGCAGTAACTTTGCTGTTACTGTCCTATATTATTCCATATTTAGCGCCGAAAAATTTTGCCTTTATTTCCGTTTTAAGCCTTGCCGTACCAATACTTATTGCCATAAATGTCTTATTCTTTATTTATTGGCTATTGAAAGTTAAAAAGCAATTATTATTGTCTTTAGTAGTTTTAGCTATTGGTTTTAAATATCTGGGGTCTCTATATAAGTTCTCGTCTTCAAAAGATGTTAATGATGCCAATAATATTTCCGTAATGAGTTATAATGTTAGGCTTTTTAATGTCTATGATTGGATTGAAGAAGAAAATGTGCCTTTAAAAATTAATAGTTTTTTAGAAGCACAAAAGCCAGATGTTGTAAGTTTTCAGGAGTTTAAAAAGAATTCTGAAATCAAACTAAACGCTTATCAATACAAGTTCGAGAAATTAAGCGGACAGGATGGTACTATTGGGCAAGTAATTGCATCGAAATTTCCTATTGTTAATTCGGGCTCAGTAGAGTTCCCTGATACTCATAATAATGCCATTTTTATTGATATAGTTAAAGATAACGATACGCTAAGGGTATATAATATTCATCTGCAATCATTAGGTATTAGTGCCGATGTTGCTAAATTGAAAACCGAAAATTCTGAAGTATTGGTTAAGAAAACTAGAGAGACCTTTAAGATTCAGCAGGAGCAAGCGGAATTGTTCTTAAAGCATAAAAACCAATCTAAATATAAAACCATAATTACAGGTGATTTCAACAACACACCGTATTCTTATGTTTACAAAGAGATTAAAGGTGATATGAATGATGCTTTTGAGATGGCAGGGAATGGTTTCGGAAGGACATTCGATTTTAAATTTTTTCCGATTCGTATCGACTTTATATTATCGGACAATTCCTTTAAAGTAAATGGTTTTAAAACCTTTGAAGATAAATATTCAGACCATTACCCAATTATGGCTAAGCTGTCTTTAGAGTAGTTTTTTAGTTTTCAGTCACAGTCACAGTCACAGTCACAGTCACAGTCTCAGAATACTGTTGACAATCTTTTTATTTCTGACTACATAAGCCAACAGTCCACGCTATCGGCTAGTATATGAATTATCAATCCTAAGCCAACTATTCTTGTTTTTTTTGGAAGTAATAATAAGACGTAAGCTGCTATGGCATAATAGGAGTGAAGAGGGTGGAAATTAATACTGCATCTGTTTGGGTCGAAGATTGGATTAGCCAATAGGTGATCTATATCTATTAGCATTCCCAAAATCATTATTATATAAGCTTTCCGCCAAATGGGCTTAAAAAATCCAAATGCCACTACCAAAGGTAATCCAAAGTGAATACCATAATGTATGAATGATTGCATCATTATAATGACTGGGATTGAAGATAGTTTAGGGTGTTTGGCCCTTCATTAAATAGTAAATCAAGTATACTTAAATTTGGTATATAACCATGTTTATCTGAAAATACCTGTATATACATTGAAAAAGAAAAGACTGTTTCTTTTTTTGCATTAACTAGGTGGCGATAATCTATACCATCTTCATACGCTTTTAAAAATTCAGTTGTTTTTTCTTGATTAAAATCTAAATCTATACATCCAGCAATAGTCTTGATACATTCTAAATTGAAATCATAAAGGAAGTCTTTTGGTCTTTCAAATAAGGATTTTAATTCGTCTTCATAGTATTCAAAAAAGGGAGATGTTCTGTATGCCGATTGTATAGATTTCCAGTGATTGTCTTGCCATTTTTCATCATTAGCAATTTTCACATCTTTATATTTTTGGCGATTATTTTGAGTAAATCGCACAGGGATATTAAGATTTAGCTTACCGTTTGCCGCATAAATGTATGTTCTGTTTCTATACGTTTGTTTTTGAAAATTATCTTCAGCTTCCCATATAACTTTATCAGCTTTTGTTATAGCAACAAAGCTAGCGATGCTCGGAAAGTATGTTGGATGTATTAAAGAGACAGACAAATCAACCTTTTCTTCTTTTTCGCCATTTACTAAATCCGAAATAACCTATTAACAGGACTAAAAAAGGGATAAAATATGATGTTAGTTTTCCATTACCACCCACTGTAGTAAAGAAACGTTTCCAACGCGGATTTTTTATACCGTCCCAACTCATCCAAACAAATACTGGTTTTCCTAATACATGATCGAATGGCACAAAACCCCATGCTCTTGCATCTTGAGAGTTATGTCTGTTATCTCCCATCATCCAATAATAGTCTTGTTTAAAAGTGTAATTATTAGCAATCTCACCGTTAATCAATATTTGGTTGCCATTTACTTTGAGATCATTGCCTTCGTATTCGGTAATTATACGTTTATAAAGTGGTAAAACTTCTACGTTTAAATCTACTGTTTTGCCTTCTTCAGGAATGTATATAGGGCCAAAGAAATCGTTGTTCCAGTTATAAGATGGGTCTCTAGGGAAAATTCCTGAGTCTCTTTCGCCTTTTTTCGCTTTATTAGGAGTTATTCTAGCAACATTGGGATGATTCTTGAAATTCTGTAGGGCTTCATCTGTTATCGAAGGAAATATTGATAGACTAGCATTTTGATTATATCCAGGTTCATCTGTAATACCGTATCGATTTTTTAATTGCTGATTATTAAATCTTCCATTTTTAGTCTCTACTAAATAAGAAAATTGCAACTTGGCTCTATCTGGTAATTCAGTTTGCTTACCATTTATAAACACATAACCATCGCGTACCTCTAACGAATCTCCTGGAATACCTACACAGCGTTTTACATAATTTGATTTTTTATCAATGGGTTTATACCTCATCGGGCTAGAGGGGTCTGTTATGACAGTCAAGGTGTCTACAGGCCAGCTAAATACAACGATATCGTTTCGTTTCACTTTTTGGATGCCAGGTAACCTAAAATAAGGTAATTGGAGTTTGTTCATCCAAGAGCTATTTTCCTTTTTACCGCTATGTACATAAGACTTCATTCCAGTAAAAGGAATGGCATCATGTACCATCGGCGCAGCAACAGTTGTCATAGGTGCTCTTGCGCCATAATGAAATTTACTAACGAAAAGAAAATCGCCGACCAGCAAGGTTTTCTCTAAAGACGATGTTGGTATTGTATACGGTTGCATAAAATAAGTATGCACTAAAGTAGCAGCCACAATAGCAAACAGAATTGAACTTACCCAATCACCACTTGAGCTTTTTGGCATTAGACTTCTGTCTTTCACATGTTCAATCTCTGTAGCGTAATTCAAGTAATAATTATAAAAGCCTAATGTAACAACTGCTAAAAATGTATCGAGATAAGTGTTCTTTCCAAAACTCCTTGCTGTTTCTACCCATACTACTGGGAGCATAATTAGATTAACAATCGGTATAAACAATAAGATAACGTACCACCAAGGACGATTTATAATTTTCATTAAAACAACACCGTTGTAAACTGGCACAAATGCCTCCCAGGCTTTACGACCAGCTTTTATATAAAGTTTCCAAGTGCCTAAACCATGAATCACTTGAATAATCAAGATGAAAATTAACCATTGTGTCCAAGTCATATTGTAATATATTTTTACGTCTTTTAATTAGACGATTGATTGGTGTAATTGTTGCGAATGTAACTAAAATAAATAAAAGTAAATAGATAGCTTAACCTATGTTTAACACGTCTTTCATGGAGAATACTCCAATTTTTCCATGAATCCATTCTGCAGCAATGACAGCTCCTAATGCAAACCCTTTACGACTATGCGCCGTATGATTTAATGAAATAGAATCTTCATCTGATGTATAGGTTACAGTATGTGTTCCAGGAACTCCTTCAATCCGTTTAGCTGTAATTGGGATGATATTTTCACCAGATTCATCTAAAGCCCATGAGTTATTATTAGTTTCATCAATAATACCCTCTGCAAGCGAAATAGCTGTACCACTAGGGGCATCTAGTTTTTGAGTATGGTGAATCTCTTCTATATCAATCTTATATTGCGATTGAGACTTCATTAGTTTGGCTAATTGTTTGTTTATTTCGAAAGCAATATTTACTCCTAAACTAAAATTTGAAGCATATAAAAAAGCACTGTTAGACGCTTTACAGAGAGAGACCATTGTGTCATACTCTTCCAACCAGCCAGTTGTACCAGAAATAACAGGAATATTATTTTTAATAGCATTAGAGATATTGCCCACTGCAGCGCTAGGGATGCTAAAATCTATGGCAACATCCGCATCTGTAATATTATAAGTAGTATTTACATCTGCTTTAATAACAATTGAATGCCCTCTTTCTAAAGCGATTTTCTCAATTTCTTTCCCCATTCGGCCATAGCCAAGCAATGCAATATTCATTTTCTAGAATTTAAAGTTGAGAGTAAGTCCAACATCCGAAGTTGCTTCAAGCTCATTGAATTTATAATGAGGACTTAGAGATAAGTTATCATCCACATTGTATTGCAATAGATGTGCGTCTACATTGGCATCTATAATATTCAACGCATAAATTCCTATCGTAACTAAAAGAGAAACTTCCTTATTTCTCCTTAGTTTTCTTTGAGCTTCAATTAATCCATCAGTACTCACAAAAGGATTTGCAGCTGGACCGTTTCCGCTAGCATTTGTTCCATAAAACTCGTCTGTTTTAAAACCTGCGAGTCTGCTTTTGTAGGCGTTTCTGTAACGTTTGTAGGTATTATTATTATCTACATAAAAATAGATGCCTGTTCCAAG
>CALDUJ010000018.1 GCA_937923735.1 uncultured Flavobacteriaceae bacterium | reverse complement strand
CCGTGAGTTCTGAAAAGGTGACAGGTTTGTATCCTAAATCACTATTGAGTTTCATAACCGCGAGACCCGTTGTGATACTAAAGACTTTAGCATCTGGAAATTTTGCTCTGGAATGCTCGAACACCACTTTCTTTATTTTTTTGGCTAAACCTTGTCCTCTAAAGTCTGGATGAACAATGAGCCCAGAATTGGCCACGAACTTGCCGTGACTCCATGCCTCGATATAGCAGAATCCCGCAAACACATCGCCATCTAGGGCGATAACGGCATTGCCATTCTCCATCTTGCTAATGATGTACTCTGGTTTCCGTTTGGCGATGCCTGTGCCTCGTACCTCAGCGGCTGAAGCGATGGTCTCGCAAATGGCGTTTGCGTATATACTATGTGATTTGTCAGCAATTACAATTTGCATTGGTAATTGATTTTTTAATTGTTGTTGATTTTTTGTTTTGTTGAGATTTCTGCCTTCGCAGAAATTGGGACCGGACTCACCTAAGTTCCATAAAATAGAAGCGCACCCTAAGGGCGACGTGGGAAAAAACTGCGTACGGGACGACTGTTATCTGGGGTGATAACTAAGTTTTGAGAATATAATTTGAAATTTAAATGGTACACGATAAAAAAATAAAAATGGATAATTGAGTTCAGGCTAATAATGGATATTAGCGACGGCGCTTCAAGTTGAACCCTGTGGGTCTGGGAACTCTATTTTTATGTGTAAGTGTAAACATTGGGTCAAACCTACGTATTATTTTAATAGGTTGTATCTCTAAATACCTTATTTATAGCATTTTTGTGAATTTATGAATTTTTGGGTGGGGAAATTTAGAAATATATAATTCACTAATCATCTTGAAGTAAAAATCGTTTCAATTCCTCGTAACTAGAAATTTTAATACTCTGCTTTTCTTTGTGTAAAATCGCTTCAATCTGAGCTGGCATTGGAATATTATCTGCAATCGTCTTTGGCATGACTGGCAAAAACTTGATAGGATGTGCGGTTTCTAAAAACACACCATGTAATTCAGTATTATCTTTTAAGTATGCCTTTAAGGCTAAATAGCCAATCGCACCATGTGGGTCTGCGGTATAATTATGGTTATTGTATAGTGCATGGGCAGCTTCGGTTGTTTCATCATCGGTATAGCTATAACCTGAAAGGTTTTTCCTTAGAGTATCGATGTTATTATCATGCAATTCTTGGATACGGATAAAATTGCTCGGTGCACCCACATCCATGGCATTGGAAATCGTGGCTACCGAAGGCTTCACATCATAAGATCCTGTTTTAAGATATTCAGGTACAGTATTGTTGGCATTCGTCCCCGTTACGAAGTGGTGTACTGGCAAACCTAATTTCTGTGCCATCATTCCAGCACAGATGTTTCCGTAGTTACCACTTGGTACTGAAAACACGAGTTTCTTTTCACTTGCTTTCAAAGCTTTATACGCAAAGAAAAAGTAAAACATTTGTGGTAACCATCGTGCGATGTTTATCGAGTTTGCAGAGGTTAATGTGCGTTTATTTTTATAATCGGCATCTAAAAAAGCGGTCTTTACCATGGCTTGGCAATCGTCAAACACACCATCTACTTCCAAAGCAACAATGTTTTGACCCAACGTTGTAAGTTGTTTTTCTTGTATGTCGCTGACTTTTCCACTTGGGTATAAAATCACCACATCTACACCATCTACACCCAAAAATCCACTCGCTACTGCGCCTCCTGTATCACCGGAAGTTGCTACCAAAACCGTGACTTGCTTTTCTACATTATCGCGATTAAAGTAGCCCAGACATCTTGCCATAAAACGTGCACCCACATCCTTGAATGCCATGGTTGGTCCGTGATATAATTCTAAAGCAGAAATATTATTCTCCACTTTCTCTACCGGGAAATCGAAACTCATCACCTCTTTTACAATCTGCTTTAAGTCTTGCTCTGGGATTTCATCTCCTACGAATTGCTTAATCGCTTCGTAAGCAATTGTAGGATTGTCAAGATTTTCGATGTTATCAAAGAAACTCTGTGGTAATGGGTGTATCTCTCTAGGGAAATACAAACCTTTATCTGGAGCCAGACCTCTCACTACCGCTTCTTGAAACGATACGTCTGGTGCTTGTTTATTTAAACTGTAATAAGTCATTATATTCCTGCGAAAGCAGGAATTTCACCCTAGCTTTCATTTTTTCGTTTTTTAATCAATTCGCTTGTTCTCGATACATTTCACTTTCACTTCGCTGTGCTCAATGTGATAGTGAAATACTCGAACTGACGCTCTGTTATATTTTAATTTCATCCTCAACTTACACCCCTCTAGCTCCCCTCAAGGGGAGAATCCTATACGACTGTCCCCTTGAGACTATCGAAATAAAGCGATAGCTTTATTGAAGATATCGAGCATAGCTCTTAGGGGTGTTATATTTTCGATACATCCTGAAACAAGTTCAGGACACTCACATCGATATTTCAATGAAATGTTTACTTTTCATTCATACATCCATATTTAATCAAATGGCTCTTGCTCCTGTCGTGCTGATTCTTGAGACATAGAGTGTGAAATCTATTCCTGAATCTTTATACACGGCATGCATTGCCTCTTTTACTTTGTTGGCAGTTTCTATACCTTCGCTCAATGCGAATATGGACGGCCCAGACCCTGATATGCCCGTACCTAAAGCACCTGCTTTTATACTCGCTTCTTTTACAGCATCGAAATGCGGAATCAATCCTTTTCTAACGGGCTCAGCTACATTGTCGACTAATGATCGTCCGATTAAATCGAAATCACTGGCATGTAACCCACTAATAAGTCCGCCCACATTAGCCCATTGTCCAATTGCAGTTTTTAATGGGATCTCAGAGGGCATAACTTTACGGGCATCTTCTGTTTTTATCTCAATCTGAGGATGAATCACCGTTGCAACTAATTCTGATGGTGTTGGGATGGACACAATATCCAATGGCTCATAATTTCGAATCAGTACAAAGCCTCCATAAATAGCAGCCGCAACATTATCGGCAATTGCCGAACCGCAGGCTGTGACTTCACCTTGCATGGCGAATTTGGTGAGTTCTAAATTTGAATATTTTTTACTGAGTAATTCGTTAACTGCATACGCTGTTCCTGAGGCACTTGCTGCGCTGCTTCCTAGTCCGCTACCGGGTTTAAAGTTCTTGAAAATCTGAATATCCAGTCCAAAATCGGCATTGGCATCTTTTAGCATATTCTGAGCCACAACACCTGCTACATTATTGCAAGCCTCAAAGGGCAAATTGGCGCCTTCAATTTTAGAAATGACCACCTCTTTACTTTCCGTCTTTTTGAAAATCATCTCATCGCCGAGTGATTCCAAGGCGAATCCCATGGCATCAAATCCACAAGAGACATTAGCTACCGTAGCTGGCGAAAAAATAGTTATCTCGTTCATTCTAACTAGTTTTTACCTAAGGTAATGATATCCGCAAACAATCCGGATGCCGTGACTTCAGCACCTGCGCCTGCACCTTTAATAATTAGTGGTTGCTCCGGATATCGCGATGTATAAAACAAGACGATATTGTCTTTGCCCTGAAGATTATAAAAGGGATGGTCTTTATCGACTTCTTTTAGTCCAACTTTTGCCTTTCCGTTATTGAATTCTGCTACGTATTTTAATTGGCAGTTCTTCTTTTGCGCTTTAGCATATAAAGCTTCAAAATGTGCAGCATTCGATTTCAATGTTTTATAGAAATCAGCAACCGACTTTGCTTTCAAACTTCCTTTAGGTAAAAACGCATCGTTCTTGATATCCTCAAGGTCTAATTTATAGCCGCTTTCGCGAGCTAAAATCAATATTTTTCTAGCTACATCCACACCGCTTAAATCTATTCTAGGGTCTGGCTCTGTGTAACCTTCAGCCTGCGCTTGTTTCACTACATCATGGAAACTCGTGTTTTCATTAAAGTTGTTGAAAATGAAATTTAAACTTCCTGATAACACGGCCTGAATCGATTTTATCTCGTCTCCAGAGTTTACCAAATTATTCAATGTGCTAATCACTGGCAATCCAGCTCCTACATTCGTTTCGAATAAGAATGGCGCGTTATATTTTCTAGAAAGGGTCTTTAATTCTTCGTACTTCACATACTTTGAAGAACATGCTATTTTATTACAAGCCACTACCGAAATACTCTCTTTTAAATAGTCTCTATAGGTCTTGGCAACATCTTCATTAGCAGTGACATCTACAAAAATACTCTTGCTCAAATTGAGTTCTTTTACCTTTTTGAAGAAATTATCATGCGTACGTTTCTGTCCTTTTGCAATCAAGGTTTTCCATTTTGACAAATCGATGCCTTCTTCATCAAAAATCATTTTCTTGGAGTTGCTGATGCCAACGACTCTAATATTCAACAATAAATGTTCAGCTAAATGTACTTGCTGCTGTTGAATTTGTTTTAGTAGAATCCCACCTACATTACCAATCCCAACAATAAACAAATTTAGTGTAGTTATTTGCTTCTCGAAGAATCTATGGTGTAAAGCGTTTAAAGCTTTACTTATGTCTTTATGCGCAATGACAGTCGATATATTTCGTTCCGAAGCACCTTGCGCAATGGCTCTTACATTCACATTATCTTTGCCTAGTGCTCTAAACATGCGACCACTAATACCTTGATGGTTTTTCATATTATCGCCAACAACAGCGATAATCGCCATTTCGTCTTCTACGATTAATGGTTTGATTCGCTTTAAGGAAATTTCATAGGCAAACTCGGCATCAACAACCTGTTTTGCCGCTTTAGTATCGCTACTATTAATCCCCACACAAATAGAATGCTCTGATGACGCTTGAGTAATCATCGCCACATTTACTTTTTCGCGAGATAATGCAGCAAAGAGACGTTTAGAAAAACCTGGTACGCCAACCATTCCGTTACCTTCCAAAGTAAGTAATGCAATATTCTGCACGTGACTTATGCCTTTAACAGGTCCGTTCTGATTTTTGGATTTCTTTGAAATTAGTGTTCCTTCGTCTTCCGGTCGAAAAGTGTTTTTTATAACAATTGGAATATTCTTTTGAAGCGCAGGCTGTACTGTTGGCGGATATAATACTTTGGCTCCAAAATGTGATAATTCCATCGCTTCTTGATACGAAATTTGAGGAATAGGGAATGCCTGTTTTACCAACTTGGGATTTGCTGTATACATGCCGCTTACATCTGTCCAAATTTCTAAAATAGACGACTTAACTGCGGCTGCTAATAAAGCCGCCGTATAATCCGAACCGCCGCGACCAAGAGTTGTTGTGACACCTTCCTCATTCCTAGAAACAAAGCCAGGTAGAATAGTCACAATGCTTTTACTCGTTTTGAAATAGTCTGATATATTTTTAGTCGTCTTTCTAGAATTCACAACAGCTTGTGTAAACGTAGAATCTGTAACTATGAGCTCGCGACTATCTTTTAAAGCCACGCCTTTTATTTTGCCTTTTGCAGCTTCCGAAATGATATATGACGATAGTAATTCGCCATAGCTTAGAATCTTATCCCTAGTTTTATCTGAGAATTCATTAATTAAGTAAATACCTGTCAAAATTTGCCTTAAAGCATCCACCTTTTCGTTAACACCAACTAGCACTTTATTTTGCTTTGACTTAGGCAGTAATTTAATAACTGCTTCTTGGTGTCGTTTTCTTATTTGCTCGCAGACATCTAAATACTTCTTATCCTTATTGGTGGCTAGTGTTCCAGCCTCAATTAAGGTATCTGTGGTTCCACCTAAGGCAGAAACTACAACTGCTATGTTTTGCTTAGAGGATTCTGATTTGAGGATTTCTATAACCTTAGAAATGTTTTCTGCATTTGCTACGGAGGTGCCTCCGAACTTCAATACTTTCACGTGTTATGCTTTTATTGTTTAGTTAAGTTAAAAACTCGAAGAGGTCAGGTTTATCGTTAAGGTATTCTCCAAAGAAATTACCAGCTTTCATGCGCTCTATCAAAGGTTCTAAATGTTCTTTTTTTTCTATTTCGATACCTACAACTGCAGGCCCAGATTCTCGACTTGTTCTTTTTGTGTACTGAAAATGTGAAATGTCGTCCGTTGGTCCTAAAATGGTATCCAAGAAATCTCTTAATGCACCTGCTCGTTGCGGGAACCTGATGATAAAATAGTGTTTTAGTCCATTGTACAACAAGGCCCGTTCTTTTATCTCGGCTGTTCTCGTAATATCATTATTACTTCCGCTCACGATACACACGATATTCTTGTCTTTTATCTGATCTGCGTATTGATTTAAAGCCGCTAATGTCATCGCACCTGCTGGTTCCACAACAATCGCATCACGATTATATAAATCCAAGATGGTCTGACACACTTTTCCTTCGGAAACGGTAATGACATCATGCAATAACTCTTTACAGATGTTGAAATTCCTATCGCCAACGCGTTTTACTGCAGCTCCATCAATAAACTTATCGATATCTTCTAACGTCGTGTTTGAATTATTTTCGATTGATGTCTTCATAGCTGGTGCACCTTCAGGCTCCACTCCTATAATCTTCGTTCTTGGCGACAATACTTGAAATACAGAACTCAATCCTGATGCTAATCCACCTCCACCGATGGGCACAAATACATAATCAATCGGCTCCTTTGCCTGCTCAATTATTTCGAGTCCGACGGTTGCTTGCCCTTCGATTATTTTTTCAGAATCAAACGGATGTACAAAAGTACTTCCGGTAGCTTCACATGCTTTTATTGCAGCGTTATAGGCGTCATCAAACGTATCACCGACGAGGATGATTTCAACCTGATCTTCACCAAACATTTTAACCTGTTCCACCTTTTGTTTAGGCGTAGGTGCTGGCATATAAATAGCTCCTTTAATCTTCAGCTTTGCACAGGCAAAAGCAACACCTTGTGCATGATTACCAGCACTTGCGCAAACAATTCCGTTTCTACGTTGCTCTCGACTTAAGGAGTTAATTTCATTATAAGCACCTCGAATTTTATACGATCGAACCTGTTGAAGGTCTTCTCGCTTCAACAAAATATTACTATGGTACTTTTTTGAATACGTAAAACTTGGCATCAACGGTGTTACGGCAGCGACCCCTTTTAGTATTTCGGAGGCTTCTCTTATATGCCGTAGCTTAGGAAAATATGTTGTTTTCGTATTCATTTATCTTATTACGCTAAAGCTGAAGCCGTTTCACTGACATCAGATTTTATAGTTTTCATTGCTGTCATTGCTCCTCTAAGACGCTTACCAACGGCTTCGATATGATGATTTCTAATCGCATCGTTTACAGCGATTAAATCAACATTATCGACACCATTAGAATCAGAATATGATTTGCCAATAATAGAAGTGTCAACCGTTTTCATGAAATCAACTAATAAGGGTTTACAAGCATGATCAAATAAATAGCAACCATATTCAGCCGTATCAGAAATAACTCTGTTCATTTCAAATAGTTTCTTTCTTGCTATAGTATTTGCTATCAGTGGCAGTTCATGCAAAGACTCGTAGTATGCAGAGTCTTCAATAATTCCTGCACTTACCATCGTTTCAAAAGCCAATTCAACACCAGATTTTACAAAGGCTACCAGTAATACACCATGATCAAAATATTCTTGCTCAGAAATATGCTCTGAAGTCAACTCTGTTTTTTCAAACGCCGTTTCTCCAGTTGCTGCTCTCCATCCTAATAAATTCTTATCGTCATTTGCCCAATCTTCCATCATCGTTTTAGAGAAATGTCCGGAAATAATATCATCCATATGCTTCTCAAACAATGGTCTCATGATACCCTTTAGTTCTTCTGATAATTCAAAAGCCTTAATTTTTGCTGGGTTGGATAACCTATCCATCATATTCGTAATACCACCATGCTTTAAAGCTTCGGTAATAGTTTCCCAACCATACTGAATTAATTTAGCAGCATAACCTGGCTCTATACCTTGCTCTACCATCTTATCGAAAGATAAGATTGCACCTGTTTGCAGCAAGCCACATAAAATGGTTTGCTCTCCCATTAAATCGGATTTTACTTCTGCTATAAACGATGATGCTAGTACACCTGCGCGATGTCCACCAGTTGCTGCTGCATAGGCTTTTGCTTGCGCCCAACCTTTATTTTCTGGGTCGTTTTCTGGGTGTACTGCAATTAATGTTGGCACACCAAAACCTCTTTTATATTCTTCTCGAACTTCAGTTCCTGGGCACTTTGGTGCCACCATGATAACCGTCAAATCCTTACGGATTTGTGTTCCTTCTTCAACAATATTAAATCCGTGCGAATAGCTTAATGTCGCACCTTGCTTCATTAGTGGCATAACCGCATTAACAACAGATGTGTGTTGCTTATCTGGCGTTAGGTTTAATACCAAGTCTGCTGCTGGAATTAAATCGTCATAAGTACCCACATTAAAATCGTTAGACGTTGCATTTTTATAAGATGTACGCTGCTCATCGATTGCTTGTTGACGTAATGCATACGAAATGTCCAAGCCAGAATCTCTCATATTCAATCCTTGATTCAATCCTTGAGCACCGCAACCAACAATTACGATTTTCTTTCCTTTTAATGCATTCACGCCATCTTCAAATTCTGAAGCATCCATGAATCTACATTTCCCTAATTGTTCTAATTGTTCTCTTAACGGTAGTGTGTTAAAATAATTTGCCATTTTTTCTTATTTTTAATTTGTTATGCTATTTAACTTTTAAAATAAACCTCTTAATTCGTTTCTTTTTCACTTATGTTTCTTCAAAAAATAAAACCGTAGCTAATGCTATGCTTTGATTTTTTTCATCATCTAATTAAAAAATAATTCAAATTTCATAAGTTCCATTTTAAAACTTAATTAGCATTGAATGCGGCTAGCATTTTTGATATTTCCATTGGTTCTTTACTCACTGCAATTCGTCCTGAGCGTACAAATTGCATAATTCCGAAAGCACTTAACTCGCGATGTAATAATTCGACCTCTGCGCGTCTTCCAGATTTTTCTAGCACGAAGAACTTCTTATTTACAGTGACGATTCGTGCATTACTTTCTTTTATAATATTCTGAATATCTCGTTCTTCAAATAGCAAGTCAGACTTTATCTTGAAGATGCAAGATTCTTGATAGATGATATCCTCATCTCTATGATAATAGGCCTTTATAACTTCGACTTGTTTCTCTATCTGGCCGATAATTTTCTTGATTTGTTCTTGTGTTACCTTAACAACGATTGTAAATCTAGAAACGCCTTCAATCTCTGAAACAGATGTATTTAAGCTCTCTACATTAATGTGTCTTCTTTGAAAGATTGCCGAAATTCGATTTAGCAACCCGATGGTGTTTTCGGTATAAATTGAAACCGTATATAATTGTTTTTCTTCCATAACTACTCTAATCTAATATCTGATACTGATGCTCCTGAAGGAATCATTGGAAATACATTATCTTCTTTTTCTACGCAAACTTCTAAGAAATATGGGCCGTCAAAATCTATCATTTCCTTAACGGCAGTTTTTAAATCATCTCTTTTTGTTACTTTTTGAGCTTCTATGTGATACCCTTTTGCAATCGCCACAAAATCAGGATTTACCATTTCTGTTGACGCATAGCGCTTATCAAAAAATAACTGTTGCCATTGGCGCACCATTCCTAAAAACTCGTTGTTAAGCACCACTATTTTGACTGGTACTCTCTGTTGAAAAATAGTACCTAGTTCCTGAATGGTCATTTGGTAACCACCATCTCCTATGATTGCCACAACCTCGCGGTTTGGAGCTGCCATTTTAGCTCCTATAGCTGCTGGTAAAGCAAAGCCCATAGTCCCTAATCCTCCAGATGTTATATTACTTTTTGTTGTATTGAATTCGGCATAACGGCAAGCAATCATTTGATGCTGCCCAACATCACTAACAATTGCTGCTTCTCCTTTAGACTGTATATTAATTTCTTTAAGGACTTCACCCATAGTCAAACCTTCTTTAGTAGGGTTGATATCCTTGTTTATGACTTTATCGAATTCAATTTTATATAAATCTTTGAAACGTTGTAACCATTCAGGATGTGAATTTGCATTAAGCAATGGTAATAGTTCTTTTAAACTCGCTTTAGCATCTCCTAAAACAGCTACATCTGTTTTCACATTCTTGTCTACTTCAGCTGGGTCTATCTCAAAATGAATGACCTTAGCCTGCTTCGCATAAGTATTTAAACTTCCTGTAACACGATCATCAAATCGCATCCCGATAGCAATCAATACATCACATTCGTTCGTTAAGATGTTTGGTGCATAATTTCCATGCATACCAACCATACCAATATTTAAAGGATGAGAAGTTGGGACTGCAGAAGCTCCAAGAATCGTCCATGCAGATGGTATTTCAGCTTTTTCAATAACTTCTATCAGTTCCTTTTCAGCTTCACTCAAAACAACACCTTGCCCCCAAACTATCATTGGTTTCTTGGCATTATTGATGAGTTCAGCGGCTTCTTTTACCGACTCGATATCTGTATCTGGAACTGGCTTATAACTCCTTACACCTTTACATTTCTCGTATTTAAAATCAAGCTCTTCAAATTGAGCATCTTTAGTAATGTCAATTAGTACAGGTCCAGGACGACCGCTTTTTGCGATATAAAATGCTTTTGCCATCACCTCAGGAATCTCAGAAGCTTTGGTTACTTGATGATTCCATTTCGTTACAGGCGTAGAAATACCAACAATATCCGTTTCTTGAAAGGCATCACTACCCAATAAATGAGATGGCACTTGACCTGTTATACATACCATTGGTGTTGAATCTATCTGCGCATCGGCAATCCCTGTTATTAGGTTTGTAGCTCCTGGACCAGAAGTCGCCATAGCGACACCTACTTTCCCTGAAATACGGGCATACCCTTGGGCGGCATGTGTAGCACCTTGCTCGTGACGCGTTAAAACATGATGGATTTTATCTTGATACTTATATAATTCATCATACACTGGCATAATGGCTCCACCTGGATAGCCATAAAGAATATCGACACCTTCAGCAAGTAAACATTTAATAATTGCTTCGCTACCGCTAATGCGTTCAGTCTTCATTTCTTTACTTTTCTTTTTTTGTATTGTTTGAGTTTCTTTCATATTGAAAAAATTCAGCCTGAGACTTCTCGACTCCGCTCGAAGTGACAGGAATTATTCTTAGTTTGTTAGGCTCCATCTGTTATACATCCTTTTGATGCTGATGCCACTATTTTGGCATACTTATATAGAATTCCTTTTTTATGTTTTAATGGCGGCGCGATCCATTTCGCTTTTCGTTCTGCTAGTTCTTCTTCCGACAGTAATACATTGATAGAGTTATCTTCCGCACTAATTCGTATTTGGTCTCCTGTTTTAAGTAAACCAATAGTTCCACCAGATTGTGCTTCTGGTGTGATGTGCCCTACTACAAACCCATGTGTACCTCCTGAGAACCGACCATCAGTAATTAAAGCAACGGACTTACCTAATCCTGCTCCCATAATCAAGGATGTAGGTTTTAGCATTTCTGGCATTCCTGGACCTCCTTTTGGTCCTACATATCTTATTACAACAACATCACCTTTGGAAACTTCTCCATTAGAAATTCCTGTATTTGCTGCTTGCTCTCCATCATATACAACGGCTTTACCTTCAAATAACAAACCTTCATTACCTGATATTTTTGCTACCGCACCTTCTGTAGCAAGATTGCCGTAAATTATTTGAATATTCCCTGAAGACTTCAACGCCTTGTCTTTTGGGTAAATAACATCTTGGTCATTTTCAAAAGTTAAAGGTTCTACACCTGCTAAATTTTCAGCTAATGTTTTTCCTGTCACCGTTAAACAATCGCCATGCAAATAACCATTGTCTAATAAATATTTCATTACAGCAGGCGTTCCTCCAACACCATGTACATCTTCCATTAAGTATTTTCCTGAAGGCTTTAAATCAGCTATTAAAGGAGTTCTATCACTTACACGTTGAAAGTCTTTTAATGTGAAATCTATATCCGCTGCATGAGCAATTGCTAAAAAGTGCAAAACCGCATTGGTCGAACCTCCTAAAGCATTCACAATAGCAATGGCATTTTCTATAGACTTCTTAGAAATGATATCCAATGGCTTTAAGTCCAGTTCTAACAAGTTTTTAATTGCTATAGCCGTTCGTTCACTTTCAGATAATTTATTAGGATTTTCGGCTGGGATAGACGAATTATATGGCAATGCAAATCCCATAGCCTCTATTGCCGAAGCCATCGTATTGGCAGTATACATACCACCACAAGCTCCAGCTCCAGGAATGGCTCTTTTTATAATTTCTCTGTATTCAGTTTCGTCTATTTCTCCCGCTACTTTTTGCCCTAAAGCTTCGAAAGCAGATACGATGTTTAATTTTCTTCCTTTATAATTCCCGGAGGCAATAGTTCCTCCATACATCATTATTGATGGACGATTTAAACGCAACATAGCTATTACTGCTCCTGGCATGTTTTTATCGCAACCTACTACGGATATCAAAGCATCATAACTTTGCGCATTCATAACAGTCTCTATAGAATCAGCAATAATATCTCTTGACGCTAAAGAGTAATTCATGCCAGAAGTCCCCATGGAAATTCCGTCACTAACACCAATGGTATTGAATCCTAAGCCTACCAAACCTGCAATCTTACATTCTACCTTTACCTCAGCTGCCAAACCATTTAAATGCATATTGCAAGGATTTCCATCATAACCTGTACTGGCAATTCCCACCTGTGCCTTCTGCATATCATCATCGGTCAATCCAACTGCATATAACATTGCTTGCGATGCAGGTTGTGATTCATCCTGTGTTAATCTCCTACTATGTTTATTCAATTCCATTAGTTTATTCGCTTCCTTTTTTCTTACAAGATTCTAAATTAGGTCTTGCTTTACTTTCTTAATTTTAACAGTTTAAGCTTGGACTAAAGCCATGTCATTCTATTTATATTTAAAATATTGATAATCAAATATTTATGATAATTTCCCTATGATGTTCAAACTTGCTATTTATTCCATAATAATTAACTTCAATAAATCACTTAACTTCTTTTGATCCCGTCGCAAGGACGGGATTAGTTCAACTTAGCAATTTTGATTTCGCCTTATGGCTTATCAAATTTGAGTTTCACTAATAAAAAAAGCCTTCCGTTTCGGGAAGGCTTCGTAATTCGTTTATTTTGAATTTAGTGTACCATTCCCTTGCATTGCGATGTAATCGTAATGACCATAATAAGAATGATATTGACTATTGTGTTTTTCATTTGTCATACAAATTTAGTTAAAAAAATAAACCCTTCCGACTTTTGATTTCTTTTATTGAAATCAAAACCCACCTTCCCTTAAAAAAAGGGAAGGAGCTTTAATCTTGATTAATTTATACCCTTGGTAAATCTCCCTCTCCTTTTAGAGGCAAATTAGAATCTCCCATTAAATAACTATCTACATGATGTGCAGCTTGTCGCCCTTCAGAAATTGCCCAAACAATTAAAGATTGCCCTCGTCTCATATCGCCAGCTGCAAAAATGCCAGGGACGTTTGTTGCGTAATCTTTAGTAGTCGCTTGAATATTAGTTCTGAAGTCCATTTCTAAACCAAATTGTTCTGCCAATGTTTTTTCAGAGCCCGTAAAGCCAAGTGCTAGCAACGCTAAATCGCATTCCCATTCCTTTTCTGTACCCGGAATCTCTTTCAATTCTGGTCGTTCTCCTTCTTTAAAAATCCATTCAACTTCAACAGTTTTTAAAGCTTTTAAATTTCCGTCTTTATCGCCCACAAATTCTTTTGTTGAAACACTAAAGAAACGTTCAACACCTTCTTTATGCGAAGAGCTGGTTCTCAATTTCATCGGCCAATAAGGCCAAGGTTGATTCGCTGGACGACCTTCTGAAGGCTTACTTAATATTTCAAAATTCGTCACTGATTTTGCCCCATGACGATTAGAAGTCCCAATACAATCTGAACCTGTATCACCTCCTCCAATAACAATGACATTTTTATCCGTTGCCAGAATTTCTTCATCAAATCCATCAATCCCATCGACGCGTTGATTGTTTTGTTTTAAGAAATCCATCGCCTGTACCACACCTTTTAAATGCGCTCCTTTTATAGGGATACTTCTTCTCACTGTTGCGCCTCCGCAAAGTACAATAGCATCATAATCGCTCTTCAATCTTTCGACGCTTATATTTTTACCTACATGCGCATTTGTTTCGAAAAGAATCCCTTCTTCCTCCAATACTTTTAGGCGTCTATCAATAACATCTTTTTGGAGCTTAAAATCTGGAATTCCATAGCGTAATAATCCTCCAACTTTTGCATCTCTTTCAAATACTGTTACTAAATGTCCTACACGATTTAATTGTTGCGCCGCTGCTAAGCCCGATGGTCCAGAGCCCACTACCGCTATTTTTTTTCCAGTTCTTGTTGCTGGTGGTTGCGCTTTAATCCAACCTTCTTTAAAGGCTTCCTCAACAATGTTTTTCTCAATATTCTCAATAGACACTGGGTCTTCATTAATTCCTAAAACACAGGCTTCTTCGCATGGCGCTGGGCACAAACGTCCTGTAAATTCTGGAAAATTATTAGTTGAATGAAGCACCTCAGCTGCTTGCTTCCAACGCCCTTTATACACGTGGTCGTTAAAATCTGGAATTAAATTCCCTAGAGGGCATCCGCTATGACAAAATGGAATCCCGCAATCCATACATCGCGCGCCTTGGTCTTTTACTTCCTTCTCTTTCATTGGAACTGTAAACTCCTTATAGTGCTTAAGACGATTTTCTACTTTGTCGTAAGCTTCGTCTTGCCTTTTGTATTCTAAAAATCCTGTTGTCTTTCCCATAGCTTACAGTATTACTTTTTGTTCTTCCTCTAATCTTATCAATGCTTGTCTGTATTCCTCTGGAAGCACTTTTATGAATTTTGGTAATTCTTTCTCCCAATTCTCAAGAATTCGTTGTGCTATTGGGCTTAAGGTCGCATTGTAATGATTCTCGATTAGTTGCTTTAATTCTGCTATATCCTCAGTTGTTTCAACAGGGTCCAAATTCAATCCTTCTTTGTTACATTGCTTTTCGAACGTTTTACTCTTGTCGTATATGTAAGCAATTCCGCCACTCATCCCAGCTCCAAAATTTCGTCCAACTTCACCGAGTATTACAGCTCTCCCGCCTGTCATATATTCACATCCATGATCGCCGATACCTTCGACAACGGCAGTGACTCCTGAGTTTCTAACACAAAATCGCTCTCCTGCTTTTCCATTAATATATGCTTCTCCAGCTGTTGCGCCGTAAAATGCTACATTACCAATAATAATATTCTCTTCTGGTACAATGGTTGCTTCATCAGGAACTTTAACAATCAGCTTTGCACCTGATAGCCCTTTCCCGATATAGTCATTTGTATTACCATTAACAACCAATGTTAATCCGCGTGTTGCAAATGCTCCAAAGCTTTGTCCTGCGGATCCCGAGAAATTGATTTTTAAAGTGTTCTCTGGTAAGCCTTGCGCACCATATATCTTAGAAATTTCATTACTAAGTATCGCACCAAATGCACGATCCATATTATTGATTTTTGATTCTAATACTGTTTTTTCTCTTCGGAACAATGCTGGATGTGCTCGCTGAATAATTTTGAAATCCAAAGACTTTTCTAAATCATGATCTTGAGTTTCTGTATTGTAAAGCTTTGTATCTTCTGAAACTTCAACTTTATGAAGAATCGGTGATAAATCTAATCCGTTTGATTTATAAAAATCTATAGCTTCATTTCGATTTAGTTTCTGAACTTGTCCCACCATTTCATCTACAGTTCTAAACCCTAATTGCGCCATAATTTCTCTTAACTCTTGGGCAACGAAATACATGAAATTAACCACGTGCTCTGGCTTTCCTTTGAATTTTTTACGCAATTCTGGATTTTGAGTCGCAATCCCGACTGGACAAGTATTTAAATGACACACACGCATCATCACACATCCTGAAGCTACTAAAGGTGCAGTAGCAAATCCGAATTCTTCAGCCCCTAACAAACAAGCAATAGCGACATCTCGACCTGTTTTTAGTTGACCATCGCACTCCAATACAACCCTATTTCTGAGGTTATTCATTACCAAGGTTTGCTGAGCTTCTGCTAAGCCTAATTCCCATGGTAATCCTGCATGTTTAAGAGACGTTAACGGTGATGCTCCTGTACCGCCATCATGTCCAGAAATTAAAATGACATCGCCTTTAGCCTTAGCAACACCAGCAGCTACGGTACCAATACCAACTTCAGATACTAATTTCACGTTAATACGTGCCGCTCGGTTAGCAGATTTTAAATCGTATATAAGTTGTGATAAATCTTCAATAGAATAAATATCGTGATGCGGTGGTGGCGAAATTAACCCTACATAAGGTGTCGAGTTTCTAGTCTTAGCAATATCTGGATTCACTTTTGGACCAGGTAATTGACCACCTTCTCCAGGTTTTGCGCCCTGTGCCATCTTTATTTGAATCTCCGAAGCACTTGTTAAATAATTTGAAGTCACTCCAAAACGTCCCGATGCGACTTGCTTAATTGCCGAATTTTTCCAATCACCATTTGAGTCTTTATAAAAGCGTTCTTCATCTTCACCACCTTCTCCAGAATTACTCTTACCACCTATACGATTCATAGCAACAGCTAAATTCTCATGAGCTTCTTTACTAATTGACCCATATGACATAGCACCCGTCTTGAATCTCTTGACAATTTCTGTCCAAGGTTCCACTTCTTCTAACGGAATTGGGTCGTAGTTAGTAAACTCAAACAAGCCTCTAATGGTCATTAGCTGTTTTGTTTGTTCGTTTATTAATTTAGAGTATTCTTTATATGTAGAATGTTTATTACTGCGAACAGATTCTTGCAGTTTAGCAATCGTCAATGGGTTAAACAAGTGCTTTTCTCCATCACGTCTCCACTTGTATTGCCCCCCGAACTCTAATCCTAAATCAGCTTCAATAGTATCAGTTTTATATGCTTTTTTATGACGCTTACATATCTCTTGTTCAATTTCACGAAGACCGATGCCTTGGATTCTTGTTACCGTATTCGGGAAATAATCATTTACTACTTTAGTATTTAGCCCAACGCATTCAAACAATTGAGAACCGCGATAGGAATTTAAAGTTGAAATGCCAATCTTATTCATCACCTTTAAAATTCCCATACCTATAGCCTTATTATAATTCTTGATAGCAGTTAGATATTCTAGGTTCTGGATGTCGTTTTCTTCAACTTGCTTGTAAACTATCTCATTTACAATGTATGGATTGATTGCACTTGCACCATATCCAAACAATAAAGCAAAATGGTGTACCTCGCGTGGTTCTGCCGATTCAATTATCAAACTAACTCTGGCACGCTTTCCTATTTTATAAAGCTCATGATTTACATAAGAACACGCCAAAAGAGATGGAATTGGTGCTAATTTATCATTGACTCCTCGATCCGAAAGAATTATAATATTTCCACCTTCATCAATGGCATCAGAAGCTTGCTTTACTAAATTTTTAAGTGCTCTTTCGAGCTCATTAAGACCTTTATCTACTTCGTATAAAATAGGGATTGTGGTAACAACAAAATCTGGATTTTGGGCGTAATTCTTTATTTTATCCAAATCATGTTTTGAAATAACTGGATTTTGAATTTTGAGCTTTCTACACTGGTCTTCATTTATTTCAAAAAGATTGGTGTCCTCTCCAAGTGTTAAGCTTATATCTGTTATCAATTTTTCGCGAATACCATCCAATGGTGGATTTGTTACTTGCGCGAACAATTGCTTAAAGTAATTATAGATTAATTGAGGCCTTTCCGAAAGCACTGCTATTGGCGTATCATTACCCATAGAGCCAATTGGTTCTTTACCTAATTGTGCCATTGGTTGAATAATCGTATTCAAATCTTCTTGAGTATATCCAAAAACGGTTTGACGTTTCAGCAAGTCGTCTTCTTCATGCTCTATTGGTCCTTTTTTTGCAGGGATATCTGCTAAATGCACCAGGTTTTTATCTAACCATTTTTTATAAGGTCTTTTCGAAACAATGTCTTCTTTAATTTCTTCATCCTTAATGATACGGCCTTTATTCATGTCTACCAGAAACATCTTCCCTGGTTCTAATCTTCCGTGATGCTCAATATTTTTTGGTTCAATATCAATGACTCCAGTCTCAGAAGACATGATTACATAACCCTTCTTAGTCACTGTATAACGTGAGGGACGAAGTCCATTACGGTCTAATACAGCTCCTATATAATTTCCATCAGTAAATGGTATGGAAGCTGGTCCATCCCATGGTTCCATAATACAGGAATTATACTCATAAAAAGCGCGTTTTGCTTCGGACATATCCTCATTCTTTTCCCATGCTTCAGGAACCAACATCATCATAACTTCTGGTAAAGAACGACCTGTCATTAGTAATAATTCTACTACCATATCCATAGAAGCAGAATCAGATTTTCCAGGTAAAATGATTGGAAAGATACTTTTGATATCATCACCAAACCATTCGCTCTCCATTAACTCTTGTCTAGACAAAGTCCTAGACACATTCCCACGAAGTGTATTGATTTCTCCATTATGGCACATATATCTAAACGGCTGAGCTAAATCCCAGGTCGGAAATGTATTTGTTGAAAAACGCTGATGTACAAGTGCTAAACGCGTTACTAGCGATTCATCTTGCAAATCTGTATAGAAAAGTTTTATGTCTTCTGGAATCAAAAGACCTTTGTATATAATAGTTTTTGCCGACAAACTCGGCAAATAAAAACGAGCACTTTCCGATAGTTTTGAATTATATATATGATGTTCTGCCTTTTTTCTAGCTGTAAAAAGTTTTAAGTTAAAATCAAAATTCTTTTGTTTAGGCTCACCTTTACCAATAAATACTTGCTTAATAAAAGGCACTGTTTCAGCCGCTACTTGTCCGATTATAGACTCATCAACAGGCACATCCCTCCAACCCAAAATATTTAGTCCTTGCTCTTTTACAAAAAACTCAAACTTCTCGATACAATAATTTCTTTGATTTTCTTTCTTAGGAAGAAACACATTACTCACAGCATACTCTCCAGCTTTAGGTAAGTTAAAATCGCAATTGGCAACAAAAAAGTCGTGAGGAATATCGATAAGAATTCCAGCACCATCTCCTGTTTTACCATCACTACTTACAGCGCCACGATGTTCTAGTTTTTCTAATATCTCCAAAGCCTTATGAATAATATCATTA
>CALDUJ010000017.1 GCA_937923735.1 uncultured Flavobacteriaceae bacterium | reverse complement strand
CATAAATATGAGTAGTAAATACGTGGAATACAGTGGTCGTACGAAATTAGCATTTGCCAGTGGCGAAGTCGTTCTCACTGAACCTAGTTCAACACTTACAACGGATACTCTCTATTTTGACCGCGTTAAACAGCAAGCTTTCTACCAAAGTAGTGGTAAAGTAGTTCGTGATACCTCAGGAACTATAACAAGCCAGATTGGGCGATACTACATGAACGATAAGAAGTATCAGTTTGTGCAAGATGTGGTATTAGTAAATCCAGATTACACCATAGAATCTGACCAATTGGACTTCTACTCCACTTCTGGACATGCATATTTATACGGCCCAACGACTATTACAGGTGAGACAAGTAAAATATATTGCGAACGCGGATTTTACGACACTAATAACGACACTGGATATTTCCTGAAAAAATCTAGAATCGATTACGAAAATCGCATTGTAGAAGGCGATAGTATGTACTTTGACCGCAGTAAGAGTTTTGCATCAGCTACCAATAATATAAAAATAACAGATACCATTAATAAGAGTATCGTAAAAGGCCATTACGCAGAAGTATTTAGAGAAAAAGATTCTGTATTTATTACGAAGCGTGCTCTAGCGATTACCGTTCAAGAACAAGATTCTGTATACATCCATGCAGACACACTTATGGTTACAGGTAAAGAAGACAACCGTATTACAAGGGCTTTCCATAATGCTCGCCTGTTTAAATCGGATATGAGCGGAAAAGCTGATTCTATCCATGCGGACCATAAAACAGGATTGACTAAACTTATTAATTTATCGCGTTTTAATTCGGGCGATGCTTTTTCGGTATCTCGTAAACCAATTCTTTGGAATATTGGTAATCAAATGACAGGTGATACTATTCATTTAATATCCAATCCAGAAACCGAAAAATTAGATTCTTTAGTCGTCTTCAATAATGCTTTTTTAATTAGTAAAGACACATTAGACGAAGGTTATAATCAAATATCGGGATTAAAACTCGTGGGCCTTTTTAAAGAAAATAAGCTCTATAATGTAGACATTATCAAGAATGCTGAAGTCATTTACTTTTCAAGAAATGATAAAAATGAATTGATAGGCATCGACAAATCGAAATCAGGTAATCTAAATATTAAGATTGAAGATAATCAGGTCTGGCTCATAAATAAAATGATTAATCCTGAAGGCGGCATTTTTCCCGAATCACAATTTCAGCAAAAAGAGCGCTTATTAAGAGGATTTGATTGGAGAGATGACGAACGCCCTCAAAGTGTTGAGGACCTTTTTAAAGATGACCCACCACTCGAATTACCAATAATAAAAGGCTTAGAAGACCCATTACCAGAAGAAGGCTTCTTTGACGACGCTATGATGCAACGAATAGAAGATGCTTCAAAAAAAGATAATTCTGATAAATCTTCTAGAAACATTCCAAAGAAAAAGCCTGAAAAAAATTCCAAGAACCCAAGAGGTAAGCCAGAAGTAAAATTGTATAAAAAAGAGAATTGAAGACTCCTGATTTTTTAAAATATCAAGCGCAAACAACAACTCATCCTTTAGCAATGGAAATCTCAAAAGCTGAAGGCTCTTATATATACGATAACAATAATAAGTCTTACCTAGATTTTGTTGCTGGAGTTTCTGCATGTAGCTTAGGTCACCGTCATCCAAAAGTAGTACAGGCAATAAAAAATCAGTTAGACAGCTATTTGCATGTCATGGTATATGGCGAATACGTTCAAGAGCCTGCAGTTGCTCTATGTGAATTACTAGCAAAGCATCTTCCACATCCACTGGAAACTACTTACCTAACAAACTCTGGTACGGAAGCTATTGATGGTGCTCTTAAGTTGGCAAGGCGTTATACAGGCCGAAGCGAAATTATTGCTGCAAATCATGCCTATCATGGAAATACCATGGGGGCTTTGAGTATTATGGGCTATGAGGTAAGAAAAAGCCCTTTTAGACCTTTAATACCAGATGTTAGATTTATAGATTTCAACAATGAAAATCACTTAAATCTGATTACCAATAAAACAGCAGCAGTTATATTAGAAACTATACAAGGCGGAGCTGGCTTTATTGAACCTAAGAACAATTACTTAAACAAAGTCCAAGAACGATGTAATGATGTTGGTGCCTTATTAATATTAGATGAGATTCAACCAGGTATTGGTAGAACTGGTAAGCTTTTTGGCTTTGAGAATTATAACTGCATTCCAGATATTGTCGTAACTGGCAAAGGACTTGGAGGCGGAATGCCTATAGGTGCTTTTACAGCCTCAAAGGAAATGATGGATTCGCTAAAAGACAATCCAAAATTAGGGCATATCACCACTTTTGGTGGCCATCCTGTCATAGCATCTGCAGCTTTAGCAACACTTCAAGAGATAACTACGTCCAATCTCATCCCCGAAACTCTGAGAAAAGAAAAACTTATCCGAAAGCACCTTCAGCATTATTTAATAAAGGACATTAGAGGTAAAGGCTTAATGCTAGCGGTAATAACAGATTCAGCTGAGCTAACCAGTAAAATCATTCTTAGATGTCAAGAAAAAGGGCTTATTCTCTTCTGGTTATTGTTTGAACCTAGAGCAATTCGTATAACGCCTCCATTAACCATATCGGATTCAGAAATAATTGAAGGATGCGAAATCTTGAAAACTGTCTTAGATGAATTTGTTTAGATATTGAAAAAGCGATTTACAAGACCTGTCAGGTTTTAAAAACCTGACAGGTCTAAATAATCATTAAAACATGTTTTATAAATCCAATAGCTACACAAACCCAATCCTTTAATAATCAGCGTTCAAGACCATTTTTAGACATCCTCTGTTAATTACTTTGTTAAAAACAATTAAAAACTAAACTTCTATTCAAGGGTTAAGAACACTACATTTAATTCCCGAAGACCAACTGTTGTGCTTATGGAGTTTAGTCACGAAGACGAGAACGAAAATTTTTCACTTACCCGATTTGAATCAATGTTAAAGACAAACAATGTCTTGTTTTTTGATTCAACAGAATTTGAAAACATCATCCATCATTACTTAAATACGGGCAAAATTGCGTTAGCAAAAAAAGCAATAAAATTGGGTTTACAACAGCATCCAGGAAGCATAAATTTAAGACTTTTTAAGGTTGAGATTTCTGTGTTTGAAGATAAGTTAGATGAAGCAGATGCGTTTCTTGATGAGTTATACAACATTGATCCTTTTAATGAAGAAATCTTTATTCAAAAAGCTAATATATTCTCTAAAAAAGACCAGCATCAGAAAGCTATTGAAGTTTTACTACAAGCATTAGATTTAGCAGAGGAACTTTCAGATTTATACTCCTTAATAGGCATGGAATATCTATTCTTAGATCAGTTTGAAAATGCTAAGACCTATTTCATGAAATGTTTAGAAGAGGATAATCAAGATTATTCAGCCCTATACAATGTTATTTATTGCTTCGACTTTTTAGACCAGAACAGTGAAGCTATCGAATACTTAAACATGTACCTTGATACCAATCCATATTGTGAAGTCGCATGGCATCAGTTGGGGAAACAATATTTTGCTATTAAAGACTATGAAAAAGCATTGTCTTCTTTTGAATTTGCCATTATTTCTGACGATCAATTTATTGGCGCATATCTTGAAAAAGGAAAAGTGTTGGAAAAACTTGGTCGCTTTACAGAAGCCATAGAGCATTACACTATTACGATGACTTTAGAAGAGCCTTCATCATTTGCTTTGCTCAGAATTGGTCATTGTCATGAGAAACTTGGTTCAGACGACTTAGCTGTACAATACTATTATAAAACAGTCCATGAAGATCCTCTTTTAGATAAAGGTTGGATTTCCATCACAAACTTTTATAACAAGAAACAGAATTATTTAAAGGCCTTGTATTACATAAATAAAGCCATTAATATTGACAGTGAAAACGTTATGTACTGGAAGCTTTATGCACAAATTAATCAACGTCTAAAATTCTATGAAGAAGCCTCTCACGGTTACAAAAAAGCTCTTGAGTATGGTAACTATGAATTAGAAACGTGGATTGCCAGAGCTGATGTGCTATTAAAAATTGGTGAATACCAGGGTTGCATAAATAACTTACTACAGGCAGCCGAATTTTACCCTGAAAATGCAGAAATTGAATATAGATTATCTGGATTATATTACACCACCAATAAAAGTAATGAAGGTGAATACCATTTAAAAAACGCCCTAAACCTTGATAATGAGTACAAGATTATCTTAGAAGAATTATTTCCTAAAATAATGAATCGACCATCCGTAAAACAGATATTTGCGGATTATAAAAAAGCTTCCAACTAAAATCAATACCTTTGGATTTCTTTAAAACAAAGGTATGCAAAGACGTTTTTCCGATTACTTGATAATTACTTTAAAAGGCTTGGCAATGGGCGCTGCAGACGTAGTTCCTGGTGTTTCCGGAGGTACTATTGCCTTTATTTCTGGAATCTATGAAGAACTAATTACTTCCATAAATAATGTAAATATTTCACTCTTTAAAACCTTAAAAAACCAAGGGTATAAAGCTGCTTGGAATCAATTGAATGGTAATTTTTTATTGGCGTTGTTTCTAGGTATAGGTATTAGTATCTTATCATTGGCCAAATTAATGGGATGGTTATTAATCAATAAACCTATTTTCTTATGGTCATTTTTCTTTGGGCTTGTAGTCGCTAGTATTTTATTTGTCGGAAAGCAGATTACAAAATGGAATATTGCCACAATAATCCTATTTGTCTTAGGTGCAATTACAGCATATTACATTACTTCACTCCCAGTTCTCGGTACCAATGAATCCAATTGGTTTTTATTTTTAGCTGGTGCTTTAGCTATTTGCGCTATGATTCTTCCAGGCATTTCTGGAGCTTTTATTCTTGTGCTTCTTGGCGCTTACCAACCTGTTCTAGAAGCCTTAAATAATAGAGATATAAAAACTATCGCTATTATAGGAGTCGGTGCAATTATTGGATTATTATCTTTTAGTAAATTATTGAAATGGCTATTTAATAACTACAAAAATTTAACATTAGCGGTATTAACAGGATTTATATTGGGTTCTCTTAATAAGATATGGCCATGGAAAGAAACTATTTCAACTAGAATTAATTCCAAGGGAGAAGAAGTTCCTCTTCTACAAGAAAGCATCTCTCCTTTTGCATACCCAGAAGACCCTCAATTGGTATGGGCAATTGCTCTTGCTATCTTAGGTTTTTTAACTATCTTCTTACTCGAAAGATTGGCAGTTAACTTAAAGGCGAGTGAGTAAAAAACGTACTTTTTCAGATAAATTATTTTTAGTCCTTAAAGGGCTTGCCATGGGCGCCGCTAATAAAGTTCCGGGTGTTTCAGGAGGTGTCGTAGCTTTTGTTGCTGGTTTTTATGAAGAGTTTATTTTCTCTTTGCAAAGAGTCAACGGTAAAGCCTTCAAACTACTGATAAATGGGCGTTTTAAAAGCTTCTTTCAATACATAAATGGTGGCTTTTTGAGCCTTCTCGTTTTCGGAATGGTATTTAGCTATTTCAGTGTTTCTAAGATTTTAGATTTTCTTATTGAACACTACAAACTCTATGTTTGGAGTGTTTTCTTTGGAATGATTATCGGGTCCATTTATTACATTAGCAAAGATTTTAAAGTCTGGAATTTACGAATGTATACTGCACTTTTAATTGGTGTAGGAATAGGCGTTGGAATAAGCCTTTTAGATCCTGCTAAAGAAAATGATAATCTTTGGTTTGTGTTTTTTTGTGGTATGATTAGTGTCTCAGGAATGACACTTCCTGGGTTTTCAGGGTCTTTTATATTAATCTTGCTCGGTAATTATGTATTACTACTAGTCGATTCAGTTAATGCCTTATATGATACCTTTTACGAAATGATCTCTGGAGATTTTAGTTTCACTAATAATCCTATAAGGATGCGAATGCTAAAAGTACTTGGTGTTTTCACCTTAGGTTCTGCAACAGGCTTAGTAAGTTTTTCGCATATTCTAAACTATGTTTTGAAACACTATAAAAACACTACACTTTCTGTTCTCACAGGTTTTATAATAGGCTCTCTGGGTATGGTTTGGCCTTGGAAAAAAACAATTTATAAGACCTCAGACAATGGGTCATTTCTATTAGACTCAGTCGGCGGAAAAGTAATAGAGAACTACCAACGATATATTCCAGAACTTACTACTGAAACTTATATTGCAATACTATTTATAATCATAGGAATCTCTATTGTTTTGGCTTTAGACTGGTACGGTAGAAGTAATAAAAATGGATATGCATAAATTCGGTCTAATTGGAAAGAACATTTCCTATTCATTCTCTAAAACTCATTTCTCAAAAAAATTTGAAAATGAAAACATTCTCGATTGTAGCTATGAGAATTTTGACATTCAAGACATTTCAGAATTTCAAAGGGATATAAAAAACATAAAAGCTCTAAAAGGTTTAAATGTTACCATTCCTTATAAAGAAGCAATAATTCCTTATCTAGATAAGCTAAATAAAAAAGCCAAAGCTATTGGTGCGGTAAATACTATAAAAATTACCAAAAAAGGAAAATTTGTTGGCCATAACACAGACTGTTACGGTTTTAAAAAGTCTATCGGACCATATTTAAAACCGCATCATAAAAAAGCACTAATATTGGGTACTGGCGGCGCTTCCAAAGCCATAGCTTACACATTTAAAAAACTAGACATTAAAGTAACTTTTGTCTCTAGAAGTCCCTCTAAATCAAATCAGTATAGTTACAAAAATCTCACAAAAGAGATTATCTCTGATTATTCGATTATTGTTAATTGTTCCCCTTTGGGCACGTATCCAAATGTTTCAGAATGTCCTGATATTCCTTATAATTTTTTATCAGAATCTCATTTACTCTTCGACCTAATTTATAACCCTACTGAAACTGAATTTCTAAGAAGAGGAAGAATCCAAGGCGCAACAACTTGTAACGGTAGCAAGATGCTATATTTTCAGGCAGAAAAAGCTTGGAAAATCTGGAATTAAAGATTCGATTGAAAACAAAATCTTAAAAACGTCACAATCTTTTTTATTTGGACTAGTAGTTAGTATCTTTATTATGAAGTTGAACTAATTCATTTTAAAAATGAGCGAGAAAGATAACCTGCCAGAAGCAGACGGAAAAACAGAAGACGCATCTAAAGACATTGAAACTTCTAAAGAGGAAGTCAAACAAGAAATTGTTGATGAAAAAGAAAACCTCGAAGCTAGTAAAACAGAAAAAGCTGACAATGTAAAAGAGGATATCGTCGATGAAATTGAAGAGTCCAATGCAGAAGAAAGTGAAGATGATGGCGTGAAAGACAGACATGATATTGAGTTAAAAGATTATCACTCAATGTCTATGGATGATATAGTAAGTGAGTTTAGTAGACTAGTAAAACACGAAAAAGTCCAGGCAATTAAGGCTCATGTAGATGGCATTAAAAAAGAATTTAGTGACAAATTCAATCATTTTTTAGAGGAGAAAAAAGAAGAATTCGTAAACGATGGTGGCAATGAGGTAGACTTTTATTATTCAAGCCCATTAAAAAAGCGCTTTAATGATATCTACAAAGAATATCGTGATAAGCGGACTTCGCATTACAAAAACATAGAGCAAAACCTGAAGGAAAATCTAAAAAATAGACTTTCCATCATAGATGAAATCAAAGGACTCCTAAATGTAGAGGAAAGTATCAATTCTACCTATAAACATTTTAAAGAGCTTCAAGAAAATTGGAGAAATGCCGGTCCAATACCAAGAAATGATTATCGTGATGTCTGGAACAATTATCACCACCATGTAGAAAATTTTTACGATTTCTTACACCTAAATAGAGATTTACGAGATCTTGATTTCAAACATAACCTTGAGAAAAAAATGAAGATTATAGAGCAAGCTGAAGAGCTTGCCAAAGAAGATGATAGTAATCGTGCTTTCAGGGAGCTACAGGTACTACACAAAATGTGGAAAGAAGAATTAGGGCCAGTAGCAAAAGAGCATAGAGACGAAATTTGGGAACGATTTAGTGCTGCCACAAAAACTATTCATGAAAAAAGACAGTATTATTTCGCCCATCTAGATGAGATTTATGAACAAAACCTAGTCAAGAAAAACGAAATCATTGAAAAAATAAACCTTGTTTCTAATGATGATTCCAGCAATCATAGTGCATGGCAGAAAAAAATAAAAATGGTAGAAGCCTTAAGAGAAGAATTCTTCAAAGCAGGAAAAGTACCAATAAAAGTAAATGAAGCAACTTGGAAAAAATTTAAAGAGTCTGTTAGAGCTTTTAATAGAAGGAAAAATAATTTCTATAAAAGCCTGAAAAAAAACCAGTACGAAAATCTCCAAAAGAAATTAGACCTTATAAAAATTGCTGAAGACAACAAGGATAGTGACGATTTTAAGACCGTGACACCCTTGATGAAAAAAATCCAAAGTGAATGGAAATCTATAGGTCATGTACCAAGAAAAGACAGCGATAAAATCTGGAAGCAGTTTAAAGGCGCCTGTAACCATTACTTTGATAAGCTTCATGCTGAGAGAAAAGCTGAAAACAAAGAAGAGGAAGAAGCTCTAGAAAAGAAAAATGCCATCTTGGAAAAATTGAAAAACATTAAACTATCTGGCAAACAAGATAAAGATTTGGAGCTAATCAAATCACATGTTGAAGAATGGAAGCAAGTAGGAAGAGTTCCGAATCACAAACGATTTATTGAGGGTAAGTTCAATAAAGCCATAGAAGCGGCTTATGGTAAGCTAGATATGGACAAAAAGGATATTGAGCTTATTAAATTTGACAATAAATTAGAAGTACTTTCCAGTCACCAGAACTCAGATCATTTAGATAATGAGCGTTCATATATTCGAAAGAAAATAGAAGAGTTTAAATCTGAAATAAATCAGTTGGAAAATAATCTACAGTTCTTCTCTAATGTTAAAGATGACAACCCACTTGTAAAAGAAGTTCATGCTAACATTGAAAAACACAAAGAAAATCTTCAATTGTGGAAGGATAAGCTTAAGAAAATAAAAGCTCATTACTAAAAATATCAAACCCTACTTACAGAAGAAAAAAGAATAATAGTTTTGTATGCTTATGAATATGTAACTACCTCTTCTGTAAATAGGGTTTTGACCCTAACTAAACTAACTAAAACTGCTTAAAACTTAATCGGAAACCTACCTCCGACTAAGAGTCCCTTTATTAACCAACACATTTCACAAAAGTGTCTGTGAAAATGTATTTGATATATATACGTTTAATCTTACAAGTTTGGATTACACAATCTAAAAAAAATTACACTTTTTTAGCCTCATCCCAGAAAACATCCATTTCTTCTAAAGACATTTCTTTCAAAGACTTCCCTATTTCATTGGCTTTAGACTCCAAATATTGAAATCTTTTTGTGAATTTTTTATTAGTTCTTTCAAGTGCATTTTCAGGGTCGATTTTAAGAAATCTAGCGTAGTTTATCATCGAAAAAAGCACATCTCCAAACTCATTTTCCATGGCTTCTTGGTCGTTTTTTCTTACTTCTGCCTGAAATTCGCCTAATTCTTCTTCAAGTTTTTCCCAAACTTGATTTGGCTCTTCCCAATCGAAGCCAACACCTGCAACTTTATCTTGAATTCTATTAGCCTTAACCAAGGCGGGTAAACTTTTAGGAACACCTTCTAAAACACTTTTTTTACCTTCCTTTAACTTTAAACTCTCCCAGTTACGCTTTACATCTTCTTCGTCTTGCACTTCAACATCACCATAAATATGAGGATGACGAGATATGAGTTTATCACAGATACCGTTGGCAACATCACCTATATCAAAATCATTTGTTTCACTTCCGATCTTAGCATAAAACACAATATGCAATAATACATCACCCAATTCCTTACGGATCTCGTCGAGGTTTTTATCCAGAATGGCATCTCCTAACTCGTAGGTTTCTTCAATAGTTAAGTGCCTTAGAGATTCGAAAGTCTGTTTTTTGTCCCAAGGGCATTGCTCTCTAAGCTCATCCATAATGGTTAGTAAACGGTCAATAGCTTTTAGTTGATTTTGTCTGGAGTTCATAAAGTATGGTTTACTACAAAAATAAGAGTTTATTGTCCTGAGAAAAGATAAATAAGATTTAGATAAATATATTTTATACTTATTTTTAGCCTATGAGAAACGCTAACCTTATATGCTTGGTATTAATTATTTTAATAAGCTGTGCCAAAAATGAGAATAACATCACAATTGTAAAAAAAGCTATTGCCGCCCCTACAATTGATGGCACAGACACCGATTCCTGTTGGAATGATGCCCAATGGATTTCTCTGAATCAAGTATGGCTAGGGGAAACTCCATCTAAAGAGGATTTTAACGGACGCTATAAACTTAGTTGGAATGAAGATGCTCTTTATCTTTTAGTTGAAATTACTGATGATGTTCTTTTTGACCAACATGAAGACCCTTTAACACTATGGTGGGATGATGATTGTGTAGAAGTGTTTATCGATGAGGATAATTCGCATGGTGAGCATCAGTTCAACCATAATGCCTTTGCCTATCATGTAGCAATAGATGGTAATGTTGTGGATTTAGGGCCTGACGAAAAACCTCATTTATATAATGACCATGTTAAAAGCAAAAAAGTAACAACAGGTAATACTACTATTTGGGAATTAGCTGTTAAACTATTTGATGATTCTTTTATTGATGGGCAACATAATACACCACGTAAACTAAAGAATGGAGAAACCGTTGGATTTGCATTGGCTTATTGCGATAATGATGGTAGCAAGGAACGTGAGAACTTTATAGGCTCGGAAATAGTCGAAGGTGATGATAAAAACAGAGGCTGGATAGATGCAGGAATTTTTGGGGATTTACTGCTAAAAGAGTAAAAACAATATCCGCTAATAGTGCTAATAAAACAGTATTTCATTTTAGATATAGGCTTACAGAAAAAGCTCATGATTAAATATAATCATGAGCTTAATATTTGAGTTAAACTCGCTCTAATTTTGTTTACACAAAATTTTGGATAGTGTCACTGTCTTAAAGAAGTTATGGCAAATCTAATGCATTTTCAAAATCTTCTTGAGTAATGGTAAATTCGTATGTGTCACCAGATACATTTATAAATTTGTCATTTAGATACCAAGGTGCCATTCCGTTTTCGGGATTCCCATCTCCAAAACATAAAGACTCATCACTTATGCTACATGAATAACCTTTATCATTAGGAAAAACAAATTTTATGGAGTCTAAATTATCGCAAAGACTATAGCTTATTCTTCTAACATCTACAAGATTACACTCAAGCCCTCTCTCTCCTATGCCTATAAGAATATTATCGATTTCAATATTATCTTTATAAGAAATGACTCTTAAATCTTGAGAAGAATTATTCCTGATAAATAAGTTGTAATCTTTGTACTTATCTTTTTGAGTGCATGATATTATAAAGACAATACTTAATAATGAACAGCAAAAAATATTATTTAGTCGCATTATTCTAGTAATATTGATTTAACAAAAAGGGTAGCTAAAAAAAGCTGCCCTTTTTGTTATAATATGTGCTGTATTAATTTGGTAAATCTAACGCATTATCAAAATCTTCTTGAGTAATTACAAATTCGAAAGTGCTATTTCCAAGGCTAACGAAGGAAGGGTCATCACCAAAGGGCGTTTTACTTGAGAAACATAGATTAGAAGTATCTGAAGCTCTTTTTGAACAAATATATCCCTTATCATTATCAAATGAAAAAACAAGAGAATCTAAACTACATCCAAAACCATTAAACACTTCTGTTACCGATTGACATTGGGTTGAGCTTTCAGAATTCAGAACTTCATCTTGAAAAATCATATTATTATCACTGTCAAAACCTTTAATATTCAATGCATTACTTGATGAATTTCTAAATTGAACATCAAAGTTCATCAATTCTCTTTCGTTCTTGTCAGTACATGATATTAATATTAGTACCATGGACATAAATATAATATTTCTCATATCATTAATTTTACCAATTATTCGAATTGTTTCTTACTTCTCTTACGTAATCAAATAACTCGTCCAAATTATTTTCTGTGGCATTAACGTTATTATTTCGTAAATTATTTTCCCAACAATCAATGTCCCTGCAATTATCTAGAGCACTTTGAATTTGATTTAAGTTATAACCACTAACGTTATCTTCTGGCCAGGTTGCTAAATTAGTGTTTTGATTTAAATTATCAATCAAATCTTCAACTATAGGAGTGTATTCATTCATTTGATTAGCTCTTAATTCTTGTCTGAAACCTCCCCATCTTACTTGACCTGCATCAATGTCTCTTGGATTAGTAGAAATATAGCTTCCGTCAGTTAACGCATTGTACCTTTCATTTGTTAAAACTGTTTCGACACCTTCTGCCCAGCTTTCAGTTAAAATGGCTCTGTTATCACTGCCAATATGAAAAATAGAAAACATCCCATGATCTAATTTCTGATGCCCTGCATGTGTTAATTCATGAACAGTAGTCGCGTAAATACCATCACTCCCCCTATAATTACAATTTCCATTTCTTCTTGTAATCTTAATTCTTGATACAGGTAACAACGTTAAAACAGATGCTCTATGCTCTGAGCTTCCACATTGATTAAATTTAGCACTAATCTTCATATGGAATTTAGGCCTTTTTATATTGTGTCTTTGTACAACCCTATTATAATAATCGAAGGCTGCATTTTGGACAAATGCATACAGTTGCCTTCTTCCGTAAGTGTAATGCCTGTTCCAAGATTGTCTTTTGTGTGTTCTATGACCTCTATCTCTCGCATTCCAAAACCATGTTCCAGCTTTTACAATAAACTCTGGACGGTGTTTAAAATAAAGCGAATATTTTACTCTTTTTGTTCTGGTGCTCGATGTCCTAAAAAACCCATCGCTATTGGTCGTTGCTCTTTTTATTACTAACCATCCCCATTTACGAACTCTAGCTCTTGCCCCTTCAACTCCTATACTTTGGTTGATAGCGTCTTCTTGCACAGTAATTGTACCACTAGGATTCCATTTTCTTCTTCTCTCAAAAAAGCCAGCTTCTTCGTAATCATCCTCATTAAAATTAATCACCATTTGGTCCAAACTTAGACCTCTACTTTCGGCATCTTGCCAAGTTAATTGTTCTTCAACACCTTGGGAGTTCGTGAAAAGATATTTTAATTCCTCTTTTTCTTCTTCAAGGTTATCTGTTAGTTTGAGTGTTTCTGTATTTAAATCGTGATAAAAATCTACCAATTCTAGTTCAGATTCTGGCGCATTAGCCTCGATTAAATCTTCTTTGGTGAAGTGAAGATTGGCTAATATTTCATGATTAACATTACTTGGCAATTGGTAATTAACTGGGACTACAGAATAATAATAAGTAAAATCTGTTCCAACTAATTCGGGATCTTGGTATTTAGCACCTTCTGTTTGTATGTTATACTCAAAAGGAATATCAGAAACAGAAAGAATAGTATCATTAACTATTGTTTCATACTGAGTACTATCTTGAGGATGGAATTTAACATAATGATGGTTGTTGTTATTTGATAGTTTCCAATAGCTCTAGAAGCTCTATTGGCATTATATTGACCATCTTTAGGGTGTTGAGAGGCGGTAGGGTTCTGTAAAATGCTCTCATAAGCTTTTTGCATGTTCTCAACAGTAAAAGCTATTTCTCTTTTCTTACCTAAAACAGCAAATTCATCATTGACAAGTTCATCTTGGGAAACATCGGTTAAATCATAGGGTTCGTCACTACAAGAATAAATTGATATTGCTAGCATAGCAATTAGTAATAGTTTAAAATAATTAGGTGTTTTCATTTAATAAGGTTTGAAAAATTAATATTGATACAAATAACATCAAATAAGAAATTCCTCACAAGGGGAAAAAGCCCCTTTTTTTTGTATTATTTTTCTCTACTTATTAAAATCACTGCATAACTACATTACTGTATTTAGCATTTACTACAATTGTCTTATTACTAGAACCTCCTTCTGGATAATTCTTGATTACTTTCTTATTGGTATTCTCATTATTAAACTTTGAACGATTCCCTCTAAATAGTAAATCGTAATCAGATTTTGGTAATTTAAT
>CALDUJ010000016.1 GCA_937923735.1 uncultured Flavobacteriaceae bacterium | reverse complement strand
GGACGTTACCTTGACGACTACCTTTGTCGGAAACCCATATCCTTCTGCCATAGATGCTAGAGAATTTATTATGGATAACAATGGAGTTACTGGTGGTTCTGTGTATGTATGGGAGCAATGGGGAGGCACCAACCACATTTTGGAAGATTACCAAGGTGGTTACGGTACCATAAATATGGCTACAACAGAAAAAGCATATCAGTTTAACGACCCTACCCAAACTGAGTCGCTTTTAGCTAGAAAACCAACCTTCTATATCCCAGTGGCACAAGGCTTCTTTGTGGAAGTGGTCAACGATGGTAATAACGCGGTACTTAGTACCACAGATGATATAGAGTTCAATAATGGTCAACGTGTTTTTGTAAAGGAAAGCGATGCAGATGGAACGAACCCCAACAATGGCTCTGAATTCTTCAGAAGTGCTGGAAGCAACCAAGAAGCTAATGAAGTTGTAGAAATGGGTATGATACGATTAGAATTAAATGTATCTAACGGCAACAGCAGAAGTTTTGTATTGGCCTTTAGCGACCAAACGACCGATGGATTTGATTATGGGTATGATGCTAGAACGATAGACCCACAGGATGATGACATGAATAGCTTTATCGGTAACCAGAAGATGCTCATACAGTCCTTCTCGCCTATTACAGATGACAAGGTCATAGACCTTATGTTCAACAGTACAGGTGCTTACGATTATACTTTAGAGATAACTGAGTTTAATGGGGTAGATGAAAACCAAGACATATACCTAAGGGATAATCTAACAGACACGTATTTCAATCTAAGAAATGGTGCATACAGCTTTAGCAGTACTACAAGTGGAGAGGATACAGAGCGTTTTGATATTGTATTCAAGAACCAGACACTGTCCACGGGCGATATCTTAGTTGATGATGTGGTGATATTCACGAGCGATGACAAACTGTTCATCAAGGGGCTCAATCAAGATGCCAAGTTGCTTAGCTTGACCAATATGTTAGGGCAGACCATCACATCGTTCTCCAATGTGGCAAACAGCGCCATGGAAAATGGTATAGGTATCCAAAACCTGAGTGCTGGTGTATATATAGTAAATATTAACACAAGCGATGACATCAAAATTGACAGGAAAGTTATTTTGGAATAAAAACAGTTATTAGCTTACTTATAAAAAGCCCTTGTCAGAAATGATAAGGGCTTTTATTATTATGGGGCCGGATTAGGAATCACAGTATGTACTGCATTAATTTGTTTAAGAATTTCTTCTGATAGACTTATATTAATACTATCAATGTTTTCTTTTAGTTGCTCCAGACTGGTGGCACCAATAATATTGCTTGTAACAAACGGTTGCTGAGTCACAAATGCTAAGGACATTTGAGCAAGAGTGATGTTATTATCTTCAGCTATTTTCAAGTATTTTTTTGTTGCTTCAGTAGACTGATTACTACTAAACCTAGCAAACCTTGGAAATAATTTTAATCTGGCATTATCGGCGGCAGTACCTTTAATATACTTTCCAGAAAGCACACCATTTCCCATTGGAGAATAGGCCAAGAGTCCCATATTTTCTCTTATCGATATTTCTGCCGCATCACCTTCAAAAATGCGATTCAGTAAAGAATAAGCATTTTGAATAGTAATAGGTCTTGGAAGATTATTTTGTTTTGATTCTTCTAAATACCGCATCATCCCCCAAGCCTTTTCATTTGATAAACCTATGTATCGAATTTTCCCTTGCTTAATAATAGTGTCGAGAGTCTTTAAAATGTCATTAAAATTATCTTTCCATTCATCATCTGGATTATGAGTATAGTCCCTCTCTCCAAAAGTATTAGTACTTCGTTCTGGCCAGTGCAATTGATAAAGGTCAATATAATCTGTTTGTAAACGCTTTAGTTCCTTATCGACGGCTTCTCTAATTGAATCAGCACTAAACCCTGTAGTTCTTATATGGGCTGTATAGTCTCCTGGACCAGCAATTTTAGAAGCCAAAATGACCTTATCTCTATTACCAGTTTTTTTAAACCATGAACCTATTATCTCACTAGTTCTTCCTTGAGTTTCTGCTGTAGCAGGGACAGGATATAGTTCGGCAGTATCAAAAAAGTTCACACCATTTTCAAAAGCCATATCCATTTGAGCATGGCCTTCTGCTTCTGTGTTCTGGTTGCCCCAAGTCATAGTGCCTAGACATATTTTACTAACTTTTGTATTGGTATTAGGGAGTGTAGAATATTTCATTGCAAATTTTCGATTTGTTATTCTGAATTTAATTCAGAATTTTATAATGGATTAATTAGTTCAAATATAGAAAGACCATTCAGTTTATAAAACTAGAATGGTCTTCTTAATGTTTATTTAACTATGTTCTAAATATCATTTAAAAGCTTTGTAATCTCATCGAGTTTAGGCGTCAAAATGACTTCAATACGTCTATTTTTAGCTTTGCCTTCTGCTGTTGAGTTTGTTGCAATTGGGGCATATTCTCCTCGTCCAGCAGCGGTTAGATTTCCTGCATTGATATTAACGTTTTCTCTTAAGATTTCCACAATAGCAGTTGCTCGTTTTGTAGACAAATCCCAGTTTCCTTTTATTTGAGCATTACCTCCATAAGGTACATTATCTGTATGGCCTTCAATTAAAACAGCAATGTCTGGGTTTTCTGCAAGTACGTTTCCTAATTGCTTAACCGCTTGACGACCTTCTGAACCCACAGCCCAGCTTCCAGAACTGAAAAGCAATTTATTCTCCATAGAGATGTAAACCTTGCCATCACGTTGCTCAACGGTTAAGCCTTTACCTTCAAAATTGGTGAGAGCTGCGGAAATAGCATCTTTTAGTTTACGCATGGCAGCATCTTTTGAAGCAATTAACCCCTCCAACTCCGCTACACGGTTTGATCGTGCTTCCAATTGTTTTTTAAGTTGTTCTAAACGAGAATTTTCAGCAGCTAGTAGTTGCTCTTTAGCTTCTAGTTGAGCCAATAACTCTCTGTTTTTTTGCGTATTAGCAGCCAATGCTGACGAGCTATTTTTTTCTAAGGCATCATAAGAGGCTTTTAAATTATCAAGATTATTTTTTGTTGCTGTATAATCATTTTGAAGTTTATCTCGTTGTGCCACTGCCTCATCATATAGTTTTTGGAGTTTATTTAAAGCATTTTCCGTTTCATTTTTGGACTTTAACAATGCTTCATTTTCATCTGAGAGTGTGCGATGTTCTTTCTTTAGGTCTGCATATTTATTTTCTAAGTCTTTATAAACTTTAGGAGATACACATGAATTTAACGTTAATAATGTAAGTGCGACAAGGGTGATTCTATTTAACATTGTGTAATTACTTTTTTAAGTTTAAAGTATTGAGTCATCAGTAACAGTTAACAGTTTGTATGACTACTGAAAACTGGGACTGAGAACTGCCTACTGGTTTATTTCTACTAAAATTGGGCAGTGATCACTATGTACTGCTTCCGTCAATATAACGGCGCGTTTTATTTTTTCTTGTAGTGGTTTTGTAACCATTGCATAATCTAAACGCCAGCCTTTGTTATTTGCTCTTGAGTTAGCACGATAACTCCACCAGCTAAATTCTTGACGTTCAGGATTTAAATAGCGAAACGAGTCTATCAATCCACTATCTATGAAATTCCCTAACCATTCACGTTCTTCAGGTAAAAATCCAGAAACACCTTTCATTTTAGGGTTATGTATATCGATAGCTTCGTGACATATATTATAGTCACCACACACGACTAGGTTAGGAATTTTTTTGCGCAAATTTGTTATGTATTCCAGAATTTCATCCATGTATTTGAACTTGAAATTCAATCGCAAATCATTTGTGCCAGATGGCAAATACATACTCATAACAGACAAATCCCCATAATCTGCACGTATGTTTCTACCTTCAAAATCCATAGAGTCTATTCCTGTGCCATATTCTATATGGTCAGGCTCAATTTTACTCAAAATAGCTACGCCACTGTAGCCTTTTTTCTGCGCGCTATACCAATAATTGTATTTGTAACCGGCATCTTCAAAAAGCGAGAGGTCTAACTGCTCTTCCATTGCTTTTATTTCTTGAAGGCAAATCACATCTGGATTTGCGCTTTTAAGCCAGTCGATAAACCCTTTGTTTATAGCTGCTCGAATGCCGTTTACGTTATAAGAAATGATTTTCATTTTAGGAAATAAGTTGTTTCAGCTAAAATAAATAAAGCTCTACTTTTACACTATTATTTAACGGCAGATTAACGGATAAAATAATCTGGTCGATATTTAGTTTTACTATTGGATGAAACGAGCATTAATAAATTTTGAACATTAATTCTAACATGGTGTTAAAAATTTTTAATGCGAGAACGAAGTGGTTGCACACGTTCTCAATTTTATAATTAATTTTTCGATAATAATTATTGAAATTTATACGTGTGAAAACTACGCTTTACGTGCTTACTTTTTTATTAGGCTTTTCGGGCTATGCTCAAGAAGTTACATCCAACTATAAGACAAAAAAAGTAGCTGTTTCCGATAGTATCGTTATTGATACCGTAAGCATTAATTCCAGCAAATTTTTAGTAAAACTTAAAAATGGTTCTGTCATGGATTCGACAGAATATACCATTGATTTTACAAAAGCAATATTAAGATTTAAAAGCCAAATTTCGGAAGACTCTGTCACAGTAGAATACCTGAGATATCCTGATTTTCTTACAAAAGAATATTTTCAGTTAGATAAAAATATCATTGTCGATAATACAGATAACCTTAACAAGCTTTATAAATTATCACAGTCTCGTGTGAAGAATAATTTCACTCCTTTTGATGGCTTAACAACTTCAGGAAGCATTTCCCGCGGTGTGACCGTTGGGAATAATCAGAATTCGGTTTTAAATAGCGAATTGGATTTACAGATTACAGGAAAATTAAATGAAAAAGTATCACTTCGAGCCTCCATACAGGACGCTAACATTCCCTTGCAAGAAAGTGGTTATTCGCAACGATTGGATAAGTTTGACCAAGTTTTCATAGAACTGTTTAGCGATAATTGGCGCATTCGTGCTGGCGATGTGGATTTGCAAAATAGCGATTCTTACTTTGCAAATTTTACTAAGAAAGTTCAGGGTTTAGCCGTAAATGCAACATTAGGGAATGAAGATACAAGAACAGATTTATTCGCTTCTGGAGCTCTAGTGAGAGGACAATTTAGCAGAAGTCAGTTTACTGCTCAGGAAGGCAATCAAGGCCCCTATAAATTGCAGGGACAAAATGGTGAATTGTTTGTACTTATTGTTTCGGGTAGTGAAACAGTTTATGTAAATGGCGTGGCTGTTGACCGCGGAGAGAACAAAGATTATGTAATTGATTATAATGCGGGAGAAATTCGATTTAACGCAACATTTCCTGTTACTTCAGAAATGCGGATTACAGTTGATTACCAGTTTAGTGACCGAAATTATTCAAGATTTGTTGCTTTTGCCGGAGGAAGGCATGAGACGTCAACATTTAGAATAGGCGCCTCTGTATATTCTGAAAATGATGCAAAGAATCAACCGCTTCAACAAAACTTGTCTCCAGAACAAGTAGAAATACTTGCCAATGCAGGTGATGATAGGTCTCTAATGACAGCGCCTTCTGAAGTTTCTGAGACGTTCACCGAAAACAGAATCCTATATCGAAAAGAATTTATTAATGGTATTGAAGCTTTTGTATTTTCTAATAATCCGAATGATGAATTATTTAGTGTGCGATTTACCCTAGTTGGTAATAGTCAAGGAAATTACATCTTAAGTAGTACTAATACCATCAGCAATATCTTCGAATTTGTTGCACCTATAGCAGGAATACCGCAAGGAAATTATGAGCCCATTGTACAACTCATAGCACCTACAAAATTACAAATTGCAGTGGTTAACGGAAGCTATCAACCAAGCGAGAACACTAATATTAGTTTTGAGGCTGCAGGAAGTAAATTTGATGAAAACCTATTCTCAAACTTTGATGATACAGGTAATGATGGATTCGCTGGAAAATTAAGAGTAGAGCAAGCCATTATAAAAAGAGATAGTTTATGGAATTTAAATGCCTCGGTAAATGCAGATTTCATTGATGATACTTTTAAACCAATCGAGCAATTGTATAATGCAGAATTTAGTAGGGATTGGAATTTGGATATACCTCTAGGAGACCAAAGCCTTGTTGTAGGGAGTTTTAGTTTAGCGCATTATAAAAAAGGAATAGTAAATTATAGCTTTGAGCATTTAAACTACGCTGAGAATTTTAATGGTAATAGACATGTGTTGAATACCAATTTAATGCTTGGTAGATGGCATGTGTATTCTAATTCGAGTTTTTTGAAGGCGTCTTCAAGTATCAATAATTCTAACTTTTTGAGATCTTTTAATCGTCTAACCTATAGTTTTAATAATAATTGGATTGGAACAAAAATTAGTATCGAAGATAATGAGCAAGAAGAAACTACAACACAACAATTAACACCGTTAAGTCAGAAATTCAAGGCATATGAAGTGTTTTATGGAATAGGAGATAGTACACAAGTTTTTGCAGAAGTTGGGTACAAATATCGGGTTAATGACAGTATTAGAAACAATACTTTAGAAAAGGTAAATACCTCCAACACTTATTACTTGAAGTCTAGGTTAATACAAAACAAACAAACAAACCTGTCTGTTTATTTAAATTACAGAACTCTAGAGAATACAGACTCTTCTATTGAAGACGAGAAATCTTTGAATTCTAGATTGCAATACAACCAAAAATTATTTAATCAACTTGTTAATTGGAATAGTGTTTTCGAAACTAATTCGGGAACGCTTCCACAACAGGATTTCACTTACATAGAGGTGGAACCAGGACAAGGCATTTATACTTGGATTGACTACAATAATAATGGGATTCAAGAATTGGAGGAATTCGAAATTGCCCAGTTTCAAGACCAAGGAACATACATTAGGGTGCTATTACCTAATCGCATATTTATAAAAACACATCAGAATAGATTTAGTCAGATACTGACACTAAACCCAATACAATGGTCTGGCTCAGAAAATAAGACTAAAAAGTTTTGGTCTAAATTTTATAACCAGACCTCTTATTTAATCGATAAAAAAATAAGACGTGAAGGGAACGATTTTGACATTAACCCTTTTAGTACTGGAGATGACAATCAACTATCGTTAAACCTTAACTTAAGGAATGCACTCTTCTTTAATAGAGGAAAACAACGTTATACTACATCTTATACCTACCTAGTTAACAAGGCTAATAACCTTTTGTCTGTTGGTTCGATAGAAAACAATCTGAAAAGTCATCAATTGGCATTCAATCATAAGTTTGCGACAAGCTGGTTGCTAACTACAGAATCGAGTTTTAGTAATAATGAGAGTGTTAGTGAAAACTTTGCGACTAAGAATTTTAATATA
>CALDUJ010000015.1 GCA_937923735.1 uncultured Flavobacteriaceae bacterium | reverse complement strand
TTAATCGGTATTTTTTAATTCGTTAGCTTTAAACTCATGAAATCGCCATTCGGCATAATCATAACCTTCTTGCCACCATTTAACCATTAATTTTTTATTAAAGATTAACGAATTCTCAGTGAGCTTGGTAGGCGTATAATAGAGATTAAGCTTAACACCCTTATTTACAGCAGCCAGTTTACCCTTAACAATATCACTTTTTTCTACTTGATCAGACAAATGTCCAAACAAGCTAATCATTAGAGAAAATGGATTTTTCCCTAAAACCTTATTGTAATCCATGTTTTCGCGCTCTAGGATAATAGCATCTACCTCCGTTGCACCTCTGAGAATAGCCTCTCGAATAGGCACCACAGAACTTAAGCCGCCATCCGCATATTCATGTCCATTTCTTTTAACTAGCGACATAAACGGGATGTAGTTACAAGAAATCCATATCCAATCACAAAACTCTTCATAATCGTAATCTTTAATGGATTTATATTCAACACGATTTTTAGAAAGATTAGTCACCGTCACCACTAAATCATCTCTCTGATGCTTGGCTTTTTCAAATTCTTCTTTAGTAAAATTTCTTTTTATATGTCTTCTTAAAGCCTTACTCTCTCCAAAGGTTCGCTTTCGCTTTATAAATTGCACTAAGGTGTTTAAAAAGTTAATAGACACGAACTCCCTATCTCCTTTTTTACGCACATTAAAAGGGTTGATATTAAATATAGTATGCTGATTCACATTCGTGAAAACATCATAAAGTTTCCCAATATCGTTTGCTGCTAAATGCGGAATCAATAAACTTCCAGTAGAAGTACCCAAAAACATGTCGTAGTCTTTTCCTTCGTGCTCAATAAGATATTGCGCTACGCCACCCGCAAATGCGCCTTTACTACCTCCTCCGGATATTACCAATGCCTTCATTCGGCAAATCTATTGATTTTTGTTTAAAAGAGACTTAGCTAGTTTTTGCAATCTCCAATTATGATGCTTAGTAGCATCTTTAAGATTCTCCTTACAGAAATCATTACACGCATTAATGCTATTTAGATACGTAAATGCTTGCTCGCGGATATTGTAACCATACCTACTGGATGAATACTCCAAAAGCTCCTGATACATCTGTTTTTTATCTTCTGATAGATACTCTGGCGTCACCAAACTCAGAGTCAACCACAATAAACGCACATTTTTGTCACTAAACCCTACAACATCTTTAGTTCTATCAAGATATTTAAATCTATCCTCAGGAAAATTTGACCACAAATGATACAAAGCTGCTTCAACCGTAGCATAGGATTTGTCATTTAGTAAAGTCTCGTAATCTTCCTTTAAGGCTAACGGAATTTCTGAGAGATTTTGAGCGATTGTTTGCCTTGTTTTAATATCATTAGACTGAAAAACCTCCTTTATCAAATCTTTATACGTCGGATATTCAGGCTTTTTCAACAACTCCTCTATCACGGCACTTCTAGTTGCATGAAATCCTTCTGGCAATTCATTTACTAAACTCGAAGGTATGTATTCATCATTATCGTCTTTTCTATAACTCAGATAAGGATTATCTTCAGCAGTAATCAGAAATGCCGCGGTTTCATTCTTAATTAACGATTCATACATTTCTTTTTTAGGCAAATCTTTAGAGGAAAGCCAAACTGAAACAAAGTCTTTCAAATCTTTACCACTCACCGCTTCAACTTCACTTATAAAATCATCTGTCTCCACATTCCTAAATTGATGCTTTGTCAAGTAATTCTTAACTGCAACCTTAAAGACTTCATCTCCCACCATTTCTCGGAGCACATGCAACACCCAAGCACCTTTCTGATAAAAAGTTAAACTACTTGATTTAGGATTCAACAAGGAAGTGCTTCCGCCTGCCTCATCTTGCGCTAATAGCTGCTGAGCAGATTCATATAATTTCCAATAGTAATAATCCTCTCCGAACACTTCTTTTTCAGCTAACAAGGCATAATACGTCGCAAAGCCTTCATGCAGCCAATGATGTATTCCTGAGGTTTCCGTTACTAAATCGCCAAACCATTGATGCGCCAATTCATGAGCATTCACATTTACATAATTCCTATCTACAAACCCAATGGAATCCGTTACAAACGTATCCGCAAAAATTGTCAAACTCGTGTTCTCCATGCCTGCATACAGGAAATCATGCACAGGTACTTGCTTGTAATTCTGCCAAGAATAAGGCACACCAATTTCCTCCTCCAAGAAATCAAACATGCGTTTGGTATAACGATACGTCGGTTCGAACTTATCAGAATCACCGGGATAATAATACATTTCTAAAGGAATTCCGCTTTTTGAGAATTCAGTTCTCTTCTCGTACTTACCAATAACCAAGGCCACTAAATAGCTAGACATTGGCTGTTTCATATCATACTCCCACAGATTGTAATTCGAACTTTCCAACTTTAGCTTCATCTTCCCATTAGCAATTGCCTTATAACCTTTAGGCGCTGCTATTGTCAAGTCAAACTCTATTTTATCGTTCATATCATCAATACTAGGCAACCAATTACTCGTGTATTTACCTTGCCCCTGGGTCCAAATCTGATTTCTTGCTTCATTTTCCCAACCCACGAAATACATAGCTTTTTTTGGTGAAGCAAAAAACACAAAATCCAACCTATAATCTTCATAAGGTTTGAAATCGTGATAAAGGATTAGCTTTTTTCCGTCGTTTTTATAATTAACTGGTTTTTTATTTATCGTAACATTTTTAAATCGCATATCAATAGCGTCCAGATAAATAGAATCTGTTTGCTTCAGAATATCAAAAGACATTTTATAAGAATTAAAAACTGTACTATCTACATCTATCTGATTAAATAAGATAACCGCTTCCACTCGTTTAAAATCAACAATGTCAGTCTGTTGCGCTGAGCCAACGATAAAAAAAAGAAAGAAAAAACAATAACAAAAATGCTTCATGCAACTAATATAGCAAGGATTACACCAAAATAATCATAAATGATAATATTAGTGGATAACTCCTTTAACCGATACTTCTCGCTTTGCTTTAAATACTATAAATTCGTTTTAATATTTCGCCAAACGCAATACAAGTGACTACTAATTTCCTTCAAACTCCCATTGATTATCTAAAAGGTGTTGGACCAAATCGGGCTGATTTACTTAGAAAGGAATTAGGCATTCACACGTATCAGGACCTCATCAACTTATTTCCCAATCGCTACATAGACCGCACTAAATATTATAAAATTGGCGAATTACAACGCAACAATACAGAAATACAAGTAGTTGGAAAGATTACCAGCCTTAAAGAAGTGGCTCAAAAACGAGGAAAACGACTTGTTGCGAAATTTCAAGACGATACAGGCTCTATGGAACTGGTCTGGTTTCGCGGTCAGAAATGGATAAGGGAGAGCATTAAAACCAACAAGGCTTATGTGATTTTCGGGAAAGCCAATTGGTTTAATGGCACTTTCAGCATGCCGCATCCGGAAATGGAATTGTTAGAAGAACACAAAAAAAGCTTGCGTTCCGCCATGCAACCAGTATATCCTTCTACTGAAAAATTGAGCAACAAAGGCATCACAAATCGTGTGGTTAATAAAATCATGCAGCAATTATTTATTGAAACTAAAAGCACTTTTTCCGAAACTCTTTCTCCTCAATTACTTTCTGAACTAAAATTAGTATCGAAATCTGAAGCGCTTTTTAATGTCCATTTTCCAAAAAATCAAACGCTTTTAGCTAAGGGGCAATACCGATTAAAATTCGAAGAATTATTTTACATACAGTTGCAATTAATTATTAAAAATTTAATCCATAAATCAAAAATAAAAGGCTTCCCGTTTGAAAAAGTAGGCGAACATTTTAATACGTTTTTTCAAGAGCATTTGCCTTTTGATCTAACCAATGCTCAAAAGCGAGTCATCAAAGAAATTCGTCAAGATTTAGGAAGCAATGCACAGATGAATCGCCTTTTGCAAGGTGATGTAGGCTCTGGAAAAACCATTGTAGCGCTCATGTCAATGTTTATGGCGCTTGACAATGGTTTTCAAGCCTGTTTAATGGCCCCTACCGCCATTCTGTCAGTCCAACACTATACAGGGTTATTAGAATATTGTAACAAATTGAATATCAGTATTAAAATATTAGTTGGTTCAACCAAAACTTCAGAAAGAAATAAAATTCACGAATCTTTAGAAAATGGCTCTTTAGATATCCTAATTGGTACTCATGCCCTACTTGAAGATAAGGTGAAATTTAAAAATTTAGGGCTAGCAATTATTGACGAACAACACAAATTTGGAGTCGCTCAAAGAAGTAAATTATGGAAGAAAAATACCTCTCCTCCACACATCCTAATTATGACGGCGACACCAATTCCTAGAACCTTAGCAATGTCTGTTTATGGAGACTTGGATATGTCGATAATTGACGAATTACCTCCAGGAAGAAAACCCGTAAAAACTGTTCATCGATTTGATAGTAATCGCCTTAAGGTTTTTCGATTTATTAAAGACGAAATAAAAAAAGGAAGACAAGTCTATATTGTCTATCCTCTCATCCAAGAGAGCTCAACATTGGATTATAAGGATTTAATGGACGGATACGAGAGCATTGTACGTGATTTTCCACAGCCTGAATATCAAGTATCCATTGTACATGGAAAAATGAAACCTGAGGCAAAAGAATACGAAATGCAGCGATTTGTTGAAGGAAAAACACAAATCATGGTAGCTACCACTGTCATTGAGGTTGGTGTTAATGTCCCAAATGCCAGTGTCATGATTATTGAAAGTGCTGAACGTTTTGGGTTATCTCAACTCCATCAACTTAGAGGTCGTGTTGGTCGTGGAGCCGACCAGAGTTATTGCATCTTAATGACGAGTCACAAGCTTTCTAATGACAGTAAAATCCGATTAGAAACGATGACACATACCAATGATGGCTTTGAAATTGCCGAAGTAGACTTAAAGTTGCGAGGGCCTGGAGATATTATGGGCACACAGCAAAGTGGCGCATTAAATCTTAAGATAGCCGATATTATAAAGGATAGAGACATCCTTCAAAATGCTCGTTATTACGCTCAGAAGATATTAAAACGAGACCCTAACCTAGCAGATAACGAAAACAAAGTGCTACTCCAGACCTACAAGCAATTGAGTAAGTATAAGAATATTTGGAATTATATTGGGTGATTTATGAAAACTATAAAGACAGATGTTCTTATTATTGGGGCAGGCTTAACAGGTATGACCCTCGCCTATTATTTACAAAAACTCAATGTGAATGTAAAAATAGTTGAGGCAAGAAATCGCCTTGGCGGTAGGATTTACACAAAATTAAACCCAAAGCAAGCACCTATTGAATTAGGTGCGACATGGTTAATACCTCAACAAAATTCCATGTTAAATCTTCTAAAAGAATTAAACATCGATGTGTTTACCCAACACTATGGCAAAACAGCAATTTACCAACCCAACCCAAATCAAGCAGCCCAATTAGTACAATTACCAGCTAGCGACAATGTAAGTTATCGGATTAAAGATGGCACGCAAAGCATAATCAACGCCTTAGAAAACACCCTTATAGAGAACACCATTCTATTAAATCAAAATATTGAAACTATAAGAAGTGAAAACAATATTCTACTAGCCAAGACGGCTGATGAAACCTTTCATGCTAAACATATAATTTCAACGCTTCCACCCTTATTATTTTTGAAAAGTATAAAAGTAGAACCAGCTTTGCCAGAAGCTTTAACTGGTGTTATGACAAAGACACATACTTGGGTGAAAGATTCCATACGTTCAGGTTTTACATACAAAAATCCTTTCTGGAAGACAGGAAGAACGAGTGGTACAATTTACAGTACAAATACGCCATTACAAGAGTATTATGATCATTCTGATTCTGAAAATCATAAGCATGCAATCGGAGGCTTTATGAGTTCTTCTGTTTTTGAAATATCTAAAGAAAAACGACAACAATTAGCGCTACGGCAATTACAAAAATATTATGGAGATGATGCATTAGATTTTAAAAGCTATGAAGAATGTGTATGGAAAAATGAGAAATTTACTGTAACCAAAAGCGATTTCTTCCTCATGCCTCAACAAAACAATGGGCATCCACTCTATAAAAAAGCCTATTTAAATAAGAGGCTGTCTATAGCTGGTGCGGAAACTAGCAGTATTTTTTCTGGTAAGATGGAAGGAGCCATCAATAGTGCAAATTTTGTTTATAATCAACTAAAAGGTCTTTATAAGACATAAACATTTTTTTTCTCATATATTCAATCAAAAAAGCGCTCTCTTTCAAGAACGCTTTACAACTATTGGTTTGATGATTGATTAATTACATTGCTCCTAATGCCTTAAAAAGTTTTTATTTTTTTGTCATTAAAGATTAGTTCCCTCAAGGTAGAAGCTATATAGAGTGAATACTGTTAGGGTTCTGTTAAAGGATTGAACTAAATTGTTAATTAACAAAGTTAAGGCAATAAAAACAATAATAAACGCCACGCAGACAAGAACTATATGTTAATATCTTCTGCTGAGTTCATTAGCAAGCCGTTGATTTTGAATTGTTAAAAAACTAACTTAGCTTGACAGACAATAAAGTCAATCCTAACCGAGCTTATCTTGCCATTGTGTGTGATTTGATAAACATAAATTATGTCAATATTGAAGAACCTTTTCGGAAGAAATAAAAATTTGGAATCTAGTAAAACTAGTACATCTTCAAAAAAAGAAAAACTATTCCCAAATAGTACATCTCATGGATTCCCAATTCACAAAAGACATCGAGAAAAAATCATTAATAAGATAGTAGAGATAGATGCAAAAGAGTTCGTTGGTTCATTTTTAGAATGTCATTTTATAGATTGTGAAATAAAAATTCGTTGCTCTGCCAAGTATACTTATGTCTTGACAAACAAATGTACATTCGAAAACTGTATCATTTGAGCACATACAAAACAAATTGGAGGAAATTGGAATCCAAAATTCAAAAACTGCTCGTTTAAGGGGCGGTATGAATTGCGTTTCGAAAATAAATTAATCAAATGTGATTTTTCCCCCACGCTAGCGCTCGTCTGTGACGAGTGCTACTCTATAAAATTTATCAAAACGTCACTCGCTAAAAACGAGCGATAGCATACATTTATTCCGCCAATAACTCTGCTACAAACCCTTCAAACTCCTTTTTAAACTCTGTGTATTTATCGCCTGTCGCTGGCCCGTTAAAGCCTGTGTGGATTTTGCGTACTTTCCCTTTTTTATCTATAAAAATGGTTGTGGGATACGATAATACGTGATTAAGCATTGGAAGCTTCTTTTGCGCTTCTTCCTTATCGGACGTGCCATATTGCGCTAACAAGATTGGATATTCTATTCCTATACGTTCTTTTAAACGTTTAAGACTCGTAATAGCTTTTTCTGGTGTTTTAGCATACTCAAATGCTAAGGCTACAAATTCTAAGTCGTCACTTGGATTGTCTTTAAAATATTGCGAGTAGTATTTGCTTTCGTCCAAACAATTTGGGCACCAACTTCCCATAATCTGTACAATTACGACTTCATCTTGGAATTGTTCATCGCTTAAGGATATAATCTTGCCTTCGAGGTCTGGGAACGAGAATTCCAACGTCTCATATCCTTCTTTTAGATATGTAAGCGTGTCTTCATGGGGTAATTCGTAGTTCTCATTTCTAAAGGCTTTAAATACCGATTTATAATGATTACCTGAGTAAAACTCACCCTTCATACTATCACCATCAAGCTTTGCTGTAAACAAAAATGCATGCGCACCATCAAAGGCAGAAAATTTTATTTCATTGCCGCTAACGACTCCTTCTAAATATCTATAATCGCCTGTTGTGGTTCGAATCGTACCAGTCATCTTATTATCTGCTTGACTGAATATTCCTTTCCCGACATAAGTGGAGCCATCATCTTCGCTAAATAGCATTTCCCAGACTCCAGATATATTTTCGGCTGTTGGTTTTACATTCAAAAAACGGTTACTTTCTCCATGTTCAAACTCTACTGGAACAATTCTATCTAAGCTCTCCTTTATATATTTCGCATTCGATATGGTCCCGTTCTCAAATTTTCCAACAATATAACCTTCGTATACTGGGAAATTGATTCTTACGGAATCGTTGAAATACGTGATTTCATCAACTTCAATCACTTCTTCAGCGTTGTATATTTCTATAATTCCGTCCTTGCGAAGTTTAAAGTTAAACGGTAAATCTTTACCATCTTGAACTTCAAGCGTTGCTCTGTAATCGCCTGTTAATAGTGAGGTTTGCTTCTCTTGTTGACATGAAGACATCACAAAAAAAATAACTAATAAAATAGTATATCGCATAAATCTATAATTTTCTTTTCTTAATCGAATACAGACAAATATACTTACAAAAAAAAGGCACTAACAAATTAGCGCCCTTAATTTAATGTAATGCAAGCTATTATTGCTTCGTTTCAAGCTCAGAGAGTTTTTGCTTTCTCTTAGAAATTCTCTCCTTACCCATTTTTAAAGACCCCTGTAATCGTTCTAAGCGCTCTTGCGCCTTAACTATTTTAGCCTCTTTCTCAGCTGCTTCTTCTGCTGAAATAGAACCGTCTGCAACTCCAGCAGCCAACTTTTCTTTAGCCTTAGCTATACGTTCATTGCCTCTAACAATTAGTTGTTCGCGCTTAGCCATTCTTTGTTCGTTACCCGTAATCTTTTCATTTACGCGTTTCGTTCTTTCTTTACGATAAGCCTCGCGATTTTCCTTGTTTTCTTTTCGTTTCTCTTTTAATTCGCTCCTATTTTCTTTAATTTCATTGTGTTCTTCCTTAATAGCTTTACGTTCTTCTTTTATTTCATCTTTCATTGCTTTACGCTCTTCTCTCATTTTTTCCTTTTCTTCTTCAGAAGCATTTTCATACTTTTCCTTCCACTCCTCACGTTCTTTTTTTAGTGCTTCGCGTTCTTCTTTCAACTCTTTACGACCTTCTTTTAGTTCTTTATGCTCTTGCTTTATTTCTTTGCCCTTTTCTTTCATTTCATCGCGTTTCTGCTTCATCTCTTCTTTCATCTCTTCCTTCATTTTTGATCTTTCTTCCTTCATCTGTTCGCGCTTTTCTTTGACCTCTTTAGATTTTCCTTGGGCATGCGTTGTTTGCGTACCTATAAAAACCATTAATCCAAATACCAGTGCTATATATTTTATATTTTTCATTTTTTATCTTTATTAGTTATCTAATTCGTTTAATGCGTCCTCAAGCTCTTTAGCTTCTTTATCAATTGAATTTGAGATACTATCTACTTCCTTTTCAATAGTTTCTATCTGTTCAATCATAATCTTCGTTTCTTCCTCCTTTTTTGTGTCTTTACATGAGACCAGTCCTAGAACCAAAAGCAATGTAAATAGTTTAATAGTTGTTTTCATAATATGCGGTTAATGTTGTTTTGTGTTTTAGATAATTGAACATTGCAAGGTAATTGCAAAGTTATATCTTTGTTTACTCATTCAATCTACGTCAAAGAGCATGAAAATAAGTTACAATTGGCTTAAGCAATTTATCAATATTAGTCAAGAAGCAGATAAAATCGGTGAACTGCTTACAGACCTCGGGCTTGAAGTCGAGGGTATAGAATCCTATCAATCGGTAAAAGGAGGGCTTGAAGGGGTCGTGGTTGGAGAAGTTTTAACTTGCAAACAACACCCTAATGCAGATAGATTAAAACTTACTACTGTAGATATAGGAACTGGTGAGCCAGTTCAGATTGTTTGTGGTGCTCCAAATGTTGCAAAAGGTCAGAAAGTGCCTGTTGCTACAATTGGCACAGAACTATACGATGAAAATGGCGAAGCATGGAAAATAAAGAAAGGTAAAATTCGTGGCGAAGAAAGTCATGGAATGATTTGCGCTGAAGACGAACTTGGTCTTGGAAAAAGTCACGATGGCATCATGGTTTTAGATGCATCTTTAAAAGTTGGCACAAAGGCCTTTGAAATTTTTGACATTGAAAATGACTCAGTTTTCGAAATTGGTCTAACACCAAATAGAGCTGATGCTATGAGTCATTATGGTGTGGCTAGAGATTTAAAAGCCGGACTTCTTCAAAATGAGGTTGCAGTTGAATTAATTACGCCTTCAGTCAGTGCTTTTAAGATTGATAATCGTACACTAAAAATCGACATTAATGTTGTTGATAAGGAATTAGCACCTCGCTATTGCGGTGTCACTATTACAGGATTGAAGGTACAAGATTCACCATCTTGGCTACAACATCGTTTAAAAGCCATAGGCTTGACACCTATTAACAACATTGTAGATGCTACGAATTACGTTTTGCATGAGTTAGGACAGCCATTACATGCCTTTGATGCTTCAAAAATCAGCAATGGGGAAATTATAGTAAAGACCCTTCCTAAAGGCACAAAGTTTACTACGCTTGATGAAGTTGAAAGAGAACTTCATGAGGAAGACTTGATGATATGTGACACTGAAAAACCATTATGTATTGCTGGCGTTTTTGGAGGCATTAACTCCGGAGTTACAGAAACAACAACTAGCATATTCCTAGAGAGTGCTTACTTTAATCCAGTGAGTATCCGTAAGACATCAAAACGTCATGGACTGAATACAGATGCTTCATTTAGATTTGAGCGTGGCATAGACCCAAATATTACAGAGTATGCCCTCAAGCGTGCAGCCTTATTAATACAAGAAATCGCTGGTGGTGAGATTACTTCAGATATTTACGACCTCTACCCTACAAAAATTGAGGACTCTCAAGTGGTGCTGAATTTCGATAATTCTACTAAACTTATTGGACAGGAAATTCCGAGAGAGACTATAAAACGTATACTTACTTCTCTAGAAATCACCATTAATAACGTTACAGAAACTGGACTTGGCTTAACAATTCCTGCCTATAGAAATGATGTAACACGTGAAGCTGATGTAATAGAAGAAATCTTAAGAGTATTCGGATATAATAATATTGATACTACAGAAAAACTAAACGCCTCCATATCAAACGCCTCTAAATTTGAAGACCATAAGCTTCAGAATGTTATTGGCAATCAGTTAGTTTCTAACGGGTTTTATGAAATGTTAGCTAATTCCTTAACAACTGAAAAATATATTGCACTTAGTGATGATTTAAAAGAAGAATTTAATGTACACATGTTAAATCCTTTGAGTAATGATTTGGCAGTTATGAGGCAATCTTTATTATTTTCTGGATTAGAAGCTATTTCTTATAACATTAACAGAAAACGTTCAGACTTAAAACTTTTTGAGTTTGGAAAAACCTATCATAATTATCCTTCAGGTCGAGAGGAACATAAACATCTAACCCTTTTTGTTTCTGGTAACAGAACAGCTGAGTCATGGAACTCTCCTAAAAAAGAAAGTGATTTCTTTTATGCTAAAGGTGTGGTATCATCAGTATTAAGTCGTTTAGGATTTAAAAATACGTCATCATCCCCAGTAAAATCAGATATTTTTTCTGAAGGTGTTGCTATCCAATGGGCTAAAAAGACCTTGGTAGAGTTTGGTGTTATTAAAAAATCTGTTTTAAAGCATTTTGACATCTCTCAAGAAGTCATTTTTGCAGACTTTAAATGGGATGCTATTATTGAAAATGCAAAACACCAGAAAATAAAGTTTTCTGAATTAGCTAAATACCCAGCCGTGCGTCGAGATTTTGCTTTACTGTTGGATGATTCTGTAAGTTTTAAAGACATACATACTATCGCAAAACAAAATGAAAAGCAATTACTCAAAGATGTTTCACTCTTTGATGTTTATCAAGGAAAGAACTTACCAAAAGGTAAAAAGAGTTACGCCGTAAGCTTTACATTACAGGATGAGCACAAAACACTCACAGACAAGCAGATTGACAAAATAATGACTAAGCTTCAAGCTAGTTTTGAAAAACAATTAGGAGCTGAGTTGAGATAAGTTTCATATACTGTAATTTATTCAGGTCGAGACTTCATTGTCAAAAAGATATTGTTTTAAACACCTTTTTGAGTATTGTTGTGGTTGATAGCATTGATAATTTTTTGTTCAAAGAAAATTTATATGACTATCCTAACAAGAAAAAAATATTACCTCGAATTTAAAACTAGGCACTGGTCAAATCGGACTCATAGGTACTTTTTAAGTTTTATTAATAAGTTAAACAAAACTGTTAAATAGTTGCATTCATAGATTTCATGTTATAATTTTAGATTAAACGAGGTTTTTCATGATTTTAGAGCGTACAAATATTGAATCTAAGTTGCGTTATCAACAATCCAAAAGCAACGAAGAAGCAGACATTATAAAACAGGTAAAGGTTATTCTCAACTCTTCTATCGGAATCGACAAACGTATCTTGAAAGAGATTTCATCTAAAGAAGAAATTCATAACAATACATTTAATATAGACGTACTTGAAACAGATAAAATTTACCATTTAAGTACTATAAAATCTATATGTGTTGATTATCGCTTACGGTTTTTAAATGCACGATATTTTAAATCAGATATGCCAAGTGAAGCTATTGAGAAAATCAAAAAGTTGGAAGCAGAACATGCAATCCAGTTAAAAGGATTCAAAATTATGGCGCCATCCAAGCTATTTAAACTAAACAAAACAGATGACCCCCTCCTATTTGCTCCAATAGGCAACGACTATTATTATCTCATTCATACTTGGGGAAATGATTTACATCCATTACGTAAATGGCTTATGCTACCATTTAGAAATTTTGAATCGCTTGCCTTAACAACTCTTCTAGTTAGCTTTTTTGCTACTTTTTTAATCCCCAACGGTTTGTTTAGTAAACAAACTTCATCTTCAGAATTCTGGATGCTATTTTTCTTTATGTTTAAGAGTATTGCAGCTATTGTTATTTTTTATGGATTTGCTCTAGGAAAGAATTTCAATATTGCTATATGGAATAACAAGTATAATAAAGCATAAAAAATGCGGCATAGTTACCGCATTTTCTATACTTAGATTAATGGAATGCATTAATTAGTGTAAGTACCTTTCTTTAATGGAAGGATGACTGAATCTACAACATGAATAACACCATTGGTAGCAATCACATCCGTAGTACTAACTTTAGATGTATTTCCGTTAGCATCAGTAAGCACAACATTAGCACCATCTATTGAAGCCGTTAAACTCTCCCCGCCAATAGTTTTGAATTCGGCTTTACCATTTCCAGCTTCTATGGCTTGCATAATATCTTCGGCTGTAACTTCGCCTGCTATAACATGACTCTTTAATACGTTGCCTAGTTTACCTTTATTTTCAGGAATTAACAGCTTCGCTAATTTACCATGAGGCAAAGCCTTAAAAGCGTTATTTGTTGGAGCAAATACCGTAAAAGGTCCTTCTCCAGATAATGTAGATACTAAATCCGCAGACTGTACAGCCTTGGCCAAAGTAGTATGGTCATCGGAATTTGATAAATAAGAGACGATATCCGTTTGGTCATCAGCCTCTGTAGAGATACTTGCATCTGTCTCTTCGATAGTGATGGTTTCCATTTCTTGAGCGTAAAACGCTGCTCCCATAAAAAGTGTAAATGCGAATACTAAAGTTTTTAAAATTTGAATCTTCATAATTATAAAATTTAAAGTTTGTGATTTGTATACTATTTAAACGGATGGGAGTTTCAGCTAGACTTTGGCGATATGTTAATTAGCAATTAATTAACATATTGATAATAAACATCTTACAAACTAAATAGAGGGCTTGAAAAAGCAATCTTTATTTCGTATCTTTAAAAGAAACAAGAGTATCTATGAATGCATCTGAATACATAAAAATATACACCGGCAGTTTTATAATCACAAAATTAATCATATCTCGTCTTGAAGAAATTGGTATTTCTCCTGTAGTAAAGGACGAAACCGAATCGGGACGATTGGCAGGTTTTGGTGCTGCTATCCCTGGTAGTCAAGAACTCTATGTTCACGAAGACGAATTGGACAAAGCTGTGCCTTTAGTAGAAGAGGTTCGATCTGGAATGACTGCTTAAACAGTCACCGCATACATCTTCTCGCGCAACTCCTTTATTTTTGAGTCTTGCATGTACTCATCAAATGTAGTATATCGGTCTATAACACCGTTTGGTGTTAGTTCAATAACTCTATTTGCAACCGTTTGAGCAAATTCATGGTCATGTGTTGTAAATAATACTGTACCCTTAAAATTCTTCAAAGAGTTGTTGAAAGCAGTAATACTCTCCAAATCCAAGTGATTTGTTGGTTCATCAAGCATAATTACATTAGCGCGGAGCATCATCATCCTACTTAACATACAACGCACTTTTTCGCCTCCAGATAGGACATTACTTTTCTTTAATGCCTCTTCCCCACTAAATATCATTTTACCTAAGAAACCTCGCACATATACTTCTTCTCTTTCCTCTTCTGTTTGTGCCCACTGTCTTAACCAATCAACTAAGGTTAAATCATTCCTAAAATATTCAGAATTGTCCAATGGTAAGTAGGATTGTGTTGTAGTTACCCCCCACGCATACTTACCTGCATCTGCTTTTTCTTTACCGTTAACTATTTGATAAAATGCTGAAGTCGCTCTAGAATCTTTAGAATATAAAACAACTTTATCTCCTTTTGCAAGGTTAATATCTACATTCTTAAACAAAACATCACCATCCAAAGTTGCTTCTAGACCCTCAACATTAAGTATTTGATCTCCCGCTTCTCTATCTCTTTCAAAAATAATCGCTGGATAACGTCTACTCGATGGTTTTATACTTGATATATCCAACTTATCAATCATTTTCTTTCTACTCGTAGCTTGTTTAGATTTAGCAACGTTAGCGGAGAAACGACGGATAAATTCTTCTAATTCTTTCTTTTTGTCTTCAGCCTTTTTATTTTGTTGAGCTCTTTGTTTAGCCGCCAACTGAGAAGATTCATACCAGAAGGTATAATTACCTGAGTAGTGATTAATTTTCCCAAAATCAATATCAGATATATGTGTACAAACTGCATCTAAAAAGTGACGGTCATGAGATACAACGATAACACAATTTTCGTAATTAGCTAAGAAATTTTCAAGCCAAGTAATCGTTTCATAATCTAGGTCATTAGTTGGCTCATCCATAATTAGTACATCTGGGCTACCAAACAGCGCTTGAGCTAATAATACACGTACTTTTTGTTTACCATCAAGGTCTTTCATCAAACTATAGTGTAAATCTTCTTTTATGCCTAAGTTAGATAACATTGCAGCAGCATCGCTATCCGCATTCCATCCATTCATCTCTTCAAAAGTGACTTGTAACTCTCCTATCTTCTCTGCATTCTCATCAGTATAATCGGCATACAAGGCATCAATTTCAGTCTTTATCTTGTGTAGAGGCTTGTTACCCATAATCACAGTTTCCAAAACTTGATTTTCATCATATAGATTATGATTCTGCTCCAAAACAGACATACGTTTTCCTGGCTCTAAATGCACTTGTCCAGAAGTTGGGTCTTGTTGTCCTGCAATAATCTTTAAAAATGTAGATTTTCCAGCACCATTAGCTCCGATAATACCATAGCAATTGCCATTATTAAAGGTTGTGTTTACCTCATCAAAAAGAACACGTTTACCAAATTGTACAGATAGATTAGAAACTGATAACATAACGTTGTTTTAAATTTATTCAGGTTATTTTATTGTGTAAAATAAGTCTTCATGAACTTACAAATTATTGTAATTTACTACTCGACAGTATGCCTTTTTGTAAGTTTGCTGCAAAAGTAGAAAAAACCAACAATAGCGTAAAATTAAAAGCTCTTTAATTAACTTTTAACAACGCATTAACAGCAGAAGTAATCTTCAAAATATACATTTGTTTATCATCAATCAGATTCTAACTATAGACTGATTAATCATATATGAAAAACTTTGTACTGATTATTTCCTTGTCATTGTTTATAACTAACTGCAAACAAGACACTAACGAGATTAATAGTCACGCATTTGTTGGAGGCGAGATTATAAATCCTAACTCTAGCTATGTCATATTCAGCAAGGATAATAACGCCATAGATACTGTTTTATTAGACGGTAACAACCGTTTCTTGTATAAAATGAATAACCTCGAGCCCGGCCTCTACACATTTAGGCATAAGCCAGAGGAGCAAATAGTTCTTCTAGAAGAAGGTGACAGCTTGCATTTCAGGCTCAATACTATGGAATTTGATGAATCCCTTGTATTTACCGGAAAAGGTGCGAAAAAGAACAATTACCTCATAAATTTATTTCTGGAGAATGAAAAAGAGCGCGAGCACATGCTTGAATTCTGCCAATTGTCTCCAAAAAACTTTCGTCATAAAGTTGATTCGTTAACAAGTGCTAAACATGAACGTTTAAAAATATTTGAACGCAAGAATTCCACATCAGAAGTTTTTAATGAGATTGCAGACGCCAACATACACTATTACAATTACGCACGTAAAGAGTTGTATCCTTTTGCTTACTATGGTAGTAACGAATTAATTAATCTTAACTCTCTACCCGACAATTTCTACGACTTTAGAAAAGACGTAGATTACAATAATGAAAACCTCAGGAGTTACTACCCATATTACAGGTTTCTAGAGTATCATTTTAATAATATTGCGTTAAGCAAGCATTTTAAGCATAGTAACGATAGTGTCTTTAAAATGCATTCACTAGATTTTAATTTAGATAGAATTCGCGTTATAGATAGTCTTGTCGATAACGAATCTATTAAGAATACGCATTTACAGCATTCAGCCTGGGATTTTCTTCATACCAGTAGCAACGCAGGAGAGATTAGTCAGCTTGTTGAATTGTATCTACAAAAAAGCACTGATGAAAAGCACAAAAAACAGATTGTAGAAGTTGCACAAACACTGATGAAATTGGCTCCTGGAACGAAAGTTCCTGATGTGGGACTAGTTAATCATGAAGGTAAAGAAGTTTCTTTAGCATCTATAATTAAAAAACCAACGGCCGTTTATTTTTGGACCTATGGAATGAGAGGGCATTTTAAAGATGCTCACAAGAAAGCAAAAAAATTGAAATTTAATTATCCTGAAATAGATTTTATAGCAATAAATGCTGAAGATATTTCTTCAGAAAGCTGGACTGAAGGGTTAAGACAGTATAAGTTTCCTCTCGAAAATGAATATCGCTTTGCAAATCCAAAAGAAGGAAAAAAACAATTAGTTATCAGTAGACTTTATAAGGTCATGCTGATTGATAAAGATGGTGCTATTGTTCATGCAAATGCTAACATGACTGACCATCATTTTGAAGAACAACTCCTTGGAATGTTAAACCAATAGCTTCGGCAGGTTCAGCAAACGAACTTTACTCTTAATTTTAAAATTAAAACTACAACTAGATTCTATTTAGGATTAGTTTCCTTTCTTATAATCCGCTAAGAACTTTGCAAGACCGATGTCTGTTAGCGGGTGCTTCAATAAGCCTTCTATCGAACTTAATGGCCCCGTCATAACATCAGCTCCTAGTTTAGCACAATCTATAACGTGCATTGTATGTCTTACAGAAGCCGCTAATATTTCGGTTTCAAAAGCGTAGTTATCGTAAATATGCCTGATTTCTGCTATCAGGTTTAAACCATCCGTAGAGATATCATCCAAACGACCTATAAAAGGCGACACATAAGTTGCTCCAGCTTTTGCAGCTAGTAATGCTTGTCCTGGTGAGAAAACCAAAGTAACATTAGTTTTTATGCCTTTATCACTAAAGTATTTGCAAGCTTTTACGCCGTCCTTAATCATTGGTAATTTTATGACGATTTGGTCATGCAATTCAGCTAATGCTTCTCCTTCTCTTACCATACCATCAAAATCCGTAGAAATCACCTCAGCACTCACATCGCCATCAACAATATTACAGATATCTACATAATGCTTTAAGATATTGTCGTGCCCAGTAATACCTTCTTTAGCCATTAACGATGGATTTGTAGTCACACCATCAAGTATACCAAGGTCTTGAGCTTCTCGTATTTGGTCTAGATTAGCTGTATCGATAAAAAATTTCATGTGATAAGAGTTGTTTTTAGTTGCGTTGAATTTATGGTTCTCCTTCGCTAAGAGCTTCAGAGGATTTCGACAAATTTACAACTTAAAGCACTCTAAAAAAGTCAATGAAGAGAGTAATTCAAAATTGTTTTCAACGATTTGTGGATAACCTTATAAAGCCTAAAATTATTAAAGAGATTGGGTTGTATTTATTGGCTTCGATTAAGGTTAAATGATGAATTAGGAAAACAGAGTTAGATAAAGCATTTTACTTGATATTAGTGCATTTGAAATCAGCAAGCAAGTAATTTTTTAAAGTTTAATTCCAACTTTTTAATCGTTTTTGTATTCAATCTCATTGTATCCATTATCCCCTGTAATGACAATTGCATTGGGGTCCCAAGCAGCGATAGCCGAAATTCGAAGATTATGCAAAGCTTTAACATTCGCTTGCATTTGCAAAACATATGCTTGGTAAATGCTTTCGATCCAAATGTCACTTAATTGAGTAAAAATCTTGGCTTGCTTTTTAGGTTCTTTACTTCCTTGTTTCACTAAATCGCCAACATCCTTAATTGGGTCAATACCAAGCCAAAAAGAAGCTGGCACTACCCATCCTCCTGATATAACAAAGTCGTTCTCCTTAGCCAAGTAAGCATGCACCCCTGTTGTCTTTGGAGATTCGTCCAAACTTCCATATACCAGTATAGCAGCTAACTTATAATTTTCGGTGCTTTTATTTGCAGTGGCTATTACAGTCCACCCATAGCCTTCTTCATCTAGTAAGTAAGCCTTTTTTAGGGGTTCTTTCGCAACTACTTGAACGTTTTTAAGGCTGTTACTTTTGGCAAAAATAGCTAAGACTTCATCAAAACCAGCACTTTCTATGTCTTCAAACCAAATTTTACTAGCGTTTTTAGATATCCATACATCTTTGCAGTTTTTACAAATGTTCTTGGGTTGCGACCAATTTTCTACAGTCTTATTACCAAAACCATCTTCTTTGATTATGACTGGGGTAGCAGTAAGATTTTTACTAGAGTTTCTGCTCTGAGCATATACTATTGTATTAGACAAAAGAAGAAAACTACAGATATATATTATTGATATACTTTTTCTCATAACAATTTGAATATTAAAATTCTAAAATAACACACAGTAGTTAAAGTTTTTATATCGAATGTTACTAAAATTAGTATGACACTTCTAAACAAAGTTAATTTTTAAAAAATTAAAAATCAATAGTTTAAAAACTCTTGAGCAAAAAAAATCAAAAAAGCTTTTCTACAACTTATAATGATTCATCAGCATTTTTTCATACATCTTATCTGGGAGGATACGTTTCAAAACAATAGAAAATTTCTGTAAAAACGACCCTACTTTATAATGCCCTTTGGGGTTTTTAGTTTCTATTATTTGATGTACTTTTTTAGCCACAGCTATTGGTGAGTTACTCTTATCTACATGCTCATCAATGTCACTCAATACCGATGCATATTTGGTGTAAGGAGAGTCTTCTGTTACAGGCGCATGATAACGTCCAGCGGCGATATTGGTAGCAAAATCGCCTGGAGCTACATTAGTCATATGTACATTAAAATCCTTGAGTTCCATTCTAAAGGATTCAGTGAGCAACTCCAAAGCACCTTTACTGGCGCTATAAGGTCCTCTAAAGGGTAATCCCATATATCCAGCGATAGACGTAATGTTTATCACAAGTCCCGATTGCTGTTTGCGCATTTGTGGCAACGTTGCTTTTATGACGTTGATAGGACCAAAGAAATTGGTTTCGAAATTCTTTTTAATCTCTTCCTCTGGGATTTCTTCAATTGCCCCTGTAATACCGACTCCCGCATTATTTATAAGCACATCTAGCTTACCTTC
>CALDUJ010000014.1 GCA_937923735.1 uncultured Flavobacteriaceae bacterium | reverse complement strand
ATAGTGCATTTATTTGAACGCGAATGTAGTGTTCAGCGTCGTCATCAAAAAGTCGTTGAAGAGGCACCTTCTTCTGTCTTGACTCCAGAACTACGCAAACAAATGGGAGAAGCTGCTGTTAGTGTAGCAAAAGCTTGCGATTATGTCGGTGCTGGAACTGTTGAGTTTCTGCTTGATGGGGATTTGAATTTCTATTTCTTAGAAATGAATACGCGTCTTCAAGTGGAGCATCCTGTGAGTGAACTTATTACTGGAACAGATTTAGTAGAATTACAAATTCGGGTCGCTCGAGGGGAAACACTTCCAATCAAACAAGAAAATTTAAGCATTAAAGGGCATGCCCTAGAGTTGCGTGTATACGCAGAAGACCCGTTGAATGACTTCTTACCTAGCGTAGGTCATTTAGACGTATACAAATTACCTGAAGGCAAAGGAATTCGAGTAGATAATGGTTTTGAAGAAGGGATGGACATCCCAATTTATTATGACCCAATGCTATCCAAACTTATTACTTACGCTGAGACGAGAGCTGAAGCTATTGAATTGATGATTAAGGCTATTAATGATTACGAGGTCGAAGGTATTGAAACGACATTACCATTCGGCACGTTTGTTTGCGAACATGAGGCATTCCGCACTGGGGAATTTGACACACATTTCGTTAAAAAATATTATTCACCTGAAGCTCTGCAGTCAAAACATGAAGAAGAAGCCAAAGTAGCAGCTCTTATTGCTGTTAAACAATATTTGAAAGACCAAAAGTTATTACGCTTACCCTAAAGTAAGCAGTATTCAGTCGCAGTATCGGTCTACCTAGATTCGATTTAACAATTAAACGACTCAACAACAAACAACATTCTATGGAATCCAAAATTAAAGATCTCAACGAAAAATTATCCAAAGCTCATCTAGGTGGTGGTCAAGCGCGAATAGACAAACAACATGATAAGAAGAAACTAACAGCGAGAGAACGCGTAAACTATCTCTTGGATGAAGGTTCTTTTGAAGAAATAGGTGCTCTGGTTACTCACAGAACCAAAGATTTCGGGATGGAAAACCAGAAATTCTATGGAGATGGTGTTGTAACAGGTTATGGAACCATAAATGGTCGACTCGTTTACATATTTGCTCAAGATTTCACAGTTTTTGGAGGCTCTTTATCCGAAACACATGCTGAGAAAATTTGCAAGATTATGGATATGGCGGTAAATGTAGGCGCTCCAATTATTGGACTTAATGACTCTGGTGGTGCGCGTATTCAAGAAGGTGTTAGGTCGCTAGGCGGTTATGCCGATATATTTTATAAAAATGTGCAAGCATCTGGAGTCATCCCACAATTATCAGCTATTATGGGTCCCTGTGCAGGTGGCGCCGTATACTCACCAGCGATGACCGATTTCACATTGATGGTTGAAGACACAAGCTATATGTTTGTTACCGGGCCAAATGTGGTTAAAACTGTTACCAACGAAGAAGTAACTTCGGAAGAACTTGGAGGCGCCAGTACACACTCAACAAAATCTGGTGTTGCACATAAGACCTCAACGAATGATATAGAGTGCCTAGAAGATCTAAAGACACTTTTGAGCTATTTGCCTCAAAATAATACAGAGACTCCTGCCCTTTTTCCTTTTGAATTGAAGGATGAAGTACGAGAATCACTTTCGGATATTATTCCTGATAACGCAAGTAAGCCCTATGACATGCATGACGTCATTAGTGGTATTATTGATAAAGACTCCTTTTATGAAATTCATAAAAATCATGCAGAAAATATTATTGTCGGGTTTGCAAGACTAGGCGGAAGAAGTATCGGCATTGTTGCTAATCAACCTATGTTTTTGGCCGGTGTATTAGATGTAAATAGTAGCAAAAAAGCTGCACGTTTTGTGCGTTTTTGTGATTGCTTTAATATTCCATTATTGACATTAGAAGATGTTCCAGGTTTTTTACCGGGTACTGACCAAGAATGGAACGGTATTATCGTTCACGGTGCGAAACTTTTATATGCCTTCAGCGAAGCCACTGTTCCGAGAATCACAGTTATTACTCGTAAAGCATATGGTGGTGCATATGATGTAATGAACTCCAAACACATAGGTTCTGACATGAATTTTGCTTGGCCAAGTGCAGAAATTGCAGTAATGGGCGCTAAAGGTGCTGCAGAAATCATCTTCAAGAAAGAAATCAAAGCTGCTGATGATCAAGAAGCAAAATGGAAGGAGAAAGAAGCTGAGTATGCTGAATTATTTGCTAATCCGTATAGTGCAGCCGAACGTGGTTTTATTGATGAAGTAATTCTCCCTAAAAACACAAGACGTAAACTCATTAAGGCTTTTGCGATGCTTGAGAATAAAGAAGTGGGTAGACCTAAGCGCAAGCATGGAAATATTCCTTTGTAATCTACCTGTCCAACAAACGCCTATGGTAATTTATTTGCCCTAAGTGATATGCTAAATGCATTGCCAAATGTGCCAAGAAGTATTCTGTAGTTGTAGGCTTTGCGAAAACTCGATGTGTATATTCTTTTGCTAAATCCTCATGGTTAAGAGTGTTCAGGGTGCTTTCAATAACTTCAATAACATCCTCAACTTGCTTCCTAAGCTCAGCAACAGGTACATTCTTTAAGGAAAATTCCTTGTCTCTTTGTCTTACATAGCCTGTATTTCCGAGATTGGCTCCAATAAAAGTATTTAAATTTCCCACTAAGTGCAGACATAGGTTTCCAGCAGAATTAGAAATATTTTCAGACACTATCCAGAGATTAGATTCATCTTTATAAGATTCAACTTCTTCTATTAATTTATTTAAATCTCTTTTAAAAAGTGTTATTAGTGTTTCTGTATGCATAATCATTATTTAAAATTAAAAATGCAACTTCATACCTTCATGAGTTGCTTTAAAACCTAGCTTTTGATAAAATTTAATAGCTTCGGGGCGTTTCTTATCAGTTGTTAATTGTAAAAGATGAGCACCTCTTGCTTTTGCACGATTTATAGCCCATTTAAAAGCCTTTTCTCCAATACCTTCTCCTCTTTTATCTTCTCTAATTCTTACAGCTTCGATCTGTGCTCTAATCCCTCCTTGATAAGTTAGGTATTGAATAAAACTTAATTGTAACGTCCCTATAATTGTCTTATCAATATCCTCAATTACAATCAACTCTTGATTGCTATCCGAATCTATATTCTTAAAAGCCTCATAATATGTTCCTGGTAATGGATCTTGATAATCTTCTCTCAAACTACCTAGCTTATCATTAGCAATCATCTTAACGATTTGAGAAATATCATCTACAGTAGCTTTTCTGAAAATCATACTTACTAATTTGGAAACAAACTCTTATCTAAACCTGGCACTATTCTAAGCGCATTTTTGTAGTACACCTTCTTTAAAACATCGTCTGGCAAATCCAACCCATACATAGCCCAATAGGCATGATACTTTTTATGGTAGGGGAAGTATTCATCAGCACTTTCCAACACTCTAAAATAGGTTGGAAATTCTTCTGGCTTCCAGCTATCTTTTCCGAAGAGGATTCGGTCTTGGTATTTGATAAAGAACTTCTTCGCAAACCGAGGCTGCCTGCCTAGTTCAGCAATAATAGCACCTATACCAACATTCATATTTGGTATCTCATCCAATAACTGTCCTAGCTTGCCTAAATCATTAGCAAACCAACCCATATGCGCATTAATAAATATGGTGTTAGGATGTTTCTTAAACATATTGTGCTGTTCTTGTATGATTTGCTCCCAAGGAGCGGGGTTATTTGGACCTCTTTTTCTACGAGGTCGGGTTTTCAACTCTAACCAGCGTTCGTTATCACCATCAAAATCATCCCAAAACGACTTCGGATCAGCAGCATGTATCAATACAGGAACACCCAGCTCACCACATTTAGCCCAAATCGGATCTAGTCTTGGGTCGTCAATGGCTAATCGTTTACCGTTAACATCTTTATTTCTTAACCCAAGACTTTTGTAAACCTTCAGACCTCTAGCACCATTCTTAACATCTTGCTCAAATTGTCTGACTTTTTCTTCAATCCAGCCTTCTGCCCCGGCTCCTTCAAAATTTATGTTTGCAAATACCACAAATCTGTTTGGATAGTTATCAGCAATATTCTTAACAGATTTTTGTAAATCTGCACCTGTCCTACCACTCAGATTCACCATAATTCCCATTTTCAAAGTATCCATTGCTGCAATAACAGGTGCTAAATCTTGTTCTGGCATTCTATATTGATGCCCATGGACATCAATAAATGGGAATTTAGCGACTTTAATACTATCTCCAGGAACGACTAAAGTTGATTTAGGATTATAGTCTTCAAAGCTAATGTCTTGTGCTACTATTGAAGCTGAAAGCAGTATTAAACTTAAGGCAATCTTGATTCTCATAAGATGAATTTTAGAGACTTAAAAGTAAGCAACTAAGAGAAACCTTCTAAACATTTTAGCAAGGGTTTAACAAGCTAATGTTTAAAGCGCATTATCCATAATCTCCTGAACCACATCAGGATTCAACAATGTCGATACATCTCCCAAATTAGAAGTGTCTTTTGAAGCTATTTTACGCAATATGCGACGCATAATTTTTCCACTACGCGTCTTTGGCAATCCCGATACAAACTGAATTTTATCCGGCTTAGCTATTGGCCCAATAGTATCTGCTACTTTCTGTCTTATAGATTGTCGTAACTCTTCTGAACTACTAAATCCATCATATAAAATAACATAGGTATACAAAGCATTACCTTTTACGTCATGCGGGAAACCAACAACAGCACTCTCCACAACCGCTTCATGTTCGTTTATAGCATTTTCAATCGGTGCTGTCCCTAAATTATGGCCAGAAACTATGACAACATCATCTACACGACCCGTTATGCGATAATTGCCATCTTTATCTCTCAAAGCGCCGTCACCCGGGAAATATTTCCCTTTATAGGCGGAGAAATATACCTTCTTGTAGCGTTCATGGTCGCCATAAATAGTTCTAGCCAACGAGGGCCAAGGGAATTTAATTGCTAAAATACCTTCTGCAGGGTCCCCATCAATTTCATTTCCATCAGTATCCAACAACACAGGTTGAATACCTGGCATTGGTAATGTTGCATAGGTTGCTTTATCTCTTGTAACCCCTGCCAAAGATGAAATCATAATGCCACCTGTCTCAGTTTGCCACCATGTATCCACAATTGGACACTTACCTTTACCTACATGGTCGTTATACCAATTCCAAGCTTCCTCATTTATAGGCTCACCAACGGTACCAAGAGTTTTTAAATGCTTTAAATCATGTTTATCAACCAATTCGTGAGGATGTTTCGCTAACGCCCGAATAGCTGTTGGTGCTGTATAAAATTGATTTACTTTGTGCTTTTCACAGATTTCCCAAAAACGTCCATAATCTGGATAGCTTGGCACACCTTCAAACATCACCGTAGTAGCGCCATTTGATAAAGGTCCGTAAACGATATAACTATGACCTGTAATCCATCCAATGTCCGCCGTACACCAATAGACATCAGGCCCACTAGCTCGAGTATCCTCTCTTCCTAAAGTTACTTTCCTATCCGAACGGTACTGAAATACATTTCTAAACGTATAAGCCGTGTACACCATATAACCACCACAAGTATGCACCATCCCTTTTGGTTTTCCGGTAGAACCTGATGTGTAGAGAATAAATAACATATCCTCGGCATCCATAATCTCTGCTGGACAGTTATCATCCACTTTAGCCATCTCCTCATGCCACCATACCTCATTAGTCCCCATGGTCACCTCTGAATTTGTTCGATTCAGCACTATAGTGGTTTTGATTGAAGGGCATGTTCTTAAGGCTTCATCTGCAATAGACTTCAATGGTGTTATCTTATCGCCTCTATATCCAGCATCAGCCGTTAAAAGCACTTTACATTCTGCATCATTAATTCGTGCAGCTAATGCAGTTGATGAGAATCCAGCAAAGACTACTGAATGTATAGCACCAATTCTAGCACAAGCCAGTACTGCAAAAGCTAATTCAGGAACCATAGGCATATAAATGCATACACGGTCTCCTTTTTTAACGCCATTATTCTTTAATACATTCGCGAATTGGCAAACATTACTATGTAAAGCCTTATAGCTATAGTATAGAGCTGGGTCATTAGGATTATTAGGTTCAAAGATAATAGCTGTTTGATTTGCTCTTTTCTCTAAGTGTCGGTCCAGACAATTTTCAGTAATATTTAGCTTTCCGCCTTTAAACCATTGTACTTCTGGTTTATTAAAATCCCACTCCAAAGTCTTGTCCCATTTCTTTTTCCATTGAAATGATGACGCAATTTCGCTCCAAAATTCTTCAGGGTTTTCGACACTTCTTTTATAAGCATCTTGGTATTCTGGAAAAGAGTTTATTTGAAATCTATGCATTGATTATAGCTTTGAAAATTCAACAGAAATCTAAAGTACTAATTTACATACTTCCAGTTGATTTTTTTCTACAGACAACCTAAAAGAATCGATTAATGATCTACAGCCTCTCCAGCTCCACTAGGTATCCTAATATTCTCGACTATTTCTTGCACTTCTTGCGGTGGCTCTTTGGTGAATTGCATCACTACAATTGACACAATAAAGTTCAGAATCATAGCGATTGTCCCGAAACCTTCTGGTGAAATTCCGAACCACCAATCACTCTTTAATGCTTCGACAGCGGTTTTACCACCATCAAAAATTCCGAATTTAAATTTGAGCATGTATAGCAACATCGCTGTAATACCAACTACCATACCTGCTATCGCACCCTCCTTATTCATCTTTTTATAGAAAATTCCCAGTACAATTGCTGGAAAAAAAGAGGCAGCCGCTAGTCCAAAAGCCAATGCTACTACAGCCGCTACAAATCCTGGCGGATTGATACCGAAATAACCTGCAACACAAACAGCACCTACTGCAGATAATCTTGCTGCGATTAATTCGCCCTTATCCGATATTTTTGGGTTGATTATTTTCTTAATTAAATCATGAGATACTGAAGATGATATTACTAATAACAATCCTGCAGCAGTTGATAACGCAGCCGCTAATCCACCAGCCGCAACTAAGGCAATTACCCAATTAGGAAGCTTGGCAATCTCTGGATTAGCAAGAACCATAATATCTCTATCCACAACCAATTCATTCTGTTCTTTATTGGCAACATACTGTATCAACCCGTCATCATTTTTATCTGTGAATGTAATAAGACCAGTTATTTCCCATTTTTTGAACCATTCAGGAACATCCGTATAAGGTTTATTCGATACTGTTTCAATAAGATTAGTTCTAGCAAATGCTGCAACAGCTGGTGCTGTAGAATACAAAACAACAATTAGCATTAAAGCTATCCCAGCTGACTTACGAGCATCCTTAATACGTTTTACAGTAAAAAATCGCACGATTACATGTGGTAATCCAGCTGTTCCAACCATCAATGCAAATGTAATCGCGAACACATCCATTAGAGATTTTGAACCCTCAGTATATTCGGCAAATCCAAGATCTAAAGAAAGACCGTCTAATTTATCCAATAGATACGTCCCTGAGCCATCCGTTAACTCACTTCCCATTCCTAATTGCGGAATCGGATTCCCGGTCATTTGTATGGAAATAAAAATGGCTGGCACCATGAAAGCAAAAATCAAAACACAATACTGAGCGACTTGTGTATAGGTAATACCTTTCATTCCCCCAAGCACTGCATAAAATAATACGATAATCATCCCCACTATAACACCTGTAGTTCTATCAACTTCTAAAAAACGAGCGAACACAATACCAACACCTTGCATTTGCCCCGCCACATATGTAAAGGAGACTAATAAGGCACAAATAACAGCAACAATTCTTGCTGTTTTAGAGTAATAACGATCACCGATAAAATCAGGTACTGTAAACTTTCCAAATTTTCGTAAATATGGCGCTAAGAGCAAAGCAAGCAAAACATAACCACCTGTCCAGCCCATTAAATATACTGCGCCATCATAACCTGCAAAAGAAATAATACCTGCCATCGATATAAACGATGCAGCACTCATCCAATCGGCAGCAGTTGCCATACCATTAGCCCAAGGAGACACGCCCCCTCCAGCAACGTAAAACTCTTTTGTAGAACTAGCTCTGGACCAAATGGCAATACCTATGTACAACGTAAATGTAATACCAACAAGAATGTAAGTCCACATCTGTACGCCTATCGGCTCAATCAATAAACTATTCATCATAGCCGTATTTTTTATATAGTTTATTCATCAAGCGAACATACACGAAAATGAGAATCACAAAGACATACATACTGCCCTGTTGTGCAAACCAGAAGCCCAGCTTAAAGCCTCCAATTTTAATAGTATTGAGAGCGTCTTTGAAGATAATTCCTGCGCCATAGGAAACGAGGAACCATATAACAAGAAGAATAAGAACATACCTGATGTTCTCTTTCCAATACGCCGTGGCGTTTTTTTGATTGGACATGGTTAGTTAGTTTTTTATAAAAATACATAAATGTTTCACGTTATCACTTTAGCTATAAATTAACTTCGTATATTATCCATAAATATATTTGGATGAAAATATACAAACTATTACTCATTACCGTACTACTAACTACCAGCTGTGATTTTAGCTCAAAAACAGTTGAACCCAACACTAAGAACATAGAAAAAACAACAAAACAATTACGTCATGTAGTCCTGTTTAAGTTTAAAGACACATCGACTCCTGAGGACATTAAAAAAATAGAAGCAGCTTTTGCAGAATTACCCTCAAAAATTAAAGAAATAAAGGATTTTGAGTGGGGATTAAACAACAGTCCAGAAGGTTTAAATAAAGAACTCACCCACTGCTTTTTCCTTACATTTGATAGTGAGGAAGGCAGAAACATCTATCTTCCACATCCAGCGCATAAGGCTTTTGGTGAGATTATAACACCACATTTAGATGATGTTCTGGTCGTGGATTATTGGGTTAAATAGTTTTCGTAACTAAAAACAAAATTGGACATGAAAAAAGCGACAGCATTAATGATAATCACTTTGGCAAGTATTATAATAACCAATGCTCAAGAATCGGAAACAATAATAAAACCAATAACTGTAGATAAATCTACATTGTCTGGCATTGGACTGAAAAAAATAGATCTAAAAAATGAGCCTGAGAAAGGTTTTTATCAAAAAAGATTGTTTTGGGGACATGAGTTAGGTGTTTTTGTAGTTGGCACCGAAACCTGGACTAACAACATTAAAAACTATCCTTTTGATGAATTTGTTTATATGTTTAATGGCGAAGCTATCGTAAAACCAGCAAATGGAACATCTCAAATATTCTATTCGGGAGATTACTTTTTTGCGCCAAAAGGATTTAACGGAGAATGGGAAATTAAAGGAAATAATCACATCCATTATGAATTATCTGTTATTACTACCAAAAGATCCGACTCATCCAAAATAATAAAGAATTCCGGTCACAAACTATTTAACAAATCAAAATTATCTGGCAATTCAATAATTTTAAATAACGACGGTTATCATGAGGAGACTTTAGAAAAAGGTGCTGAGTTAACCGTAAAGCTAATTGGAGAAAAGCCAGGAGAAAGAACCTTAAGTAAAACAACAAAAGAGCAATTAATACAGATTTTATCTGGACAAGTAACGATAACGAATACCAGTGGCAGCGGCTATATTTACTATACCGGAGATTTTTTTATAATTCCCAAAGGTCTGGGTGGAAAATGGAAAAACGAAGGTCACAACTTAGTAAAATATTTATCAGTAGAAAAAACACTATAAAAGCCTAAAATCTAAACTGATTATCAAAACACAGATGAAACATTTTATAATTATAGCGTTAGCAATTATCCTATTAGGATGTGACAAAAAAAATCCAAGCGAATATATTCTTGAGGAAAAAGATTTGGTTCCTGAAGGCATTGCGTATTCAAAAAACAAAGATGTCTTTTATCTTACTAGCGTTACTAAATCAAAAATAATTCAGGTAGACAGGAAATCGGGAAAACAAAATGATTTTATCAATGAGCAAGAGTTTGGATACAGTCCAGGCGTTGGTATTTATGTAGACGATGAACGAGGCTTATTACATGCCATTGGTGGGTATTATATGATTGAGGACTCACTATCATCACTGTATACTTTTGATGTAAATACTAAAAAGCTATTGAATAGATATGACTTGGATGGAAAGCATTTTTTAAATGATATGATTCAGGATAAAAGAGGCAATATATATCTAACTGATTCTAAGGATGCTTCTGTGTATCTTTTAAGATATGGAAGTAATGTATTAGAATTATTCTTCAAGTCGCCAGAGATTGAATTTCCGAATGGGATTGCTATTTCAGATGATGATTCCAAATTATATGTTGCCTCTCATCCAAAAGGCGTTAGAGTGATTGATATTGGTACAAAAAGCATATTAAACGAACCTGATTCTCTAGGGGTATCTCAAGGTATTGACGGTCTAGAATTTTATAAAAATCATCTGTATGGCATCCAAAACAGTAAAGCTGGTAGTCCATTTAATTTTAGAAAGCTGATTCTTAACGATGCTCAAAACACTATTGTTCGTGCAGAAATTATAGACAGTAACCCACCAAACCTAGATGTTCCTTTAACGTTTTGCTTTACAGGCAATCAAGCTGTTGTAATAGGTAATTCTAATCTACAACACTTAAATCAAGAAACCATGGTTTTTAAAGACTCTGATTCAATATTTAAGACAAAACTACTGGTGTATGAGATTGAATAATCAAAGACTTTATAACTCCTGAAATAGACTTGCTTATCGATACATTCAGACTACTCTTCTTGACACTCAAAGTGCCGTAAATATGTTGATAAAATTGTATAAATATTTGATTTTGTTACTGTTATAAATACTTAGTTTTGTTTCCTATAAATCAAAAATCATTAAATGAACATAGTTGAAGATATCGCAATTGAATTTGTGGAAAACAAATATTCTGATTCAAAAAATTTAACTGAATTTATGGACCTACTTGAGTCAGAAATGCTAAGACATAGAAAAGAATCAGACAAATTAAGATTTTTGTCTTCAGTGAAAAATGAGATTCAAAACATATATGATAAACATATAAAAGAATGTACTAACGCAACAAATTGTATCATTTTAAAAGATGCTTTGAAATGTATCTACTATATAAATGGTATTTTTTACGAATACGGAATATCATCAAATGTCGATCAAATAATCTCTGAAAAAGAAAAAATTGAATACTCTCTAAAATTAGATAAAGTATTAGAGGAATTAACCGAGCTAAAAAATGGTCATGAATTAATATATAATGACTTATATGATGAGCTTCAAGAGTTGAAAAAAATGTATTTTTTGGGAAAGAAAAATTGGAAGCAATTATTAGCAGGAAAAACTATAGATATGGTGGCTGGTGGCGTTATCAGTGAAGTCGTTTCAAAAGAATTAATTGAAATAACAGAAATGGCTACATCTAGTCTTTTAAGCAATTAGATTAAAATATTTTAACAAAATGAAGAAATACGAAATCAAAATTATGACTGAATTAAATCAAGGAGATTTATCTGGAATAGAATTAATGACTACATATGTATTTGCTGATTCAGAAAGTATTGCTAAAAAAATGGCTGAAAACTTACTTAATACTTATGTAGATAATAGTAATGTTTTTAAATACTTCCCCATACATACTACAATTGGTATAAATACCAGCTTAGCTTAGTAATCTTTTCTAGCTCTCAACTCAGACAACTGCTAAAGCGAAAAATATACACATCAAAAACCACATAAAGCCTAGTCACAATAACCCCTTTACCATCATCCAAAACAACTGAGGCTAATTGTTTTTCTTCTTTTATTTTAAAATTAAAGGGTGCTGATAATATATCCAAACCACTGTCTTTTTTAAGTCTAATACCTTGACCAGAAATAATGTCTTTATTTGGTATAAAATTGCCTTCAGGTAGATGTTCGGTTAGAATTATATATTTAAACGTGTTTAGTTTTTTAAGTATCTGTTTTATCTCGCCATTAGAGAGATGTTGCAACACTTGTCTTAAAATAACACAATCACCAGATGGTAGTGCATCTTTGGAGATATCCAAACACTTAAATTCTAAATTATCCGCTTTAAAAGTCTTTTTATTATGTGTTATTAAATCTTCAACGATGTCTACGGCAATATACTTTTTAGTGTGCATGACTAAGTTTTTGCCAATATTAAAATCGCCACAACCTAAATCGCAAACAACAAGCTTGTTTTCAAATTATTTTAAAAAAGAGCTTACAGTATCAATGTATGGGTTTACGAGTTTTGGATGGTGCGACCCATCGCCAGAATAAAATCTAAAACCGTTATTTCCCCAAAGTTTCATGGCGTATACTTGCTCCATGACATCCTTGGTTGGCCAAGGCTTCTTTTCTTTTTTGGGTTGTCTCATAAGAACACGATGTATATGAAACCTTTAAGGTAATCAATAGGGTACTTGGTTACGAAAGAATGAAGCTAACTAATCTTTAGACAAAAAATTAAGAACATTCTCCTCAATCCGTTTTTGCACATCACTTACATCCCCTTTCACAAAGGTCTCTCCAGTAATATTCTCATAGAGTTCAATATAGCGCTCTGAAACTGTTTCTATGTACTCGTCAGACATTTCTGGGACCGTTTGTCCTTCAAGACCTTGGAAATTGTTGGAGATAAGCCATTGACGCACAAATTCTTTAGACAGTTGCTTCTGAGCTTCTCCTCTATCTTGGCGTTCTTGGTAACCATCTGCATAAAAATAGCGTGAAGAATCCGGTGTGTGAATTTCATCTATCAAAACGATTTCTCCATCTTTAGTCTTTCCGAATTCGTATTTAGTATCCACCAATATCAAACCTCTTGAGGTGGCAATCTCTGTTCCTCTTTGGAATAACTTTCGAGTATAATCTTCTAATACCAAATAATCTTCCTCAGAGACGATACCACGCTTTAAAATCTCTTCGCGAGAGATGTCTTCGTCATGATCTCCCATTTCTGCTTTAGTTGCGGGAGTGATAATCGGTTCTGGAAAGGCATCATTTTCTTTCATCCCGTCCGGCATTGGCACACCACATAGCAAACGTTTTCCGGCTTTATACTCACGAGCAGCATGTCCAGACATATAACCACGAATAACCATTTCTACTTTAAAAGGTTCACATAAATAACCCACAGCAACATTAGGATCGGGTGTTGCTGTTAACCAATTTGGCACCAAGTCCTCAGTATCCTTCATCATCTTGGTGGCAATCTGATTCAAAATCTGACCTTTAAACGGAATCCCTTTTGGCATCACCACATCGAAAGCTGACAAACGATCTGTAGCAATCATAACTAATTGCTCGTCGTTTATGTTATATACTTCTCTTACTTTTCCTTTATAAACAGATTTCTGCCCTGGAAAATTGAAATTGGTATCAATTATTGTCTTACTCATGCTTAATCTCTGTTCTCGATTTCTTTATAGGCTGCAATTACTTTCTTTACCAATTTATGTCGAATCACATCTTTATCGTCTAAGAAAATCATACCGACGCCTTCAACATTTTTCAATATTAGTAAAGCTTCTTTTAGCCCAGAAATCGTTCGACGTGGTAAATCTATCTGTCCTGGGTCGCCTGTTAATAAAAACTTGGCGTTCTTCCCCATTCTAGTCAAAAACATTTTCATCTGCGCGTGTGTGGTATTCTGACCTTCATCTAATATCACAAAGGCATTATCTAAAGTACGTCCTCTCATAAATGCCAACGGTGCAATCTGTATGACGCCTTTTTCTATATGGTCAGCAAGTCTTTCTGCTGGAATCATATCGCGCAATGCATCATACAATGGCTGCATATAAGGATCTAGTTTTTCCTGTAAATCTCCAGGAAGGAATCCCAAATTTTCTCCAGCCTCAACAGCTGGACGCGTCAGGATGATGCGCTTAACTTGTTTGCTTTTTAATGCCTGAACCGCAAGTGCTACTCCTGTGTATGTCTTTCCGGTTCCAGCTGGCCCGATAGCAAATACCATATCATTCTTACGCATACTCTCTACCAACTTACGTTGATTGGCCGTTTGCGCTTTTATTTTTTTTCCGTTTACGCCATGAACTAAAATATCACCACTGGCTTCGGATGTTTTATAATCATCACTTGTGTTACTTGTTAATACACGTTCGATAACGTTCTCATCAAGCTTATTGTATTTTCCAAAATGATTCATCAACATAGTTAAACGACGATCAAACTCTTCGAGTTGTTCTTCGTCACCCAACGCCTTTATTTTATTACCTCTGGCAACAATTTTTAGCTTCGGAAAATATTTCTTTAGAAGGGCAATGTTGGTGTTTTGGGCTCCAAAAAATTCTTTTGGTTCAATTTCGGTGAGTTCTACTATAATTTCGTTCAAAAGGCGAGGTAATTTATATGATGTTTATCTATGAAATTCATTAAGTTTGTACAAGGACAAAGCTACGCAATTTTTGCGTGATGGTATCAGCAAAATTATCAACAATCTGCCCATGGCAATCATCACTTTAACGACCGATTTCGGTGAGAAAGACCACTTTGCTGGTGCTATTAAAGGCGCCATCTATAGTGAGCTTCCAGAAGTTAGAATTGTTGATATTTCACATTCCGTTTCACCTTTTAATATTCCTGAAGCGGCTTATATTATTCGCAATGCCTTCAGTAGCTTTCCGAAAGGCACAATTCATGTGATTGGTATTGATTCTGAAATCAATCAAGAGAATAAGCATATTGCTATAAAATTGGATGGTCATTACTTTGTTTGTGCCAACAACGGTATTATGAGTATGATTTGTACCGAAATCAATCCTGAAAAGATTGTTGAAATTAATATACATGATAAGATTGAGACCAGCTTCCCTGTGCTAGATGTGTTCGTGAAAGTGGCATGCCATATAGCTCGAGGTGGTACTTTAGAAGTGATTGGAAAAACCATCAGCAGTATTAAACCCATTAAAGATTTGGTGCCTTACGTGAATGACGAAAAGACACAAATGATAGGCAGTATTATCTATATTGACAACTATGGAAATGTTGTAACTAACATCACTAAAAAGTTTTTTGAAGACATACAGAAAGGACGTAGTTATGAGATTTCAGCTCGTAATTACAAGTTTAAAACCATTCATAAAAAGTATAGTGATATAGTTAATTTCGATATCCCTGAAGACAAACGAAACGATGAAGGTCGTGGTTTAGTAGTGTTTAACGCATCAAACTATTTAGAGATTGCTGTATATAAAAGTAATAGTGCCACTGTCGGTAGTGCTTCTACCCTTATGGGATTGCAGTTACGGGATACGATAACAATTAATTTTACGAAATAATGACCAAAGTAACTCGAAGAGGCTTTATAAAAAGAGTTGTTTTTGGTGTTATCGGAATCATTCTATTGGATTCTTTGTGGTTCGAAAAATATGTGATTGATTGGAATTATTTTGATATTTCTGAAAATGAAAATAAACTAAAAATTATTCAGATCTCTGATTTGCATATTAAAGAGGTTCGTTCATTTCATAAATCAATAGTAAAGAAGATAAATAACGTAAATCCTGATATTGTATTTATTACTGGAGACTCTGTGGATTCGACAGATAAAATTAACGAATTATACACCTTTTTAGGTTTAATGAAT
>CALDUJ010000013.1 GCA_937923735.1 uncultured Flavobacteriaceae bacterium | reverse complement strand
CTTTCTTGTTTTTAACATCCATCCAAATTTATCATCTTGCTTACCTGTTTTAATAGCATTTAAGGTATTGTTAATCTCTAATCCGACTGGGCTTTCGTTAGAAACATGAATGGTTTCCCCTTCTAACCCAATTTCTTGAATATAGGCAATCCCAACCGCAGTTCCTGCTCCAAAAGCCTCTTCTAAAGTTTTGTTTTGGGACGCTTCTTTTATTTCTTGTAAAGTGATTAAGCGCTCTGTCACTTTGAATCCTTTATCTCTTAATAAATCAATAACGCTCTTTCTGGTAATTCCATCAAGTACTGAACCATCTAGTTTTGGCGTAATAAATTGTCCATCTATTTTGAAGAAGATATTCATCGTTCCTACCTCTTGTATATACTTATGCTCAGCTGCATCTAACCACAATACTTGGTCATAACCCTTAGCTTTTGCGAGCTCAGTTGGACGAATAGCCGCAGCATAATTTCCGGCTGCTTTTGCCTCGCCTGTGCCTCCATGTGCTGCTCTTATAAACTGTTTTTCTGCCCATAGTTTAATACGCTTACTAAAAAACGGACCTGCTGGTGATGCCATAATTATAAACTTATAATGTGTGGCTGCACGCATACCTATAAAGGGTTCGTCTGCATACATAAAGGGTCTTAGATACAAGGCACTTCCTTCTTTTGGCGGAATCCAATTATGTTCTAAACTCACTAATTGTTTTAGGCTTTCGACAAACAAATCTTCTGGGAAGTTTGGCATTCCCATGCGGTCGGCACTCTTATTTAAACGTGCTGCGTTTTGCTCTGGACGAAACAGCATAGGTTCGCCTTGGGTATCCTTGTAGGCTTTCATGCCTTCGAATATGGCTTGTCCGTAATGCAGTGCCATTGCCGCTGGATGTGTTGGGATTAAAGCTAACGGTTCTATTCTTGGATTTACCCATTCGCCGTTTTCATAATCACAGATAAACATGTGGTCTGTGAATGTGGTTCCTAGTGGGATATTGTTGAAATCTAAAGTGTCTATTCTAGATTGTTCTATTTTGGTAATATTGATATTGTAACTCATAGTATTATTTTTTAAAACACCTCTAAAGTCCTCTCAAGGGGACAATTTCTTCTATTTAAATTTTTCTATCTATGTCAAACTGTTCAAAATAATCAGCAACGCGACGTACAAAGCTTCCGCCTAAAAAGCCATCAACAACACGATGGTCGAAGGATAATGACAAATACATCATGCTGCGTATGGCGATTTCATCTCCTTTTTCGGTTTCAATCACTTCTGGACGTTTTTTGATAATTCCTAGTGCTAGTATTGCAACTTCTGGTTGATTTATGATTGGTGTTCCCATAACGCTTCCAAAAGTTCCTACATTAGAAATGGTGAAAGTGCTTCCTTTTATATCGTCACCAGACAATTTGTTTTCTCTTGCTTTTCTAGCAAGTTCATTCACATTTTCAGCAAGTGTTTTTAAATCTTTTGTATCTGCATTTTTAACTACAGGAACTATTAAATTACCGCTTGGTAATGCTGTTGCCATGCCGATATTGATATCTTCTTTTACGATGATATTATTGCCATCGACTGAGGCATTGATATTTGGAAAATCTTTAACTGCTTTAGCCACAGCTTCTACAAATAAAGGTGTGAATGTTAAACGCTCTCCATATTTTTCTTGAAAAGCTGCTTTGTTAGCATTTCTCCAGTTGACTATGTTGGTCATATCCGCTTCAACGTAAGCAGTGACATGAGGTGAGGTGTGCTTAGAATAGACCATATGGTCAGCAATCATCTGACGCATACGGTCCATTTCTACAATTTTCCCTTTTCCTTTTTCAAATGTTAGTTGCGGTATGCGATACGCAGTTGGGTCTTGCGTAACTGGCTGTGCAAACTTATACGGTCTGCCGTCTTCTATATATTTAAATACGTCGCTCTTTTTTAATCGTCCATCATGTCCTGTTGCAGGAATACGCGCTAATTCTTCGAAACTTATGTGTTGTTCTTTGGCTATTGAAATTATTAAGGGTGAAAAGAAAGTGTTTGAATTTGAGGTTGAAAATGACTTTGAAGTCGAAGAAAATTGAACTGACTTTACCTTTTTTATTTGTTTTAATTCTTTTTTTGAAGACACTTCGACTGCGCTCAGTGTGACATCTTTTCTCGATTTCGGTTTCGAATTCGAGCTCATTTCTGAAACTTCGAGAATAGCCAAAACTTCACCAACAGGCACAACATCTTTCGCTTTAAAAAGTTTTTTAACCAATATTCCTGAAGCTGGTGCAGGGACTTCGTTATCTACTTTGTCTGTGGCTACTTCTAAAATGATATCGCCTTCATCGAAACTATCACCTTCAGAAATTAACCAATTAATGATAGTGCCTTCTGTGATGCTTTCTCCCATTTTGGGCATCCTCAATTCCTGTGTAGACAGGAATTTCTTTTCGTCTTTCATTTAAAACCTGGGTTTAATACTTACAAGATTTTGAAAACCTTGCAGAAAACATAATCTGAAAGTATCAAAGATAACGAATAAGACCAATAACTATTATTAATTACTATACAATTGAATTAATAAAGAAATATATTCTTTTAATTTTTAATATTAAAGTTTTTTATACTTTTGATATTAAGATTTTAGCTCAAAACCAAAAATATTTTCTTATGCCAAATCTTTTAGATAAAATTGACACACAAATACTTACCATACTTCAAAAAGATAGTAATCGAACCACAAAAAGTATAGC
>CALDUJ010000012.1 GCA_937923735.1 uncultured Flavobacteriaceae bacterium | reverse complement strand
GCAGGCATCGTTATCGTACATATGGTCGAAAATTACATTGGTAGTATGCCACCTGCCGATGCTATGGCTTTGGCCAATCAAGGTATTATAGACGGTATTGTAGAAGGTTTTATATTCTTCTTCTTACGTGGTAAGTTCTTTGCTTTATTCTCATTCTTATTCGGACTGAGTTTCTTTATACAAATGGATAGAGCAGCAGAAAAAGGCAACCGCTTTGAAGGCCGTTTCCTCTGGCGACTTATTCTTTTACTAGGCATAGGCGCAGTGCACCATCTGTTTTATAGAGGCGATATCTTAACCATTTACGCCATGATAGGGATTATATTAATTCCGTTTTACAGAATGCGACCTAAATGGATTTTAGTCCTCTCAGGACTCTTGTTTTTAGGACTTGGGCGTTATATTATTTTTGGTTTATTTGGCAACGAATCACTCTTTTCTGGCGTTGAGTTTGCTCCAGATAACCCAGCCATTATTAACTATTTTAATGTGATAAAAAGCGGCAGTCTTACAGAGGTGTTTGCAACAAATACCACAGAAGGTCATTTAATGAAACTCGATTTTCAATTGGGGGTGTTTGGTAGAGGCTACTTGACGTTTGCCTTCTTTTTACTAGGCTTATATGCTGGAAAACTCAAGTTCTTTGAGAATTTTAGAGACCACCGTAAAAAGCTTTTTAAAGGCTTATATTGGTCTATAGGACTTTTTGTTGTAGCGACCGTGTTAACTGGCTTCTTATTTTCCATGGTAAGCCAAGGCGAGCAAGGACCTGATTTTGGGAGTTGGACCACTATGTTTGCATTTACAGCTTACGACTTGGCTAACCTCTTTATGACCTTTATCATCATCATCGCTTTTTTACTCATTTACATGAAACTAAAAGGCGAACGTTTTTTAAACAAATTTGCGCCTTATGGCCGTATGGCACTTACCAATTATGTTGCGCAAACCATTATAGGTACCGCCATATTATATGGTTGGGGTATGGACTATTTGGGTGAGTTACGAAACATCTACACCTTTTTGATGGGTATTGTAATTATTTGGTTACAGATGTTGTTGAGTAAGTGGTGGCTCTCCAAATTTAAGTACGGACCACTAGAGTGGTTGTGGCGAAGCCTTACGTATTTAGAAGTTTTTCCTTTTAAGAAAACTTAAATGGCAATTATCTTATAAGTTTAATCGAGATGAGCTAAATTTATCTTAATACTATAATTGGCTCTAAAGTCTTTTCCTGCCTCCAAAGATATAATACCTTCTTTAGTAGTTATCTGGTAGTCGGTATCCTTATGATCTGCATAACCAATCCAAGGTTCAATACAGACATAAGGAGCATGTGGTTTAGCCCATGTGCCTAGATGCGGGAAGTCTTGAAACTGCATAGATAAAATATCGCCATGCTTTTTACTGTGTAATGTGACTTCGCGAGATGTTAAATCCTTAAAAACCAAAGCGTCTTTATTGAAGATTTCTGGATGTAACTGAATGTGGTTATTATCGTTAAAAACAGGCTCTGTTTCTCCAGTGTAGAGGCCTGTTTCTAAATTCAATAAATGTGTCTTTGAGATTTCGTTTTTCTCGAATACTAATTGATAGTCATTATAATCCTCGTCATCATAAACGGGACATTTAAAGGCTGGATGACCACCCAAAGAAAAGTACATTGGCTTATCGCCTAGGTTTTTAACTAGATGGTCTACGATAATGCTGTTGTTGGAAAGCGTATAACTAATATAAAATTCAAACTTAAAAGGGAAGAGTTTATATAAATCGTCATTGCTTCCAAGTTTATAAGTAAGGCTGTTTTGGGTTTGCTCAACTAACACAACGTCCTCGCTTTTTCTCAAGAACCCGTGTTTTGGCATGTGGTACGTTTTGCCTTCATAAATATATTGGTCGTCTTTCATACAACCAACTATAGGGAAAAGGGTTGGAGCAATTCCTGACCAGAACTCAGGGTTACCATTCCACATGAATTCTTTACCATTTACTGCTGAAGTAATTTTACAGAGTTCAGCACCAGGTTGACGAATGGATATTTTGAGTAGCGCGTTGTTTAGTGAGTTCATAAAAGATGAATTTATAAATAAGAATGAAGATATTATTTTTTAGGAATCTGATTACCTTTACACATATTTATTTTTCATTGAGAACCCATAAGACTTACACTATTGATGATGTTGTTTCCTTTAAAAGCAAATTATTGCTTTGGAGTCAGCAATTTGAAGAAGTAGTTTGGTTGGATTCTAATGATTTCCCTCAGACTTACAGCAATTATGATGCGGTTTTAGCAGTCGATGCTTTTACAACCTTACGGACGGATTATTTTAATGCTTTTGATAAGCTCAAGGAATACCAATCGATCACAGAAGATTGGATTTTTGGCTACCTCACTTACGACCTTAAGAATGATGTTGAAGATTTACGGTCTGAGAATTATGATGGATTGGAGTTTCCAGATTTGTATTTCTTCCAGCCCAAGAAGTTATTCTTGTTAAAAGGAAATCAATTAGAGGTGCACTACCTTAGAATGGTTGATGATGAAATAGATGATGATTTTGAAAGTATTCAGCATCCCGGAGACTCAGTAATAGAGCAAGGCAACGATTCTGTAAAAATTAAACTGAGAATCCATAAAGACGAGTATTTTAAAAAGTTAGATGATATGCTAGCCCATATTCATCGCGGTGATATTTACGAGGCTAACTTCTGTCAAGAGTTCTATTCAGAAAACACCTCAATTGACCCGCTGCAGACGTATATTCATCTAAACGCTATTTCAAAACCTCCATTTGCAACTTTTTTAAAGCTTGAAAATAAATACTTGTTATCTGCAACACCAGAGCGCTATCTAAAAAAAGAGGGAAGCACCATTATTTCGCAGCCTATAAAAGGTACAGCAGCACGTTTAAAAAATGGTATGGCGGACAGAGCCATGGCAAAAGCCTTAGCAGAAGACGAAAAAGAGCGTTCCGAGAATATCATGATTGTGGATTTGGTGCGTAATGATTTAAGTAAAACGGCAAAGAAGGGTAGTGTGCAGGTAAAAGAGTTGTGTAAAGTGTATTCTTTTGAGCAAGTTCATCAGATGATTTCTACAGTAGTTTCTCAGGTTGAAGATGATGTGAGTCCTGTAGAAATTTTACGAACTACCTTTCCTATGGGAAGCATGACAGGCGCTCCAAAGATTTCTGCTATGCAAATTATCGAAACCTTAGAAGAAACAAAACGGGGATTATATTCTGGAGCTGTTGGTTATATCACACCCAAAGGGGATTTCGATTTTAATGTGGTAATTCGCAGTATTTTATACAATGAAGCTAAACAATACGTTTCATATTCGGTTGGTGGTGCTATTACGGCCAAGTCAAACCCAATAAAAGAATACGAAGAGTGTCTTATTAAGGCAAAAGCTATGAGAGAAGCTCTAGAATAGTAATTAGCAAATTAGCTGTATTTGCCTTAAAAACATGAGTTTAAAAAATATTTCAAAACCAAACCTGCTTTTAATTATAAAAGTTGGTAGGACTTCTTTGTTTTAAACTGTTTTATTATTGAAAGCAATAATGAATTTTAAACTCAAAAAAATTATGAAAAAGACCATTAAGATTAGAAAACCCTTTTATGTTCTATTGATGCCTTTATTAATGGCAACTCAATGCGGTGATGATGATGATTGTAGCGGCTTTGCAGAGTTGGATGGATTTAGTATAACTATTGAAAACACACAACCTAGCTACAATGTTGACGAGACTATTTGGTTTGATGCTAAAGCCTCATCAATGTTGGCTAATGAATGTGATGAGAATGAAATTGATATTGTAACAGATGCGGAACTGTTTAGAGATTCCTTTTTTGTCTTAAAATTGGTTGATAGCGATACCAATATTAATGCTGAGGTAGCAAGCAGCGATGTGACGTATGACATTGGTACGGAATTTAATTTTAATTCTTGTGATGAAGGAATAAATGTTATGCCTGTTATTAGTAGCGATAATCTTGAATATAATTTTAGATTAGGTTTTAATTTTGATACTCCTGGTGATTATTGTGTAGTTATCGGAAGACGTGTTTCAACAACATTTAATAATAGTTCCAATGTAAATAGTAATATTTACGAGGCTTACAACAATGGAGAGAATACTATAAAATTTGACAGTTGTAATACTACTTTCACAAGAGAGTTGAATTCAGGTGTATACTTTTTTACCATTCAATAACAATTTGAAAATATTAAATTTGAGCAATGAAACATCATTGCTCAAACTTTACTGTACATAATACCGATTTAGTATCCTATCATTGGGAAGTTCAAAATCCCAAAGCTATCATTATCATTGTACACGGTATGGGTGAGCATGCCTTACGCTATGAGGATTCTGTCATCCCACACTTATTAAATGCTGGTTTTTCCGTTTTTGCTTACGATAATTTTGGACATGGTAATACCGAAGGAAAAAGAGGTCATTGTCCTAGTTATGATGCCCTGATGACATCTGTTGAGCAAGCTATTAGAAAAACAGATTCATTGTTTCCTAATTTACCGAAATACCTTTATGGACATAGTATGGGAGGCAATTTGGTTATTAACTATATGCTAAGAAAGGTAAATAACATTAAA
>CALDUJ010000011.1 GCA_937923735.1 uncultured Flavobacteriaceae bacterium | reverse complement strand
CCAACTCTTAACGATAACTGTGATATAAAGACTAGACATGCCTTTTTTGATGAGTATAGTAGCCTCATTAAAAAGGCAAGAGGAAAAACGACTATTGTAGCTTTACATCATCCTATGTATACAAATGGGTCGCATGGAGGTCAGTTTACCTTTGGAAGTCATATGAAACCTCTTCCTGTACTTGGGACCTTGAAAAATGTTATAAGAAAAACAAGTGGTGTTGCTAACGTCGATTTACAAAACAAAATGTATAATGAGTTTAAACAACGTTTAGTAACTATTTCTCAAGAGAATAAAAAAGTAGTATTTGTATCAGGTCATGAACATAATCTGCAGTACATAATAGAAGATAATCTTCACCAAATCGTTAGTGGTTCTGGGTCTAAAGTGTCAGCAACAAGAAATGTTGGCGGAGGACAATTTTCTTATGGCACACCCGGTTATACTAGATTAGATGTGTTTAAAGATGGATCTTCTCATGTGCGTTTTTACTCAGTTGAAGATGATAAAATAGTGTTTGAAACGAAAGTATTTGAGCCTAATCAGAAAAAATCATTCACAACTTATCCTGCTAGTTTTCCTGAAAAGAAATCTGCATCAATCTATACTGCAGAAGAAACTGATAAATCAGGAACTCATAAATTTCTTTGGGGAGACCGCTACAGAAAGCTTTTTAGTACGAAGGTTTCTGCACCAACAGTAAACTTAGACACTATGTATGGCGGTTTGACAGTTGTTAGAAAAGGCGGTGGAAATCAATCTAAATCATTACGTCTTAAGGATAAGAACGGTGCTCAATATGTAATGAGAGCACTTCGAAAAAATGCTGTACAATATTTGCAAGCTGTCATGTTTAAAGACCAATATATCGAAGGTCAATTTGACGATACAAGTACAGAGGACTTAATTCTTGATGTCTTTGCTGGGTCACATCCATATGCCCCTTTTGCTGTTGGAACGCTGTCGGATGCTGTTGGTATTTATCATACAAATCCTGTACTGTATTATATCCCTAAACAAAATGCTTTGGGACATTTCAATAGTGAATTTGGAGACAAATTATATATGATTGAAGAGCATACGTCCGAAGGACACAATGACTTGGCAAGTTTTGGTTTCCAGGACAAAATTATCAGCACTGACGATATGATGAAAAAAATACATAAGGATGAAGATATCGTAATCGACGAGGCAGCTTATATCCGTGCACGTCTATTCGATATGCTTATTGGAGATTGGGATAGACATCAGGACCAATGGCGATGGATTGAGTTTAAAGAAAATGGAAAAAAAGTGTATCGTCCTTTACCAAGAGACAGGGATCAAGCGTTCTCTAAAATGTCTGATGGATTCTTACTTACTGCTGCAGTAAAGTTGATACCAACTGCCAGATTACTTAGAGAGTACGATGATGATTTAGTGGATGTAAAGGGTGTTAATGTGGAGCCTTACCCTTTAGATATGGAACTTATTCAACAATCCGACAAAGCTATTTGGGATACTGAAGTAAAAGCGATTCAAAATGGAATTACGGACGCAGTAATCGAAAAAGCCTTTTTAAACTTTCCAGAAGAAGTTCGTGACGAGAGTTTAACTGAAATCAAGCAAAAACTAAAGGCTAGACGTGGTAACCTTCAAACTATTTCAGATAGGTATTTTGATTTGGTAAACAAATTTGCAGTGGTGAAAGGCACAAATAAAGATGACTATTTTACTATTGAATGCCTTGATAACGGAAAAGTGAGAATACTAGCGCAACGCATCAAGAAAGGTGAAAAAGTAGACGTGTTTCACGAACGAACATATGATAGAGAGCATACGAAGGAAATATGGATTTATGGCTTAGATGATGACGATGTATTTGAGGCCAAGGGAAAAAATAAAAAGATTAAGATTAGATTAATAGGAGGTCAAAATAATGACACCTACATCATACCTGAAGGCGGTAAGATAGCAATCTATGATTATAAATCTAAGAAGAATGATGTGTCACAAGCTAAGAAGGCTAAGTTACGCTTGAGAGATGATTACGAAACCAATGTATACGATTATAAAAAACTAAAGAACAATACCAATCAGTTTATACCGACTATAGGGTCAAACCCAGATGATGGACTTAAAATAGGTGTGAGTAATACGTATACGAATTATGGTTTTGAGCGTAATCCTTTTACATCTCAGCATACCATATCTGCTGCTTATTATTTTGCTACGCAAGGGTTTGACGTAAACTATAATGGCGAATTTGCAAACGTCATAGGGAACGCAAATCTTGGCGTAGGGGTTCATTTTAACAGCCCAAATTATGCTGTTAACTTTTTTGGCTTTGGAAACGAAACACCTAATCCAGAGGCAGATGAAGACGATGGTTTAGATGTTGATTTAGACTTTAATCGTGTAAAAATAAGAACCTTTAAAGCTATGCCATCTTTAATATGGAGAGGTCAACAAGGAAGTAGCTTTAAGGCAGGAATTATTTATGAAAGTAATGAAGTAGAGCGTACTGCAAACCGATTCATTGAGAATCTTCCTGTTGATGATGCTGTTTTCGATAAGCAAGACTTCTATGGAGTAGATTTCAAATATCATTTTGAAAATAAAGATAATGATGCTTTCCCTACATTAGGAATGCAACTAGCATTAGAGGCAGGTTATAAAAATAATGTGAGCACTGAAAAAGGTTTTGGATACCTTATTCCCGAGTTAGGTTTCGACTATAAACTAGTGCCAAGTGGACAACTTGTTTTGGCTACAAACCTCAGAGCTCATGTAAATTTAGGCGATGATTTCGAGTTTTATCAAGGTGCAACTCTAGGTGCTAACAATGGATTACGTGGTTATAGAAATGAACGTTTTACTGGAAAAACAGCTTTCTTACAGAGCACAGATTTGCGATGGAATTTTAGCGATTTAAAAACAGGACTATTGCCAATTCACATCGGGATATTTGGCGGAGTAGATTACGGTCGTGTATGGTTGGATAATGATGACTCCGATAAGTGGAACAACTCTTTTGGAGGAGGGCTATTCGTTAATATGGTAAATATGATGACGGCAAATATATCGGCCTTTAATAGTGATGACGGTTTGCGTCTCGCCTTTAAAATGGGCTTTGGATTTTAATCAAGACTAAATTCATAGAGGTTTCCCCCATGCATGCCTAGATATTCATCAGCGATATAAAGCGTGCTGTCATTTTTAAAAAATACGCTTTCTTTTTGAGATTTGTGGTCGAATAAGAAACGATCTATTTTTGCCTTAAAGAAATTAGTGCCCTTAAATTCGGTCAGTAAAAATGCGCTATTCTCAGTTAGTAAAACTATTTTGTCACCAGTATCATTAATATCTGCCGAAGTAACCCAACAACCTGTTTCAGGGCAAGTATTAAATGTATTTATGTGTTTAGCTTCAAAGTTACCCTTATGTGCTGGTAGTTGGTATAAGTTAGTCTTTCCTTTATTGCCAGAATAACGACTTTTAGTAAACAAATACAGACTGTCTTGATAAAAAAAGAAGGATTCGCAATCAAAATGGCGCTTGCTTTTTTTTGGTGGAAATTTTGTCTGTTCGGGATAGCTAAAAGAAATTCTTTCTGGAGTTATAGATTTCAGATTAGCTTCTAAAGAATCTTTATGGATTTTCAGAATTAAAAGATTCTTACGGTCGTTGTCATTATTACCAAAATCCCCGATATAAAGATTCCGATATGTATCATAAGTAAGATCTTCCCAGTCTCTATTTTTTGCGTTAATAGTAATTTCTTTTATGATATTGCCATTGTTATTAATACCATACAGAATAGGTTTGTTGCCACTATCATTTATCATCCAGAATAGATTATTCTTTTTGTCAAAAGCTAAACCTGATACTTCATTTAAATCTATTGGTAAATCAGCAATAACAGTTAGTTTTCCCGTATCGCAAGAAATCATAAAAAGGATAAGAAAAAATGGAAAGAATTTAAAATAAAGTGCTTTTAGCTTCACGTGTTAACCAATTTTATAGCTATAAGAACGAATTTACAAGCAAATTTCATAAACTTATTATAAAAATAGCGATTCTTTTTATAGATTTAAGGTAGTATAAATCATTAAAGTATAATGAAAAAACCACTTGTAATTGGGCATCGAGGAGCCATGGGTTACGAAACGGAGAATACATTAGCCTCAATCCAAAAGGCTCTCGATTTAAAAGTTGACGGTATTGAAGTCGATGTATTTAAGTGCAAATCTGGGGAGATAGTCGCTTTTCATGATAATGAATTAGATAGGCTAACAGATGGGACTGGTTTTATTGAAGAAAAAACTTTTTCTGAATTACAGGAGCTCACAGTAGATGGCGGTCATAAAATTCCACTGTTAAAAGATGTACTTAATCTTGTAAACGGACAGTGCATGGTCAACATCGAACTAAAGGGTAGTAATACTGCGAATAATGTAAGCAAAATAGTAAATATGTATTTGGAGTTTGATATGTTTGCTGAGGAAGATATCGTCATTTCAAGTTTTAATTGGGAAGAACTTGAAGCCTTTCGTAAAAAGAACAAGAATGTGCACATTGGGATTTTAACTGATGAGAATCAAGATCCAATGGAGGCGCTTCCGTTAGCTAAAAAGTTGAAGGCAAAAAATATACACCCAGAAGCGACTACTTTAACCGAAGTGATAGTGAAAAACATTAAGAAAAGAGGTTACAAAATTTTCACTTGGTTTGAGAAAGAACCTAAAACATTCACTAAAATACTTGATTTAAAAGTTCACGGTATTATATCAGATCGACCAGATAAGGTATGATTGAAGCAGACATTATTGTCGTTGGCGGTGGTGCTGCTGGATTCTTTGCAGCTATTAATATAGCCGAGCTGAACCCTAAACTCAAAATAATCATTTTAGAACGCGGTAAAGATGTTTTAACTAAGGTTAAAGTATCTGGTGGTGGGCGATGTAATGTAACACATGCACAATTTATTCCTTCAGAATTAGTACAGAATTATCCTAGAGGCGAAAAAGAATTGCTTGGGCCATTCCATCAATTTATGACTGGTGATACCATTGCATGGTTTGAAAAACGTGGTATTGAGCTAAAAATTGAAGACGATGGACGGATGTTTCCTGTTACAGATTCTTCACAAACCATAATCGATTGTTTCTTGAACGAAGCTAAGAAATTTGGTGTTCAAGTTTTGAGAAATCATTCAGTTAAAGCTATTAGTAAACAAAATAATAGCTGGAAAGTCTCAACTAATCAGGATGATTTTACAACAAATAAATTAGTTGTTGCAACTGGAAGTAACCCTAAGATTTGGAAATTGCTGGAAGGGTTAGGACATTCCATTACCGAGGCGGTTCCGTCTTTATTTACGTTCAATATAAAGGATAAGAGAATCAAGGATATTCAGGGAGTTGTAGTTAAGGATGTTCTTGTAAAAGTACTGAGTAATTCCTCTCCTTATCAAGGAGAGGTGTCCAGACCCAAGCGTCTGGACGGAGTGGTTGACTTGCAATCAGAAGGACCATTGCTAATTACACATTGGGGAATGAGTGCGCCTTCTATTTTAAAACTCTCCGCTTTTGGTGCTATAGAGCTGGCAAAGCGTAATTATAAATTCGAAATAGAGATTAATTTTATAAAGCAGAATTATGAAGATTGCTTAAATACTTTAAAAGAATTAAAGCAAGAACTCAATAAGAAAACAGTTTTTAAATTTTCGCAATTCGATTTACCAAAACGACTATGGCAAAAATTAGTTTTAGCATCGGGTATTTTAGATGATACTACTTGGGCAGATATCAATAAAAGTCAATTAGAAAATTTGACAGAGCAACTTACTAAGGCTATTTTTAATGTAGATGGAAAAAGCACTTTTAAAGAAGAATTTGTAACTGCAGGAGGTATTAACTTAAAAGAAGTTAATTTTAAAACCTTTGAGAGCAAACTACATGAAAGTCTATATTTTGCCGGGGAAGTGTTAAATATTGATGCCGTTACTGGCGGTTTTAATTTTCAGAATGCTTGGACAGGTGCCTACATTGTGGCTCAAAATATAAATAGATGAATACATATATAGCCTTACTTAGAGGAATTAATGTTGGAGGACATAAAAAAATTCCTATGGCTGAATTGCGTTTGCTTTTGGAGAAGAAGGGACTTAGAAATGTAAAAACATATATTCAGAGCGGTAATGTAGTTTTTCAATCTCCATCACAAGATAAAACTGAAATAGAAGAGTTAATAAAAAAATTGATTTTGGACCATTTTGGATTTGAAGTACCAGTCCTAGTGAAAACACATTCTGAACTAAAAACCATAATAAATGCGTGCCCTTTTTTAGAAGATGAGAAAATAAAAAGTTATTTTTTCTTATTACAATCTTTACCTAACAAGGAAAATGTAGAAGAAGCTTCTGAGAAGCAGTATGAAGGTGAGGATTATAAAATTCTTAATGATTGTATCTATTATTATTGTAATAAAGGATATGGTCAGGCTAAATTCAATATGAGTTTATTTGAGCGTAAGCTAGAAACAAATGCTACCTCTCGTAATTACCGCACTATGGTGAAATTAATAGAAATGTCTGCTACTCAATAAATCTTACAGCATCCCAAGAGGCATTTGCGGCATCTTAATCTGTTGTTTTATCATTTCTAACTCCCCTTTAAGTTTAAGTTCTACCGCCGCAACAATATTACTGTAAGCCAACTGCACAAGTAGTACTACTTGAATATTTTTAAGGGTACCATCCATCTTTAACACCATTCCATAAAAAATCAGTTGTTCTTTATAATGCACTTTAGTATCTCTTATCAATACAATGGAAATAACAGAAGGCTTGGCAATATATTCGTAGAATCGAAAAGCAGTAGGGCTAGAGATATAGTATTTGTAGATACTCTTTTAATAGTTTTTATAATACGAATGGCTTTTTCATGCTATTTTTGAGAATTTTTTGACATAGAAATTATTGTTTCTAATATTTAATAGCATCCCAAGATGCTTTTATTGCATCTTTTATTTGTTTATCATTCATCGGTAATTCACCTTTATCTTTTAATCGTACAGCTGAGACCACATTCCCATAAGACAATTGTAAAATAAGTCTTAAATGAATATTTCTTAGTTTTTTTTCATGGATTCCTTTCAAGAAAAAAGCCTTTACATTTTCATAATAGGGTTTAGTTTTATCTACCATTTCTGGTGTA
>CALDUJ010000010.1 GCA_937923735.1 uncultured Flavobacteriaceae bacterium | reverse complement strand
TTGTGAATCATGTCTATACCTTCTTCATAATTACACTCTATCTCAGTATGATCTGTTTTAAGATGATCCGCTACTTTTTGAGCATAAACACTTTCGTTAAAACCTTTCTCATTAAATTTTACAGAAAAAGTTTTAATTTTTGCGCTAGAGGTTTGTGTTGCTAAGGCCGCTATGGTAGAGGAATCTACACCCCCAGACAAGAAAACACCCACAGGAACATCTGCAAATAATCTTATTTTAACAGCATCTCTTAAAAGCGTGTCTAATTCTTCTTTGGCTTGATTTAAAGAGCCTTTAAATGATGGCTCTGTCTGATAATCAATATCCCAATACTGATCAATAGCCATTTTACCGTCTGTAAGATTAAAAGTAAATCTATGACCAGCTTTAAGTTTATGAACTTCATTAAAAATAGAGTAGGGGTCTGGTATATTGCCCCATGCAATATAATAGTCTATTGCTTTTTTAGATATTGAAAGATTCTGATTGTCTAACTGAATGGATGAAATTTGACTTGAAAACTCAAAGTCATTACCATTATGATAGTAATAAAATGGTTTTTGCCCTAAACGGTCTCTAGCTCCAAACAGTTTTTGATTCTCAGTATCATAAATTACAAAAGCAAACATACCGTTAAAGTGAGCCACACAATCATTACCATACTCTAAGTAAGCGGCACATACAACTTCAGTATCACTTGTTGTATTGAATGTATGTCCTAGGCTTTGTAATGTCTTTTTTAATTCTAAAAAATTATAAATTTCTCCATTAAATACTATATGCGTTTTATTTTGGTATGTAAATGGTTGGTTAGACCTCGGGTCTAAATCAATAATAGATAACCTATTATGGCCAAAAGAAATATTATGAACATCTGTTTTAAATGTTTTAACACCTAACTGGTCAGGCCCTCTAAAAGCCGTTCTTTCTAATTTAGATTTTATTTGATTATCCTTATATTTTATGGTTGTACCGTAAATTCCACACATACCGTATATTTTTCCTATTTAATTATTTAATAATCAATCTTCTATACAAGAATCAATTAATTCTTCATATTTGCCGATAATAGTTTTAGTATTATACTTCTTGAAAACAGAGTCGTGAATATCTTGAGGATTCCATTCCTTGGATAAAGCTATATTAATCTTGGATTTAAAATCTTCCTCGTCTTTTGCTATGTATCCATTAATACCGTCTTGAATAATTTCGTTGATACCTCCTGGCGCGTCAAAAACAACCGCAGGTGTTCCAACAGCACATGTTTCTATTAACGCGTTTGGAAAGCCTTCCACATAAGAACCTTGAAGAAAAAGGTCACTATTGGTTAAAAAACTAGCTACATCATTTGTGTAAGGCACATGAGTTATTTTGTTTGCTAGGTTGAGTTCTCTAATTCTGTTGAAAATAGTCTCTTCTTGAGACCCCTTACCAATAATAGTATACTGAAAATCAACATTATTTAATTTGCTTAATACATCGAGAACTCTTAAATGCCCTTTTCTTGGTTCTAGACTCCCAACTGTAGTAAAGCGAAAAATATTATTATCATTTTTTTTAGACACTTGTTTTTTAACCTGAAATGATTTAGTAATTGGATTGTTGATTATAACTAGCTTGTTTTTTTTAAAATCAGAGGTCTTCAACACATCTTCGTACATATCCTGAGATTGGCAAATAACATAATCTAACCCCTTATTCCCTAATTTGTTTATAAATGACGGGATATATCTATTTTTTTCCTCAGGATGGTCTTTTAAAACGCTTACCACATTAACAATTCTACCTACAAATTTGCATTTTGGAAATAATACCGAAATTATGCCCATATAAATGTTTAAGTTTAAAACACTTATTACAACACTAGGCTTTAATCTCTTAAACAGTAACATACAATCGATTAGTCCAGTTACCACTCTTGATTTATTTAAGTACCTAACATCAATATTATTAACCTCGAAAGCTTTGTCTTTTTCAAAACCAAAAACAATTAGTGTTACATCGTATTTTATCGGATTAAGGTTTTGAGCAATGTAAGACATTACACGCTCTGCCCCACCAGCTGCTAGCGAGGGTAAAACAAAGATTACTTTTTTTCTTACATCGTAAGTGTTTTTCATTTTTATTTAAAAATTAAATTACATATGATTGAATAATGCTCCAAGGCAGTTCTTTATGGTCTTACAAGAATATTATTTTGGGTTTGTTTATTCATAGTTCATCTTTTTATTTAGACTTACTAATTCCTCATTTTTTGTTACTAGGTTCACATAAGTCCAAATTATTATCATGGTAATATAGTCGCTTGTGTCAAATGTATGAGTGGTCAATTGAAGTATCATTAAAGAAATTACTAGCAAAGGTAAATATATCTTGTCTCTAAATTTCGTAAAGCTTTTAAACAACATAAAAATAAAAGCTCCAATGAATGTTAAAAAAGGTATTATTCCAGCCTCCCCAATTATTCTAAGGTAAGTATTGTGTACCCCAGGTTTGATATTTCGAACTCCACTAAATGTTCTGTAGCCATTTCCAAAAAATGGGTTTTCAAATATTTGATCATAATATAAGGACCATGTAGCTGATCGAGAATCCTCATTAGCATCTTCTATTTCGACTGAATTCTCAGAAATTAAAGATTCAATTATGGAAAGTCGTTGCGTGTTAAGTTGGAGTATTGTCGAAACACTGATTATAATTATTAATGCCAAAATACCAAGACCAGAAGCGTTAAGGTTTCTTTTGTCATGTACCACAGCTATTATATTAGCTAGAAGCCATAAAATCAGAAATGTTCTTGAAAAAGTTAAAAATCCGCAAAAGGTAAGATACAGCAAACACATAAGTCTTAGTTTTTGATTTTTCAATCCATAACTAAGACAGCAACCAAGCAGGCATACAAAGCCAGCAGCATTAGCATCCCAATAGTTGCCACTATAACGGCCAAAATCATTTGCAAAGAAAACAGCATGTATTAACACAGTGGAAGCTCCGAGTGTTAACATAAATAGAAGTTCTTTAAAATTAGTATCTCTAGCAATTTCTGCCCCTGCAATTAAAATGATTATGTATTTGATAAATTCTCTTACGAAAATATCTGGAGCATTAACAAAAATAACACCTGAAATACAATAATAAAGTAGTGCGAAAATGACAAAGGGTATAGGAATAGTACGTTTTTTACTCAAAAAATAATAAACTAAAAGCAATAAATAACTTGCATAACTGGCTAAACTTCCAGCACCGTCTCCAAAGCCAATTTGAACAATAGCAGCAAAGTTGAATATTACAATAAAAAGAACGAGATATCTTAGTGCTTTCATACTAATTCTTTTTGGCTTGCCTTAGTATTGTAATATTTTATATACAAATACAATGCTAAGGCATTAATAAAATAAACTATGGATGTAGCTAATGCTAGGCCATAAACACCCATGCTCTTGATTAAAAAATAATTTAAAACAATATTAAGTATTAATCCTAACAGAGAAGTTAGCACCATAACATTATTTTGATTTATAGCCGTTAAATATTTTACCATGACTCTGGCACCAACAAAAAAAGGTATTTGTAAAACAAACATTTGCTGTATTTTAGATACTATATCTGTATCAGAATCTGTAAAGGCATTTCTTTCGAAGAGAATTTTGATTAAAAAATCACTAAAGAATAAAAGTATAATTACAATGGCAGCACTTATTAATGCTATATATTTCAATACAATTTTTAATCTTTCAAATACTTTTTCTGAATCTTCAATGGCAAAATTAGAAAAGTAAGGCAGAAATACTTTACCAAGAGCCAACGCTGCTATCGTCATTACCAAAGATGGTATTTTAATCCCATAGTTAAGTGCTGATATGGAACCTGCTATAAGTTGTGCAGCAAAATGTTGATCTACAATATCGTTTAGCCCAAATAGTATTCCTGACGATACTTTTGCGGGAAATTGTTTGTAAACAACAATTATATTTTCAGATTTAAAATCTGGCTTACCTAATTTGAGTGTTTGCTTTTTTAACGAAAAAAACAGGAAGAACAAAAGGTTGGCAATACTTCCAATAAGAGTACTGATGGCTAGCACATTAACGCCCATTGCATCTTTAAAAAATATCAAAGAAATAATAATAGTTAAAGGGATAAATACAGACCCAAAAGATGATATTCCAAAACTACTATTGATGTCTAAAAGCCCATCTAAGACAGAATTTATGGCCCAGATTATAATACATGGCGCCAAAAAATAAAATTGTGATTTAATAAGACCATAATAAGAGGGCTTATGGTTTGGATATATGAATTCCAGATAAGTATCCGTAAACAGGAAAGCAATAATTAAGAGCAGTGATGCCAAACAGATAGTTATTATAAAACATACGCTTTGAAAACCCTCTACATTCTCTCCCTTTTTCTGTTCTGCTATATAATTTGGGATAAATACATTAGTGAAAGCACTTATAAATACATTCATTATAAATCCAGGAATGAGTATGGCTATAAAAAAAGTATCTAATAATTCTGAAAGGCCAAAGCTTTCAGCTACCATAATATCTTTAAAGAAACTTAATCCTTTAATGCTAAAAGTAATAACCCCAACAGTGAGGATATTAATAACCGTTGGATTGGATAAGGCTTTTTTAAGTTTTGAAATCATCAGGTTATAATCTAGCTAAAGAGGTTACTAGTGATAACTCAAAGGGTAAGGTTAAACCAAAAAGCTTTCTGTTTTTAAACATGTAGATGGTATTATTGATTTGGTATTGCACTAAAAATTTAATTTCGGAGCTAATCTATTCGAAAATATATAGTCTGCCAACTTGTTTAGATGAATTGATCGATTATTAGCATGAACGACTAATCATCTAATTTTTAGTTAGGTGAGACCTAGGCTTTATAGTTATTAACAGTGTGTTAATATCTTTTAATATTTAAAACAACTATAGGGGTGTCTAGCTTCGTATTTTTAACAAATAATCCAAAATGGTCATTTCAAACGTATCTAAATTAATTCAATTGCAAAAAAAGTCGATGAAAAGTAAAATTATTTGGTATAATTCAAATTATATAAGAATAAACCTACAACAATTATGTATTTCATCGAAAAATAGAGTTGATTTCATTTTTGACAATTGTTTTTTTTTAGATTTAAATTCTTAATAGCAACATACTAATAATCCCCGAAATGAACCGAACTTTATTATTGCTCAAAAGCGTGAGTCAAAAATTATCTTTTTTAAACCACAGAAATAAGCTTCTTTTCCTTCTATTTACTTTTTCTGGCTTTCTTAGTTTTTCTCAAACAATCATTCTTAACGATTTAAAAGCCTTTCCTACGGCAGAAGGCTATGGGAAAAATGCTACAGGAGGAAGAGGTGGAGCAATTATTGAAGTGACAAATTTAAATGACAGTGGGTCAGGGAGCTGGCGTGCAGCTCTTGAAACTTCAGGTCCAAGGATTATTGTTCCTAAGATTTCAGGTACTGTAGAATTACAAAGTCGCATATATTGCAATGGAGGTGATTTTAGTATAATGGGACAGGCTGCTCCAAATGGAGGTGTCACTTTTAAAAATTATGGATTAATAACGCAGGGTTCTAATATTATCATGCGAAATTTTAGAGTTAGAATAGGTGGCGGTGAATCTGATAAAGATGGTATATTAATATGGAGTAGTGGAAATCAAGCTGTATCTAATGTGATATTAGATCATCTATCTATTTCATGGGCTACTGATGAAAATATATCGATTGTTAACGCAGGAGGCGCAGCATCAACACAAAATATTACAGTTCAAAATTCTATATCATCCGAATGCAATAAAGGATGGTTGATTGGCGGATTAAATAAAGAGCATCGTAAAATATCAATACTAAACAATTATAATGTTCATAATTCTGAAAGAAATCCTGACGCTACAAGTGGAGCAGATTTCGTTGATGAAACTTTAGAAATAACAAATAACATAACCTATTCTTACAATTATGGTATAGGTGTTGGTATGGGTGGTGAATTTAACATTGTTAATAATCACTTTAAAGCTAATCCAAATAATTTGCCAGATAATTCAGCAACTTTTACTGGATATTTGGCTGGGAATTTAGAATCAAATGATGCCAATACCAAAGCATATATTGCAGGTAACATTACACCTTCGGCTAACAATTTAGTTCATCCTAATTTATTGCCTTACGTTGTAACGACACCCCAAACTAACAGTGGTTACATTGCAATACCAGCCGTTGATTTAGAGAGTACATTATTACCACATGTTGGCGCTTCACTTAGTGGGCGCGACAATGTCGACAATAGAGTAGTAGCAGATTTCTATAACGAAACAGGAGTTATAGATCCAGCTCCTTCTACTTATGTATTCCCTACAATACAACAGAATACAGGCTATGTTGATGCTAATACCGATGGTATTGAAGATGCATGGGCCAGTGAGCATAATGTTAGTTCTGCGGACGAGGTTAAAAGTGTTTATGTTATAGATGGTGTAACGATTCAAAATAATGCAGGATATACTGCTCTCGATATTTTTATGGCTTATTTAGCAGGTGATTTTTACAGATTAGCTGGCGCACCATATATTGATGTCACAGGAGTAACAGTTTCACCTTCTACGGCTACCATTAACATACCAGAGACCATATCTTTGACTCCGAGTTTCCAACCAATTGATGCCTCGGACCAATCTGGTACATGGTCTTCAAGCAATACGGATATTGCAACAGTAAATGCAAGTGGTGTGGTTACACCTGTTAGCGAAGGCGAAGTAGTTATAACTTTTAATACAAACAGCGGAGGGTTTAGTGATTCGGCAACGATCACAGTCACGAACATTCCCATCGACGTGGAATCTGTTTCTCTATCTCCTGAAACGCTGGATTTAAACATAAACGCAACTAGTTACATTGTTGCCACCATTTTACCTACAAATGCTTCTAACCAAACTGGGACTTGGTCTTCTAGTAATACTGCGGTGGCTACGGTTAGTCAGATAGGATTTGTTCAGCCAGTTTCTGTAGGCGAAACTGTGATTTCTTTTACAACTAATGAAGGTGACTTTACTGCCACTTCTGTTGTTACTGTTAACGATGATAAATATGGCAGCTATGAATTTTACAATGCAGACACCGATAATTTCATTCAATCTGTAGAAGGAGGCGAAATATTAAACTTAGACAATGTTGGTGAGAATCTTAATTTTAGAATCATACCTAACGGCGGTGATGATAACCCTGAAGTTGAAAGTGTAGGTATTGAGTGGGATGGTATCGAAGATGGAATTTATGGAGAAAACGCCCCTCTATATGCTGGTATGAATCAACATTTTGGGAATGATTATCAGCCATACACAGTACAGGAAGGAACTTATAATTTTACGGTGACATATTATGCTGAAAATGGTCAAACTGGAGATATTGTAGCCGTCGACCATTTTTCTATAAATTTCACAAGAGGTTCTCAAGTAAATGCAGGTGTAGACACTTCTATCTGTGATGGCGATACGGTTACTCTTACTGCAACTGGAGCGGATAGCTATCTATGGGATACGGGAGAGACAACAGCAAGTATAGCTGTATCACCAGATACTACTACGGAATATACGGTAACGGGCACTCATACCAATGGAACATTAACCACTACAGACTCTGTAGTTGTAACAGTTAATGAATTACCGGTAATCAATGCAGGGGAAGACCAAACTATTTGTGAAGGAGATACTATTATACTAACTGCGACAACCAGTGTAGGCTCAATAACCTGGAGTAATGGCCAAACCACATCAAGTATTACTGTCAGCCCATCTGATACAACGACTTATATAGCAACAGCCAACAATAATGGTTGTTTGATTACTGATGAAATTTTAGTTAATGTAAACCCTGCTCCCAATGCCTATGCAGGTAATGATATAACCATACTTACTGGAAACAGTACGGTTTTAAATGCTTCCGGAGGAGACTCTTACCTGTGGTCTACTGGAGAAACTACAGAAAGTATCACAGTTAGCCCAACCTCCAATACGACCTATAGTGTCGATGTTTTTAACTCGAATGATTGTAGTGATACGGACACAGTTACAGTAACTGTTGTTGGACCCGTAGTTGCTAATGCGGGAGAAGACATAGCTATTTGTGAAGGAGAGAGCGTAACTCTAACCGCTTCTGGAGGAGATTCTTATCTATGGAATACTGGAGAAACAACCCAAAGTATTACGATATCACCATTAAACACTACAACTTATACAGTAACTGTCTCAGATCAGTTTACGACTGACTCTGATGAGGTAATTGTAACCGTAAATCCCGCACCAATAGTTAGTGCAGGTGATGATGTTACGATTAACGAAGGCGACAGCGTTACATTATATGCATCAGGAGGGAACTCCTATTTATGGTCCACAGGAGAAACCAATGCTAATATTTCTGTTAGCCCGTCAGAAACGACAACTTATTCGGTAACCACGACTATAAATGGTTGTTCTGATACTGATGAAGTTACTGTGACTGTTATTCAACTTGTTAATGCATTTGCAGGAGATGACCAGACTATCTGTCTAGGAAATGAGCTCACATTAACGGCTTCAGGAGGAGATACATACGTTTGGAGTAATGGAGAAACGACAGAAAGTATAACGGTAGCTCCTGAATCTACCTCAACTTATTCTGTAACTGTTACAAATGCTAATGGAAGCGATACTGATGATGTAACCGTGAATGTAGAAAATTGTCCTGCACAAGATTTTGAATACAGAGCATATCCTAATCCTACTAATGGTATTATAAATGTAAGACTTGCTGGATTGAATTCTACTTCAGTAATTCAGGTAACAGACATTTTAGGAAAGCAGTTAAAATATATCGAAGTGCAGCCTAATTCTGGTCAAATTATTAACCTTCAGGTCGATTTAACGGGAATGACCAAAGGTTTTTACTTGATGACTTTTTATGGAGATAATAGAACTATTACCAAGAAAATGGTATTGCGATAATGTATATATCACATAATTACTAATTAAAAAGGGCTAGAGAAATCTAGCTCTTTTTAATTTTGATGATTTATAGCCTTAATAATTGCTTTCTTATCGCAGTTCTCTATGGTGAGTTGGATTGGTTGGTTGTTATAGTCACCTTCAATAAAATAAATCTTACAGGAATCTAGTTTTGTATTGCTTTTAGAAATATTTACATCTGCCTTTGTTAATATAGCATTCAACATAATAGAATCTAATTCTTGTGACAACGGATTATTTGAGGCAGAACTTGAATAAACAATATTTTTTGACCTTATATTCTTAAGGATTCTACAATCTATTCCGTAACAGAATTCTGTGTTTTTTTTCTTCAAAAAAAAGGCAAGGATGATGAGGCCCACAGAGAATCCCCCCAAATACCAGCCAATTCGTTTTAATAGCGTCATTTAAAAAATCAATAGGTTTATATCACTGTGCTTAAGGTCAAACCAGTCTGCAACGGATTTATTTGTTAGTATTCCATGATAAAAATAGAGTCCACTTTTGAGTCCCTTGTCAAATCTAAGGGATTGCTCTAAACCTCCATCTTCAGCGATTTTAAGCAGGTAAGGAGTAAAGATATTACTAATTGAAATTGATGCAGACCTAGCATACCTTGCTGGAATGTTCGGCACGCAATAGTGTATTACCCCATGCTTTATAAAAGTAGGTGTTTTGTGGGTTGTTACCTCGCTGGTTTCAAAACAACCGCCCATATCGATACTTACATCAATTACAGCTGCGCCATTTTTCATACTTTCTACCATGGCTTCAGTAACAATTATCGGAGAACGATTCTTGCCTCTCACTGCGCCAATTGCTACGTCGCAACGTTTTAAGGCTTTCATCAAGTTTTTTGGTTGTAGGGTAGAGGTGTAGAGTGGACGCCCAAGGTTAGTCTGTATGCACCTTAGTTTGGTTATCGAGTTATCAAAAACCTTAACATTGGCTCCAAGACCTATGGCACTTCTGGCAGCAAATTCACCTACAGTTCCAGCACCTAGTATCACGACTTCTGCGGGAGGAACACCACTTATATTACCAAACATAAGCCCATTACCACCATGGGCGTTGGATAATAGTTCGGAAGCAATAAGTATAGAGGCAGTCCCGGCAATTTCGCTTAAAGCCCTTACGGCTGGATAGGCACCGTCTTCATCCTTAATAAACTCGAAAGCTAAAGCTGTGATTCTTTTAGAAGCTAAAGTTTCAAAATATTTTTTGGTTTGAGTTTTTAGCTGCAAAGCAGAAATTAAAATTGCTTGCGGGTTTATAAGCTTAATTTCGTCAAACGAAGGAGGTTCAACTTTGAGGATTATCGGGCAAGAAAATACTTTGGCAGTGTCTTTACTTATTTCTGCTCCAGCCTCACTGTAATCTTTATCACTGAATTTTGCACCTTTACCAGCCCCAGATTCAAAAAGTACGCGATGACCATTGTTTATGAGTGCGGAAACAGCATCAGGAGTGAGACAAACTCTTTTTTCTTGAAAAGATGTTTCTTTAGGAATCCCTATAAAAAGGTTGCCTTTCTGTTTTAAGATTTCAAGCATTTCTTCCTGAGGAAGCAATTGCTCTTTTGTAAACGGTGTTCGTTGTTTACTCATTGATAGTAATTAGTTAAGCCAAATTACGAATAATTACGGCTATGTACCAAAGAAAAAACACTATAGTAAATACTACAGTGTTCTGTTAAGTCTAAATGTTATAATTCTCTAAAAATAATCCTTAATCTTACCAAGCACACCTTTTGGTCGCATCGTAAACTCTTCCTCAAGCTCTTGTAAGGTTTTATTTGAGTTCATTTTATTGAACATTTTAGCACGAATCAAATAAATTGAAGGGATTATTACAGCCATGATAGGTACTAAATACATTAATTGAAATGAATCTATTATGCCTGTATCATCAGAAATCATACCCCCTAATTGATAACAATACATGGCAATCGGAACCAAAAGCGCATGATACCACCAATGTCTACATGTGAAAAACCAGATAATTGTTAAATATAATGGGATTAACTTACCCATAAAAAACCATACTGATATATTGGCATCTTGGTAGAATTTACTTTCAAAAGTAAATAAAAAAGTGTCCCAAGTCGAAGTACTTGGAACACTTTCGTATTGATAAAATAAAAATGGTGTTAGAGCAATTAAAGTTGCCACTAAACTACCAATTGTAAGGCTCTTACCCGTTAGATGGGAGCTTTTTAACTTTTTTGACGTCTCCTGCTTGTTCTGTGTTGTCATCATCGTTGATGCTGTTTGGTGTACAAGATGCAAACGCAAACATACCAACCATCGCGAGGGCGAATAAATACTTTTTAGTTTTCATAATTTAAGGGATTTAATTAATTAATTAATTCAAATGTAGCATATACCTTCAAATCTCTAAGTAACTATATGTTAAAATTATGTTAAACATAAGCAATAACAGGGCTTCCAAAGCTACGGTTTTACCGTAATTTGCACCTCTTAGCGGTCAATATGTGGTCTGAACTTGTGCTTGAAAATCAAGCGTTACTCCATAGTTTTATAAGGTTAAATTCAATGAATGGTCCAATTTGAGGGATCTAGAACCATTCTGGTTAATACTTAAATAAATACTGTCCGCATCCTGCGGCAATAGTGACTTTATATTTTCTGGCCACTCAATAAAATTATAATGATTGGAGTATAAATACTCTTCAATTCCTATATCCAATGCTTCTGTTTCATCCTCTATTCTATACATGTCAAAATGATAAACTTTATCGTTTTCAACTTTATATTCATTTACAATCGAGAATGTGGGACTAGAAGCTTCTTTTTCTCCACCTAATTCGCTTACCAACGCTTTTACCAATGTTGTTTTTCCAGAACCCATATCGCCATACAGGAGTAAAGTTTTAGAATGCATTTGCTCTAAAACTTTCTTGGCTGTAGCCGATAAATCATTGATATTGTAGGTAATAATCACGTTTTGGGTTTGATAATAGCTTTGGTTTCTATATGCAATAATAAGCAATAATTGTGGTAAAATCCAAATAAAACCTGCATTTCGTCGATGTTTTTTGTGTTATATAGAGCTTTTGCTAAACGAAAAAAACATAATTATCTGAAAATTAACGATTAGTAACTAGCGCGGGTTTAAAACTACAAAGGGTATTACCATTTCCTCTAAAGATACACCACCATGCTGGTAAGTGTTTCTATAATAACTTACATAATGATTATAGTTATTTGGGTAAGCAAAGAACAAATCACCTTTGGCAAAGATAAAGGAGCTGCTCATGGTTATGGATGGTAAGTGTATATCTTTTGGATTCTGCGCTGAATACACGTCTTTGTCTTCATACGTTAAACTTCTCCCGGTTTTATAACGTAGATTTAAGCTGGTATCTCGATCTCCCACAACTTTAGACGGATTCTTAACGTTAATCGTGCCATGATCTGTAGTTAATATTAACTTGAATCCCATTTGCTGTGCTTGCTGAATCATTTCGAGCAACGGTGAGTTTTTAAACCAACTGGCAGTTAAAGAACGGTATGCCTTGTCATTGGATGCTAATTCTTTTACCACGTCCATTTCTGTTTTGGCATGCGACAGCATATCCACAAAGTTGTATACAACAACAGTTAGGTCATTATCTTTTAGACCTCTAAAGCTATCTACTAACTTCTTTCCATTTTTAAGATTCGTTATTTTGTAATATTCATGCTTGAGGTGACTTAGTCCTAATCGCTTTATCTGAGCAGTTAAGAAATCATTTTCATGCATATTTTTTCCACCCTCATCAGTGTCATTTTTCCAATAATTAGGATGTAATTTTTCCATATCGTTAGGCATCAAACCAGAGAAGATAGCATTACGAGCGTATTGTGTAGCTGTTGGTAATATGCTGTAAAAGGATTCTTCTTTATCCTTTTTATAATAATTATTAACCACAGGCTCGAAGGCTTTCCACTGATCATATCGTAAATTATCAATAACCACTAAAAGTGTCGGTTGCTCCTTGCTTAATTCCGGGGCTATTCGTTCTCTAAAAAGGGTGTGAGACATTATTGGCGCCTCAGAGTTTGGCTGAAACCACTCTTCATAATTCTTGTCGATAAATTTTCCAAACTGAAGATTTGCCTCGTTCTTTTGGGATTCTAATATCTCGAACATTCCAGCATCTTCGATATCTTCTAATTGTAATTCCCAAAATACGAGTCTCTGATATAAATCTGACCACTCTTCAAAACTATTTACCATAGCCATATCCATAGCAATTTTCCTGAATTCTTGCTGATAATTAGAAGTCGTTTTTTCAGAAATTAATCGAGAATGGTCCAAGTTCTTTTTCAGGCTCAGTAAAATTTGGCTTGGGTTAACCGGCTTGATAAGGTAATCAGCGATTTTACTGCCAATAGCTTCTTCCATTATATATTCCTCTTCACTTTTGGTAATCATAACGACTGGGATATTGGCTCTTTTCTCCTTGATTTCTGATAAAGTTTCCAATCCAGTTAATCCAGGCATATTTTCATCCAGAAAAACAATATCAAAATTTTCTTCCTCAATCACATCTATCGCCTCAGTTCCACTTTGGCAGGTAGTAACTTTATAATTTTTTTGTTCAAGAAAAAGAATGTGTGGTTTTAGGAGGTCGATTTCATCATCTACCCATAGAATATTTATGTTACTCATTTAAAGTTTATATTTGTTGATTAATGAAAATTAAGCGTTTGAACACGAAGAACAAACTCAAGATATTTAACGATCCAATTTACGGATTTATTACCATTCCAAATTCTCAGGTTTTCGATCTGATTGAGCATAAATATTTTCAAAGACTAAGGCGTATCTCACAAATGGGTATGTCTTATTTGGTATATCCAGGCGCTCATCATACACGATTTCATCATGCATTGGGCTCCATGCATTTAATGCAAAGGGCTGTTCAAGTACTTAGATTTAAGGGGATTGCGATATCCAATGAAGAAGAAAATGCATTGTACATAGGAATTTTATTGCATGATATTGGTCATGGCCCATTCTCTCATGCCATGGAACATAGTATTGTTGAAGATGTAAACCATGAACAGATTTCCTTGCTTTTTATGGAATCCCTGAATAAGAACTTTAACGGAAGTTTAACGCTGGCCATGAACATATTTAGAGGGAAATATTCGAGAAAATTTATGTGTCAGCTCATATCAAGCCAGTTGGATATGGATAGGGCAGACTATTTAAAACGTGATAGTTTCTACACTGGCGTGGCTGAAGGTAACATTAATTCCGAACGACTTATTTCCATGCTTAACGTTGTTGATGATGAGCTGGTAGTAGAGGAAAAAGGAATTTATTCTGTTGAAAAATTTTTGCTGGCAAGACGGATGATGTACTGGCAGGTATACCTGCATAAAACTGGTTTGGTTGCTGAGCAGCTGCTTATTAGAGTCCTTAAACGTGCTAAAGATTTAACCCAAAAGGGTATTGTTTTAAACGCAAGTGAAGCTTTGACCTTTTTCTTAAACAATAGAATTACAATTGATGAGTTTAATGAAAACACGTTGGAGCTTTTTTCAAAACTGGATGATTATGATATAATCTCGGCAATGAAAGAATGGCAATACCACGACGATTTTGTTCTTAGCAATTTGTGCGATATGATAATAAACAGAGACTTACTTAAAATCAGAATTAAGAATAAAAAAATAAAGCCTGAAACACTAAATAAGCATATTAGCAAATTGACAGATAAATATAGTATTTCTGTAGATGAAGCTTCCTACTTTGTATTCACTGGAGAAATATCAAACCAGGTATATCAAGAAAAAGGGAGTAATATCAATATCCTGACAAGGGAGGGTAAAGTTAAAGACGTCACTACCGTATCCGATCAACTTAATTTAAAGGCACTCTCTAAGCCAGTTGTAAAGTATTTTATGTGTTACCCAAAAGATAAACTTTAGCACATTTTTGTTATTTTTGCGCAACAGACAAACTAAATGAAATTCACAGCATCTCAAATTGCAGGTATTCTAGAAGGTGACGTTGTCGGCAACCCTGATGTTGAAGTTTCCAAACTTGCAAAAATAGAAGAAGGCACAGCTGGAACACTAACTTTTTTAGCTAACCCCAAGTACACGCCCTATATTTACTCTACAAAAGCATCAATTACCATTGTGGGAAAGGATTTTGAAGCCGAAAATGAGATTACTACAACACTAATAAAAGTTGATGATGCCTACAAATCTTTTTCGAAATTACTTGAATACTACAATCAAGTAAAAATGAACAAAACAGGAGTAGAGCAGCCTTCGTTTGTTGCTGAATCTTCTTCTTATGGGGACAATATTTATTTAGGAGCTTTTTCTTATATAGGTGAAAATGTCTCAATTGGTGATAATGTAAAGATATATCCAGGCTCTTATATAGGTGATAATGTAGCTATTGGCAACAATGTGGTTGTGTTTGCTGGAGCTAAGATATATTCAGAAACGGTTATAGGTAATAACTGTGTTATCAACTCAGGAGCCATAATTGGAGCTGATGGATTTGGTTTTGCGCCAAATGAAAAAGGCGAATATCAAAAAGTGCCTCAGACTGGAAACGTTATCCTAGAGGATTATGTAGACATCGGAGCAGCAACTACCATAGATAGAGCTACGCTAGGATCTACAGTAATTCGCAGAGGCGTAAAGCTAGACAACCAAATACAGATTGCTCATAATGTTGAGATAGGCAAGAATACAGTAATTGCGGCACAGACTGGCATTGCAGGATCTACTAAAATTGGCGAAAACTGCCAAATTGGAGGTCAAGTAGGTATTGTTGGCCATATCATTATCGGAGATAACGTTAAAGTTCAGGCACAATCTGGCATTGGAAGAAACGTTAAGGATAATGAAGTGCTTCAAGGCTCGCCTGCATTAGGCTATAGCGACTACAATAAATCTTATGTATACTTTAAGAATCTTCCCAAGCTAGTGAAGAACTTAAATGAATTAGAAAAAAAGGTCAAAGAAAATGATTAGTACAGAGGTAAAACAAAAAACCATAGCAAAAGATATCTCTCTAAAAGGTGTTGGTTTACATACTGGAAAAGATGTGACGCTTACATTTAAACCTGCTCCAGACAATAATGGATTTTCTTTTAAACGTGTTGACTTGGAAGGAAGCCCTATTATAGAAGCCGATGCAAACTATGTTACAAATACTCAAAGAGGAACTTGTCTTGAGAAAAATGGAGTAACCATTCAGACAAGCGAACATGTTTTAGCCGCTCTTGTAGGTATGGATATAGATAATGCAATTATTGAATTAGATGCATCTGAACCGCCGATCATGGATGGATCCTCTAAATTCTTTGTTGATGCTCTTGAAAAAGCTGGTGTTGTTGAACAAGATAAGTATAGGGAAGAATATGTTGTAAAGGATGTTATTTCCTATACAGACGAAGAGTCAGGAAGCGAGATTATACTTATGCCATCTGAAGAATACCAAATCACCACTATGGTTGACTTTGGCACCAAAGTATTAGGAACCCAAAATGCAACTCTAAAACATATATCGGATTTTAAGGAAGAGATTTCAGATTCAAGAACCTTCAGTTTTTTACATGAATTAGAAACACTTTTGGAACACGGCTTGATAAAAGGAGGCGATCTTAATAATGCAATCGTGTATGTTGACAAGGAAATTTCTAATGATACCATTGAGAAGCTAAAAGTTGCTTTTAATAAAGACAGCATTGCAGTAAAGCCAAATGGAATTTTGGATAACTTGACATTACATTATCCGAATGAAGCTGCAAGACATAAGCTATTGGATGTACTGGGAGATTTGGCTTTAGTCGGTACAAGAATTCGCGGAAAAGTAATAGCCAATAAGCCCGGACATTACATAAATACGCAGTTTGCTAAAAAATTATCCAAGATTATAAAAATTGAAAAACGCAATAATGTTCCTGATATAGACTTAAACCAAGAACCTCTTATGGATGTCAATAAAATAATGGATATGTTACCGCATAGGCAGCCATTTTTGCTCTTGGATAAGGTTTTTGAATTATCTGAATCCCACGTCATAGGCTCTAAGAATGTGACCATAAACGAGGAGTTTTTTAAAGGTCATTTCCCAGGAGCGCCTGTTATGCCTGGTGTGTTAATTGTTGAGGCGATGGCTCAGACCGGAGGCATACTAGTTTTAAGTACAGTTCCTGACCCAGAAAATTACTTAACGTTTTTCATGAAAATGGATAATGTAAAATTCAAACAAAAAGTTGTTCCTGGCGACACTTTAATCTTTAAATGTGAACTTATAACACCGATAAGACGTGGTATTTGCCATATGCAAGGATACGCATATGCCAATGGTAAACTATGCGCTGAAGCTGAATTAATGGCTCAAATAAGTAAAGTTAAATAATTATGTCCCGAGCGTATTTTGAAGTTTTTACTAAAAGAAAAGAAAGAAACGGAGCGAACACATTTTTACCGCTTTATAAAATATATATGAAAAAATGAATCAACCTCTTGCATATGTTCATCCTGGTGCTAAAATAGCTAAGAATGTAGTTATCGAGCCTTTTGCTACCATTCACAATAATGTAGTTATAGGCGAAGGGTCTTGGATTGGATCAAATGTTACTATTATGGAAGGGGCTCGCATTGGAAAGAATTGTAATATATTTCCAGGAGCCGTTATTTCTGCAGTACCTCAAGATTTGAAGTATGATGATGAAGATACGACTGCCGAAATCGGTAATAACGTAACCATTAGAGAATGTGTAACCATAAATAGAGGGACAACGGATAGGATGAAAACTGTTATCGGTGATAACTGTCTGATAATGGCTTATTGTCATATAGCTCATGATTGCATTGTGGGTAAAAATTGCATATTTTCCAATAATAGCACATTAGCAGGACATATTAATGTTGGCGATTATGTAGTCTTGGCAGGTATGACAGCTGTGCATCAATTTTGTTCTATTGGAAACCATGCATTTGTAACAGGAGGGTCTTTGGTAAGAAAAGATGTCCCTCCTTATGTTAAAGCCGCTAGAGAGCCTTTGTCTTATGTTGGCATAAATTCAGTAGGGTTAAGACGAAGAGGTTATTCAACCGATAAAATAAGAGAGATTCAGGATATATACAGAATATTGTATCAAAAAAATTATAACAATACTCAGGCTTCGGATTTAATCGAAGCTGAAATGGAAGCTACTTCAGAACGAGATGAAATTCTTCAATTTATTAAGAATTCACATAGAGGAATAATGAAGGGTTACTTTAAATCTAACTAAAATAAATACATGGCAAGCACATCAGACATCAGAAACGGGTTATGCATAAAGTACAATCATGATATATACAAAATCATTGAGTTTTTACACGTTAAACCAGGCAAAGGACCAGCCTTTGTAAGAACAAAATTGAAAAGTGTTACTACTGGAAAAGTTATTGATAATACATTTTCTGCAGGGCATAAAATTGATGATGTGCGAGTTGAAACTCATAAATTTCAATTTTTGTACAATGATGGAGAATATTATCATTTTATGAACACCGAAGATTATACTCAAATTCAATTAACTGAATCTTCATTAGATAATCCAGGACTTATGAAAGAAGGGGAAGTCGTTACTGTCATTATCAATACCGAAGACAATATGCCATTGTCCGTTGATATGCCAGCTAGCGTTATTCTTGAAGTAACAGCTACCGAACCAGGCGTAAAGGGTAACACTGCAACAAATGCTACGAAACCAGCAACTGTAGAAACTGGGGCTACCGTGAATGTTCCTCTATTTATTAATGAAGGTGAT
>CALDUJ010000009.1 GCA_937923735.1 uncultured Flavobacteriaceae bacterium | reverse complement strand
GAGGGTGATGCGATGATGTTTTCGCCAAGTAAAGAAGGTGGCAAGAATATCATAACAAAAAATAAGTACACTAATTTCATGCTGTCTTTAGAATGGAAAATTTCTGAAAAAGGAAATAGTGGCATTTTCTGGGGTGTACATGAGGACATTTCAAAATTCCCTGAAGCGTATCAAACTGGACCAGAAATTCAGGTACTAGATAACAATGGCCATCCAGATGCAAAGGTAGCCGAAGGCACTCACAAAGCTGGTTCTCTTTACGATATGATTGCTTGTCCTGACGAGCATATTAAACCAGCTGGAGAATGGAATTGGGTTGTTTTAGAGGTAAATCAAGATGCTAATTTGGCCAAAGTACGAATGAACGGTAAAGAGGTGATGACATTCCCACTTCATGGTGAGGAATGGGATAAAATGGTAGAGAATTCAAAATTTAAGGGTTGGGAAGGTTTTGGAAAATATCGGACAGGTCATATAGGGTTGCAAGACCATAGTGACAAAGTTTTGTACAAAAATATCAAGATAAAGGAACTATAAAACTATAAGAACTAACTAACAAGATTATACCATGGATGCATTATCAATTATTTCATTTTTAGGATTTACACTTTTAGTTGCTTTTGTAGCTTGGTATAAAACTAGAGGAACTGACGAAAGTTCCGCAGATGGGTTTTATCTTGGAGGAAGAAGTCTAGGTGCTTTAACCATTGCAGGTTCTTTATTATTGACAAATCTTTCGGCAGAACAAATTGTAGGACTTAATGGTCAGTCTTTTGTGGAGGGTGTATTGGTTATGGCTTGGGAAACTCTAGCTGCCATAGCAATAGTAATCACTGCAATTTTTCTTTTACCTAAGTATATGCGCTCCGGAATCACAACGATTCCAGAATTTATTGAAGGTCGTTTCGATCAACAGACCAGAGCTATATTAGCAGTTTTGTTTTTGATTGCTTTTGGCGTTGTTTTATTACCGACGATACTATATTCTGGATCATTGGCCTTTAGTACCATGTTCGATTTACCTGAATTATTTGGTATGTCACAATCGGCAGTTATTTGGATATGTGTTTGGAGCATAGGTCTTATAGGTGTTGTGTATGCCATTTTTGGTGGATTGAAAGCCGTAGCCGTTTCGGATTTAATTAATGCTATCGGATTATTAATAGGTGGTTTGATGATTCCAATATTTGGACTGAGTATGATTGGTGATGGGAGCGTTATGGGAGGCTTGAGTACACTTTGGGATAGCAATCCAGAAAAGTTTAATGCTGTTGGCGATATAACGTCCTCTATACCTTTAAGAACGATTTTTACGGGAATGATGATAGCTCAGATATATTATTGGGGAACCAATCAATCCATTTTGCAGCGTGTGTTTGGTGCCAAAAATCTAGCGGAAGGACAAAAAGGAATGCTATTAGCTGCTTTTGTTAAGTTCTTGATTCCTGTAATTGTAGTATTACCAGGTATTATTGCGTGGCATATTTTTGAAGGTAATTTAAGCAATGCCGATCAGGCGTATCCGGCTTTGGTAAAGAAAGTACTTCCTACGGCATTTGTTGGTTTTTTTGCAGCTGTATTGTTTGGAGCGGTATTAAGTTCCTTTAATAGTCTTTTAAATAGTAGTGCCACGCTTTTCGGTTCTGATTTATACAAGCAAAACTTCAAGAAGAATGCTACTGAGCAACAGTCGGTAAAAGCAGGAAAATATGCTGGGTTTATTCTAGCATTAATCGCGATGACGATAGCACCGTTTATTGCAAACGCATCAGGATTGTTTGCTTATATTCAAGAAGCTTTAGGAAGCATTAGTACTCCAATTTTATCTGTAATCTTCATCGGTATAGTAACTAAACATGTACCCCCAATTGCTGCTAAAATAGTTTTTGTTGTAAGTGTTTCTCTTTATCTCATTAGTGTATTTTATCTAGGATCTACAATGATTGAGAATGCAATGAATGAGGCAGCAGTAAATGGTATTACAGATGTTCAAGAGTTAAGATTGATTGAAGCTAAAGCTTATCCAACCTTTTTGGATATTATGGGTATACTATTTGTCTTGAATGTATGTATTATGTTAATAATTGGGAAGTTCAAACCTCTTAAAGAAGAGGAAATGTATGTTCCAGAAGTAACTGAAGCGATAGATACAACACCATGGAAATACACAAAACCAATTGGTATCGTCATTGTTTTATTAGTACTAAGTACGTATCTTATATTCCGATAGTAAAGTATTGGATAAATGAGTAAAAAATATGTTGTAGCCTTCGATCAAGGCACTACGAACACACGATCTATTTTGTTCGATTTAGAAGGGCAAATAGTTGCTATTTCTCAAAAAGAATTAGCACAACATTATCCCCAATCTGGTTGGGTGGAGCATAATCCTATCGAAATTTATGAAGACCAGAAAAAGGCATTTTATGATGTAATTGAAACGTCAAAAGTTAATCCAAAAGATATAGCTGCAATTGGTATTACGAACCAACGTGAAACAACAGTTGTGTGGGATAAAGAAACTGGCGAGCCCATATATAACGCCATTGTTTGGTTAGATAAGAGAACAACGGATATATGTGACGAGCTTATTGAACAAGGTCATTCAGAATATATAAGTAAAACAACAGGTTTAGTTATAGATTCCTATTTTTCTGGGACCAAACTCAAATGGATTCTTAATAATGTTGAAGGTGCAAAAGAAAGAGCAAAAGCTGGAAAATTGCTATTTGGCACTATTGATAGTTGGCTTATTTATAAGTTCTCTAAAGAACAAAATCATGTTACTGACCATACTAATGCATCGCGTACACTTCTCTATAATATAAATGATTTGGAATGGGATAATACCATTTTGAATATTATGGATATTCCAAAATCCATGCTCCCAAAAGTACAAGCATCATCATCACATTTTGGTAATGTAGACTATAAAGATCAAGATATTCCGATTTATGGAGTGGCTGGTGATCAACAAGCATCATTATTTGGACAAGGCGGATATGAATCTGGTGTGGCAAAGAATACATACGGTACAGGATGTTTTATGTTGTTAAATACGGGAGAGAATTGCTTTCAATCCAAGAACGGCTTGCTTACCACTTTAACT
>CALDUJ010000008.1 GCA_937923735.1 uncultured Flavobacteriaceae bacterium | reverse complement strand
TATGCAGTAACCTCAGTCGCAAACAATGGTCTTCCTTGCATCATGTCGTTAACTTTATGACCAATAGCTTCTAATTTAGCTTCATCTTCATAATTCATAAGTGCTTCGTCAATTAAAGCTACAATAGCATCCATATCAGATTCTACTAAACCTCTAGTTGTTATGGCTGCTGTACCTACACGAATTCCTGAGGTTACAAATGGGCTTTTATCATCAAAAGGCACCATATTTTTATTTACAGTGATTTCAGCAACTCCAAGAGCATTTTCTGCATCTTTACCAGTGATATTCTTGTTTCTAAGGTCGATAAGCATCATATGATTATCTGTTCCTCCAGAAATGATATGATATCCTTTATTTACAAATGCTACTGCCATAGCCGCAGCGTTCTTCTTAACTTGAAGCATATAGTGCATGTATTCATCTGTCAGCGCCTCTCCAAATGCAATTGCTTTAGCTGCAATAATATGTTCTAAAGGACCTCCTTGATTCCCGGGAAAAACAGCAGAATTTAATAGAGAAGACATCTTCTTTAAATTACCATTCTTCAACTTGAGACCAAAAGGATTGTCAAAATCTTTACCCATCATTATCATACCTCCACGTGGTCCACGAAGTGTTTTGTGCGTTGTAGTTGTAACTATATGGCAATGCGGAAGTGGGTCATTCAATATGCCTTTCGCAATCAAACCAGCTGGATGTGAAATATCAGCAAGTAATATCGCACCTACTTTATCAGCAACTTCACGGAAACGTTTAAAGTCCATGTCTCGTGAATAAGCAGATGCTCCAGCGATAATCAATTTAGGTTGTTCTTTTACAGCAACAGCTTCTAATTTATCATAATCAATTCTACCTGTACTCTCTTCGACCCCATAAAAAACAGGATTGTATAGCTTTCCAGAGAAATTAACTGGAGACCCATGCGTTAAATGCCCTCCATGAGACAAATCGAATCCAAGTATTTTATCTCCTGGTTTTAGACAAGCAAAAAATACGGCTGTGTTTGCTTGACTTCCAGAATGCGGCTGCACATTAACATATTCTGCACCAAACAATGTTTTTGCACGTTCAATGGCTAAAGTTTCAACTTCATCTACGACTGCGCATCCTCCGTAATAACGCTTACCTGGATAGCCTTCAGCATACTTATTAGTTAATACTGATCCCGCAGCTTCCATCACTTGGTCACTAACAAAATTTTCGGATGCAATCAACTCAATACCATTAAGTTGACGCTCATGTTCCGCCTCTATCAATTCGAATATTTGTTCGTCTCTTTGCATAAATTTTTCCTATACTTTAATATGTATCAAAAATAATAAATACATTAGTTTTATGTTGTAAAAAACATATATTTACTTAGAATTTAATAACAACTAATCAACAATTTAATACATGCCATTATCAGCAAATAACCCAGATCGGTCTTCATGGCTTCATGTCGGTAAAAATTCAGATTTCCCAATTCAAAATATTCCTTTTGGTGTTTTCTTAACCAGAGATGATATTATTACCATTGGAACTCGAATTGGTGACACTGCAATTGATCTTGGAGCACTTCATCAACTTGGTTATTTTGAAGGTATTCCGTTGACTGACGACATCTTTCTTCAGGATACTCTAAATGATTTTATAGCGGATGGAAGAAAGACGTGGCGTTTAGTCCGTAATCGTATTGCTGAGATATTCGACAAGAATAATAAAGCTCTCCAAAGTAATAAAAAACATAAGGAAATTGTATTGTTTCGATTAGATGAAATTGAAATGCAACTACCAGTACAAATTGGTGACTATACAGATTTTTACGCTAGTAAAGAGCACGCTACCAATGTCGGAACCATGTTTCGCGGAAAAGAAAATGCTTTGATGCCTAACTGGTTACATTTACCCGTTGGATATCACGGAAGAAGTTCTTCTATTATACCTTCAGGAATTCCGATTCATCGTCCACAAGGGCAAACAATTCCTGCAGATTCAGACACACCCGTTTTTGGACCATCCAAATTGGTTGATTTTGAATTAGAAATGGCATTTATTACTACAGATGCAAACGATTTGGGAGAACCAATCCCAATTGAAGAAGCAGAAGAATATATTTTTGGGTTGGTGTTACTTAATGATTGGAGTGCAAGAGACATACAGAAATGGGAGTATGTGCCCTTAGGCCCATTCTTAGCCAAGAATTTTGCCTCTAGTATTTCTCCTTGGATTGTTACTTTAGACGCTTTAGAACCTTTTAGAGTTTCTAGCCCAAAGCCTGTAAAACGGCAATTAGAATATCTTCAATACAAAGGCAAGAAAAGTTTCGACATTAATCTTGAAATGGCTATTCAGCCTAAAAACGCTAAAGAAACTACTGTCTGCAAATCTAATTTTAAATACATGTATTGGAATATGGCCCAGCAATTAGCGCATCATACTGTAAATGGTTGCCCAGTAAATTCAGGAGACATGATGGGTAGTGGGACTATCTCTGGCCCTACACCAGATTCTTATGGGTCGATGCTTGAGTTAACATGGCGCGGGGAAAACCCAATTAAAATGAAAGATGGTTCAGAACGTAAATTCATTAATGACTATGACACTGTTATTATGAGGGGTCATTGCGAAAATGACGACGTTCGTATTGGTTTCGGTGAGGTATCAACACAAGTTTTACCTGTTTTTAAGGCAAAAAAGAAGAAATAATAATTTCTTGAATATCAGCTAAATAAGTCTTTAATTTATAAATTAAGGACTTTTTTTATTAGTTTTGGCATCAATCTTGGATTATTCCCCAAATAACCAAAACCTATGATTATGAAAAGACTATTACTTTTATCAGCAATGCTTATGCTACTTGCAGGATGCAGTAGTAAGAAGCAGATTGAACAGGAATTGAATTCTGGTAATTACGATCAAGCAGTAAATGAAGCTTTACGTGTTTTACAATCCAGAAAGTCAGAAAAAAGAAAATCTAAGTTTATTGGTATTCTTAAGGAAGGATACGAAAGAGTTACTAAACGTGATCTTGAGGACATCGCTTTCCTTAAAAAAGACAACAATCCAGCAAATTGGGTAAGAATCTTTGAAATGTATTCTACTCTAGATGCAAGACAGAGAGCTATAGAGCCAGTGCTTCCGTTATATATAAATGGCAAAGAAGTTACCTTTAAGTTCGACGATTATACATCTGATATGATTGCTGCTAAGGACAAAGCGACAGAATATTTATATGGAAATGCTCAAGCGCTTTTAAACTCCAGCAATAAGTTTGATATTAGAAAAGCCTATACAGACTTAGAGTATTTGGACAGATTAAGTCCAAACTATAAGAATTCATTAGAATTGATGGAGCTTGCTTTGCAAAAAGGAAGAGATTTTGTGATGGTATCTCTAGTTAATGATACAGCTCAAATCATACCATCCAGACTTGAAGAAGATTTATTAGATTTTGACACCTATGGACTGGATGACCTCTGGACCATATATCATACACAGACTGATACTAGCATTGATTACGACTATGATATGCAATTGCAGCTGAGGCAAATAAATATTTCTCCTGAGCGAATCAATGAGACGGAGTTATTGAGAGAAAAAGAAGTTGTTGATGGTTGGGAGTACCAATTAGATACAGATGGCAACGTTATGAAAGACAGCCTTGGAAACGACATCAAGATTGACAAAATCGTAAGAGTTAGAGCTAGAGTGTTTGAAGTCGTTCAGACCAAAGCTGCGCAAGTAGTTGGTAGAGTTGTTTATAACGATCTTAAAACAAACCAGATATTAGATAGTTTTACTATTGATAGCGAGTTTGTTTTCGAGAATGTATTTGCAAGATTTAGAGGCGATGAACGTGCGCTAGAATCTGATGACAGAAACTTAATTAGAAATCAAGAAGTACCATTTCCAAGTGATTCGCAAATGGTTTACGATACTGGTGAAGACTTGAAGTATAAACTAAAACGGATTATTAGTAATCAGAATTTTAGAGGATAGAATTAGAAACTCCCACAGAAAGGTGGGAGTTTTTTTGTGCATGCTTTTGGAGTTACGCTTAACGGGTTTGTATAAGATTAGTTGCGTGATTTAAGCACTAAATTTAGCAAATAAATCACAGATAGAAAGTCGGCGAGGACTTTCGTAAATAGGCTATAACTAGCAATTAATTTTATACGTTGTTATAGGCAATCGCCTGCGGACGCAAAAAGAAACAGTTAAAAATTTCGGTCATACCAATCATAAGTTTTTACAATAATTTTCATTGTTAAAAACACTGACATTAAACATATTAAGTTCATAATTTTTAAATATTTCTCCTTTTTTGCTCGATTGCCTATAACGTCAGCCGTAAGCACGCCTTAATTAAGGTCTTTGCTTATTTACTAAGTTACGTTTCGCCGCTAGGCAACAGCATATAACAAAGTGTATCGCGAATCAGGCGCACTTATCACTCTCCGTCAGGCGCGCCTGACTACGTGATACACGGCTGACGTTAGCCATAGTATTTTTAATTTCCGAATGGACTTTTGTCGTTCATAAACGGACTTTCAAAGGTTGTCCAATCAGTTGTTTTTAATGATTTTCCATCAGTATTCATTGGTGTGAACCTAACTTTATATTTTCCTTTGTTTTTATAAGTAAATGCTCCTGCACACATTCCGTGTCCAACATTTAGCTTACCATTCCATTCTTTAATGTAAAATACTTTTTTATTGTTAGTGCTCAAGTCAACAACTTCTGTCTTATACCAAATTTCAGATTTCGATTTATTTTTTACATTAAAAATCGCATTTGCAGAAGGTCCACAACCATAGTGAACAACTTCTGTTTCTTCAAATTCAACATTTAGATTTGGATTCAGAGTTTCAAGTTCTTTTTTGTCCGTTGTTTTCCAATAAACTTTTTCTCTTTCTTTTTTCTTTCTATTGTATTGCTTCATTTCTCTTCCTTCACTTTCTGTTTGGTCAGAGTATTTAAGAAAGTATTTTGTATTAGGCTTTAATTCTGATGTTGGACAAAAAATGGCTTGAGTTAATTGCATTTGTCCAGTATAGAATTCTTCAAGATTAAGTTCAATTAATTCACCGCTTTCACTTTCAAGATAGACTGTTCTGTTTTTAAAACTATTTATTGTCTTTTGACTATAAGCGTAACCTTGAATGATGAATTTTGAATTCAAGCTAATTTCTTTAGTTTCTGGAAAGAAATACATTGCACTCATTGCACAATCCGCAAATGCTGTTTTAATTCCGAAAGTCAGTAATAAAAGCAGTATGATTTTTTTCATATTATTAGTTTCTTAAATATCCTCAAATATCGTTCCGTTCATATTATGGCTAACTTTAAGATGATAAGGAACCGTTTTAATGTTCTTTATCAGCAGTTAAGCGAAGTTAGTTTTTTGAAATTGCAAAATCAATAACTGGAATCAATCAACTATCCAAAAGTTATCAAGAAAATCGAGCTAAATCTACTTCGTTTATAGCTCCATGACTTGAATGAGCAACAGTAACACCATTTCTAATCACCAACAGTTGTGGCGACTCATGTATTACTTGAAATTTATAACCTACTTCATTGGACACTTCTCGGTAATTCAATAAATCAAGATAATATAAATCAATGTCCTCGGAAGTGAGGCTATAAGAAGCTATAAACTGATTCATCACCATACGGCTAATACCACAACGCGTAGAATGTTTAAAAATCACCTGAGTTTTGGTTTTGCTCTTCTCCTCTATCTCATCAAGTTGAGATATGGATGTTAATTGTAACCAAGGCAAGACTTTTTCCTCTTTTGGCTCAGTAGAACCACTAAATAATTTATTGAATATTCCCATACTTTAAAGGTCGGAAAAGGTTTAGAAACTTACAAACACTATTCTTTTATGAGTTTACGACTCAAACTTGTTCCATCTACAAATTTCAATCTCAAAAAATATAATCCTTGTTTAAGCATACTCACGTTATAAACCAATCCTTCAGTAATAGTATCATAATCTTTTTTTGAGACCAATCGCCCGTTTATGTCAAGTATTTGCACATCAGCTATTTCAATATTTGTATTTTTCAAATCAACTCTTAGTGTATCTTTTACTGGATTCGGATATAAAAGCACATCTTGATTTGTTTCCAACTCATCGGTTGACAAAGCACTTTCTTGATAGACTCTAACATAATCTACTTCCATAGCACTCTCGGTAAAACCCGCTGTTATATTTGGCAAAATAGCTACATTAAACAATAGATATTGTTCCGCATCAAAAGGCCACGTATTGGCATCTTTAACTTCTGGATTGTATATGTAGTGTACAACATCATCGACGCTAAACACCATTCTTTCTGATGTCCATACAAGTGTATACACATGAAAATCTGATGAGGCAGTCGATACGATTTGCCCGCCTTTATTATCAGTATTTCCTGAGCTCGATGGTGTATGCATAGCACTTTGTACAAAATTCTGGTTATCTCCCCAATGTTCCATAATGTCTATCTCTCCACAGGCTGGCCAACCTGTAGTTCCAAACCCTTGAGTTTGCCAATACCCACCAGTCTCAGTGATGTTTTTTCCTAACATCCATAATGCTGGCCATGTACCAACGCCTGTTGGCAACTTAGCACGTATTTCTACTTTACCATATGTAAATGCAAATTTAGAATTCAATCTAGCAGATGTGTATTGCTTTGTTTGCCCTTGATCAGTAAATACTTCTTTTTTTGCTATTAGATTGAGATTTCCTCCACTTACATTCGAATTATCAACTCTATTCGTATAGTGCTGAATTTCCCCGTTATACCAACTCACACCATTTGGTATGATTGTTTGATGATGCCATTTAGTTGCATCAATAGCGCCACTACCATCAAATTCATCAGACCATACCAAATTATCGAAAATAGGGTCTGTTGAAACTGTTTCGTAATAATCAAGGTCGTCAATATAAGCTAACACATGGTCGTTATTATTCTCGCCATTTACTTGAATTACCACACGACTAAAATCTGTTCTCTGATTAGGTGGTGGAGAGCTACCATCTAAATTAATATACGTGTCTTCATCGAAATTAAACGTCACTTCCTGCCATTCATTTAATTGAATAGTTTTTATAATTTCACTTTGAGTAGTCCAGGGTTCAGATAAACTAGCATCTTGAAGTTTCAAGGATATCTGATTTGATTGACTTCCAGTGAGGCCACTAGAAGGAACATATATTTTTAAGGCAAAGGTATTCTTCGAAGTTAAATCATAATTTCCAGCAATATCAAATTGCACATTGGCATACTGTCCCCCTGTGTCGTGATATTGTAATACAGTTGATGATGTATTAATGCCTTGTTGGTAAGGGTTAGAAAAATTAGTATTTATCCCACAATTATCACCATACCAAGTAGTGATGGTTCCGTTACCCTCAAAATCATCTTGTACCGTTTGACTATTACAAATCGCAGAGGTTAGTAATAAAGCTGTAAAAAGTAGATTACGCATATGTATAGCATTTTTTTCAAAGATAAACCACATTATATCAAAATGTAAAAATTAAGCCTATACATAAACCATACATTCACTATTAACAATAAAACAGCTTCACAAGACAAAAAGTCACCCAACTCATTGAATTTAAAGACATTTTGTCTTGTAATCATCGTTGGTAAGGTTGTTGAATCTAAACAGAAAAGCAAAAAAATTACAAATGAATTTTAATAATTATACCATAAAATCACAAGAAGCCATTCAGCAAGCGCAACAACTTGCACAGGGTTTCGGTCATCAACAGATAGAAAATGAGCATATCATGAAAGCCATTTTTAATGTGGATGAAAACGTACTCCCATTCATATTAAAAAAATTGAATGTGAATGTGCAAATTCTTGAACAAGCTTTGGATAAACAATTG
>CALDUJ010000007.1 GCA_937923735.1 uncultured Flavobacteriaceae bacterium | reverse complement strand
GATATTCTTTATAGCAATGTTCATTTTTGGAATTATTTTTCTACAATATTTTTCCACGATGCCACTATATTACAGAGATGTACATTCGCTTTCAAAATTAGAAATCGGTATACTTTTGGGCCTAAATGGTTTTTTTATTTTTCTACTAGAAATGCCTTTAATTAAGTGGTTAGAAGGAACCAAGTACACAAAAATCGGTCATATGTTATTTGGTCTTCTCTTAACTGCATTAAGTTTTTATGTATTAAACTTAACATCATGGTCTGGAATATTACTAATTGGCATGCTATTAATGACATTAGGGGAGATGATTGCATTTCCTTTTTCTAATGCTTTTGCAATGGATAGAGCCAAAAAAGGAAGGCCAGGACAATACCTATCTATGTACATTATGGCTTTTTCTATTGCGCATATTTTTGGACATAATATTGGATTACGATTAGTGGATAATCTTGGCTATGACAATACTTGGTACATTATGCTAGGTCTTGGATTTATCGGAGTTTTACTTTTAGCCTATTTAAAACGAGTACTAAAAAATGAGATTATATGAATTTAAATCAAGTAACAATCGCATCAATAGATGTTGCAAAATCAACAGATTTTTATAAAACATTAGGTTTAAAACTAATTGTAAATGCCATACCCAAATATGTACGATTAGAATGCCCTAATGGTGACTCAACGTTTTCTATTAGTTGTGTTGAAACGCTTCCAGAAGGTAATAAAATAACACTGTATTTTGAAGTGGACAATCTTTCTGAAACCGTTACTAAACTCAGAGAAAAAGGTATTACTTTTAATACTGAAATCACAGAACAACCTTGGTTGTGGACAGATATTAATTTAACAGACCCTGATGGCCATAAACTTATCATTTTTAATGCAGGTGATAATAGAAAAAATCCGCCTTGGCGAGTAAATTAGAATTATGAAATATATTTTATCAATTATAGTAATCACTTTATTTTTTGGATGTCATAATACAAAAGAAAAAAGTAAAGAATTCCCGAAATTAGAACCCAACCGTTACAACGTTGCCTTTTTGATTATGGATGGTGTATACAATACAGAACTCACAGCTCCGTATGATATATTTCAACACACTATTTTCAGGAAAAACATCAAGGCTATGAATGTGTTTACGGTAGCTAACACAGACAATCCTATTGTTTCTTTTGAAGGTATGCGCATACTACCAGATTTTAATTATCTCAACGATTCACTACCAAAAATTGATATACTTGTTGTACCAAGTGCAGAACATCATCTAGATACTGATTTGGAAGATAAAGCAATGATTGATTTCGTTAAAAAAGTTGATAAAGAAGCACAATTCATTACTTCTCATTGCGACGGTGCTTTTGTTTTAGCCGAAGCTGGATTGTTAGATAATTCAGTGTCCACGACCTTTCCAAGCGATATAGACAAAATGCGAGAAATGTTTCCAGATTTAGATATAAGAAAAGATGTCTTATTTGTGCATGATGGAAAATACATCACTTCGGCTGGAGGTGCTAAATCTTTTGAAGCCGCTTTGTACCTGTCCGAATACTTATTTGGTAAAGAAATAGCTAAATCATTAGCTGGCGGATTGGTGATTGATTGGAAACTTGAAAATGTACCGCATTTAATCGTCAAATAATCTTGGGCATGAAGGAAAAATGGGAAAAACTACCAGTTTTCAGGAAAGCAATGGCTATACAAGAATTGGTAGGTCATATAGTCAAAACTGTTGAAACATCAGATATCGACTTTGAAAAGGAAATACAGTCTGAAATGATAAAAAGCAATACGCAATACATGAGGGAGAATTCAATGATTATCCCTGCCAAAATTGCGGGAGCATCTGGCGAAGATATGCTTTATGATATCAAGATGGAAAACGCCGCGATAATACGAAAAGCAGCTCGTGAGCTTATAACGGACGCTCACGGAATCCAAATGCATGGCTTCAAGGAAATTGAATATCTTGACCTTCTAAGAAAGGAAGTAGATGAATTCAGGGTTATTTTTGCAGAATGGGTTAAAACATTTGACCCATGGAATTATATTATTGACCGTTGGGGTTTATTTAATCCTCCAGGAGTTAGTTATGACGACCATGACCCAGATGACGACCTTCCTTTTAATCCTGATGACTTTTAGGTTATTAAATAAAAGAAATGTACTTAGTATTTTTTATCTTCATTGTCTAAATCCATTAAAATGCCAATCAAACAATCGCTGCTCACTTTCATTCTCTTTATAGTAACCTCATCGTTATCTGCTCAAGACAACTATCTTGGTGATGGTCCATATTCTCAACTCATAATCCGTGGAGTTACTCTAATCAATGGTGATGGTTCCCCGCCGCGCGGCCCAATAGACATAGTAGTAGAAGGGAATATCATTAAAAACATACAAGTCGTGGGTTACGATGGCGTTCCTATTGATGAATCTAAACGCCCAAAACTTAAAGCTGGAGGTAAAGAATTAGATGCCAACGGCATGTATTTATTACCTGGCTTTATCGATATGCATGGGCATATTGGTGGTAAGGCGCAAGGTGCGGAGCCAGAATATGTCTTTAAACTTTGGATGGCTCATGGTATCACAAGTGTGAAACAGCCTAGTGGTCGAAATGCACTTGAATTAAAACGTCAAAGTGCTGCTAATAAAATTGTGGCTCCTAGAATTTTTGAATATACTGGTTTTGGTTCTGGAAGTGATAAGCCTATAAGTACTCCCGAAATGGCAAGGGCTTGGGTAAGACAAAATGCGAAAAACGGAGCAGATGGCATCAAGTTTTTTGGTGCAGAACCAGAAATAATGACTGCGGCTTTAGATGAAAATAAAAAACTAGGATTACGATCCACAGCACATCATGCCCAATTAAGTGTAGCGAGATGGAATGTACTGCATTCGGCAAGAGCAGGAATGACATCAATGGAGCATTGGTATGGTCTACCTGAAGCGCTATTTAATGATAGAACTGTCCAAAACTATCCGTTGGATTATAATTACCAAAATGAGCAGCATCGTTTTGAAGAAGCAGGGAGGCTATGGAAGCAAGCTGCAAAGCCTTATTCTGAGCATTGGAATAAAGTGATGAATGAATTATTGGAACTGAATTTTACACTTGACCCAACATTTAATATTTATGAAGCTAGCCGTGATTTACAACGTGCGCGTCGAGCTGAATGGCATGAGGATTATACCTTGCCATCTCTCTGGGAATTCTATGAACCTAGCAAAATTAGTCATGGGAGTTATTGGCACTATTGGGGAACCGAACAAGAAGTTGAATGGAAAAACAACTACAAACTTTGGATGACTTTTATTAATGAATATAAAAACAGAGGTGGCCGCGTTACCGTAGGTACAGATTCTGGTTTTATTTACCAATTGTATGGCTTTGCTTACCCAAGAGAAATGGAACTATTACGTGAGGCTGGATTCCATCCTTTAGAAGTCATTAGAGCAGCAACTCTAAATGGTGCGGAAGCATTGGGTTGGGATGACAAAATTGGATCCGTACAAATAGGGAAATTAGCCGATTTTGTTATTGTGAAGGAAAACCCCTTAGTTAATCTTAAAGTCTTATATGGAACAGGAGCTATCAAACTCACAAAAGACAATGAAGTTGTAAGAACAGAAGGCATAAAATACACCATTAAAGATGGGATTATCTACGATGCTAAACGTCTATTAAAAGATGTAAAAGATATGGTCGATGCCGAAAAAGCAAAGACTGGTTGGACGTTAAAACAGCCTGGCGTTAAGGATTAGAATGACTGTCTATCGTTTGACTACTTGCGAACTATACATAAAAGTCTCTTTCAATCGCTCAATTTTAGGGAATAAGGTTTCAGCAAAAATTAAAAACTGACATTTATGCAAACTTTCTGTTACTCTAAGCACGTCGCTATGGTAATTATTCCGAATCAAAAATTCTGAATCTTCAATGGCAAACATTTGTAATTGACCCAAGTGTACACTATTTAAAAAATAGAGCTTATTCAGGCGTTTGGGCGTGGCTATCAAGATATCGACACCATAATAAATTTCCTCGCGCTGTTTATCAATAGCATGCTCTTCGTAAGCACAGTACGTTCTTAAATCTGTATGATTTATATAGGTTTGAAATTCCTGCTGTAAGTGCAAAGCAGCTTCTTTATCCTTAACTAAAATCAAAGCCCTTGGCGAATCTTCGAAAGCCTCACCTTTTAATCTGTGCACCACACTAATAATCAAAGCTGTCGTTTTACCAGCATCTCTTGGTGCAATACCATATACATTTGCGCCGCCTTTAATTTTTGGTAGTATTTCTTTTTGAAATGGTAATGGCTCCTCAAAACCCTTATGATCTAGAGCTTCTTTTATGGTTGGGTGTAGTTTTTTAAAAGACATACTATTTTGATTAATTAATATCCCGCTGCGAAAGCGGGATAAGCGATTCTCATACTTTTTCTGAAAAGGAAAAAGTGGTTCTATGAGACCCTTCGACAAGCTCAGGGTAAGCGAACTCTAAAACTTTTTATTGAAAAGTTAAGAGCCTGCTTACATATTCCTCCTATACTGACCACCAACTTCAAATAAAGCATTAGTGATTTGACCTAACGAGCATACTTTACAAACTTCCATTAAGGCTTCAAATATATTCTCATTATTAATGGCCTTATGTTGTAGGTCTTTTAGTAATGGATTAGAATCATGAGACCCATGAAGGTTTTCTAAAGTCTTTATTTGGAATTGTTTTTCTTCTTCTGTTGCACGAATGACTTCAGCTGGAATGACTGTTGGTGACCCCTTACTACTCAAGAAGGTATTTACACCAATAATCGGGAAATCGCCATTGTGCTTAAGAGTTTCATAATACAAACTTTCCTCTTGTATTTTACTACGTTGATACATGGTTTCCATCGCTCCAAGTACACCTCCACGCTCCGTAATTCTATCGAACTCTAATAACACAGCTTCTTCTACTAAATCTGTTAATTCTTCAATAATAAACGATCCTTGTATTGGGTTTTCGTTTTTAGCTAATCCTAACTCCTTATTAATGATTAGTTGAATCGCCATTGCGCGACGTACAGATTCTTCAGTAGGCGTAGTAATCGCTTCATCATAAGCATTTGTATGCAGGGAATTACAGTTGTCGTATATTGCATACAAGGCTTGGAGTGTTGTACGAATATCGTTAAAATCTATTTCCTGAGCATGTAAACTTCTACCTGATGTTTGAATATGGTACTTGAGCATCTGAGCTCTAGAATTTGCTCCATATTTATGCTTCATCGCTTTTGCCCAAATCTTCCTTGCCACACGTCCTATCACAGCGTATTCTGGATCAATTCCGTTAGAGAAAAAGAAGGATAAGTTTGGGCCAAATTTATTGATGTCCATGCCCCTAGAGAGGTAATATTCAACATAGGTAAATCCATTTGACAAGGTAAATGCCAATTGCGAAATTGGATTCGCCCCAGCTTCAGCAATATGGTATCCAGAAATTGATACTGAGTAGAAATTACGAACATTATTCTCAATAAAATACTCTTGAACATCGCCCATTAATCTCAATGCGAATTCTGTTGAGAAAATACAGGTGTTTTGCGCTTGATCTTCTTTTAAAATATCAGCTTGAACGGTCCCACGAACTTGTGCTATTGTTTTAGTTTTAATATCTTGATAAACATCAGACGGTAATACCCTGTCCCCAGTAACACCAAGTAACATTAATCCTAAACCATCATTTCCTTCGGGTAGTTTGCCGTTGTATTTTGGACGTTCTTTTCCTTTATAAAGTTTGACTATTTTGGATTCTACTTCTTTTTCTAATCCATTTTCTTTAATGTATATTTCGCATTGTTGGTCGATAGCAGCATTCATAAAAAAGCCTAACAGCATTGGTGCTGGACCGTTAATAGTCATGCTTACAGAAGTCATCACGTTGGCTAAATTGAAACCAGAATATAGTTTCTTAGCATCATCTAAACAACAAATAGACACACCAGCATTACCTATTTTCCCGTAAATATCTGGTCGGTGATCTGGATCGTTTCCGTAAAGGGTAACGCTATCAAAAGCTGTAGATAAACGTTTCGCTGGCAAGCCCATACTCACATAATGAAAACGCCTGTTAGTACGTTCTGGGCCGCCTTCGCCTGCAAACATTCTTGCTGGGTCTTCTCCTGTTCTTTTAAATGGGTATAATCCAGATGCATAAGGGAACTCTCCAGGAACGTTTTCTTGTAAACACCACTTTAAAATATCTCCCCAAGCCCGATACTTTGGTAATGCGACTCTAGGTATCTGATTATGAGAAAGAGATTCTGTATGTGTTTCTATTTTAATTTCCTTATCCCTTACTTTAAACGAGTAGATAGACTCTTTGTATCTATTTACTTTATCGCTCCAACCAGTAATGACTTCCCAATTATAAGGGTCTAAATTTAATTTTACACGGTCGAATTCAGCAATAAGAAGCTTGAGGAAGTCTTTGTTCTCGTCTCTCGACTCCGCTCGAGATGACATACTCGAACTGACAGACTCCGAATTGATTCCTGATTTATCTAATTCAGGGACAGACTCTGTTATAGATTCTATAGTCTTAAAAATTCCATATAGCTTTTGAGCTACCTCAACTTGTTCGCTCGCTTTCTTATCGTAAGCTCTATTATTTTCTGCTATTTCGGATAAATAACGCGTTCTTGCTGGTGGAATCACGAATATCTTTTCGCTCATTTCGTTAGAAATCTCAAAAGTCGATTTTAAATCAGCTTCAGCTTTTTCTACTAACTTATCCATAACAGCTTTATAAAGCGTATTCATTCCAGGGTCGTTGAATTGTGATGCTATTGTTCCGTACACAGGCAATTCATCTTGAGGTATATCCCAAAGATTATTGTTGCGCATGTATTGCTTTTTTACATCGCGTAAAGCATCTAAAGAACCTCTCTTATCAAACTTATTGATGGCTACTAAATCGGCAAAATCTAACATATCGATTTTTTCAAGCTGAGTAGCAGCACCAAATTCAGGTGTCATAACGTATAGAGACACATCGGAGTGTTCAATAATCTCTGTATCTGACTGACCAATACCAGAAGTCTCCAAAATAATTAAATCGTATTCTGCAGCTTTTAAAACCTCAACGGCTTCATTTACATATTTAGATAATGCCAAATTAGATTGACGTGTTGCCAAACTACGCATGTACACTCTTGACGAATTAATAGCATTCATACGAATCCTATCTCCTAAAAGAGCGCCACCGGTTTTTCTTTTTGATGGGTCTACAGATACCAATCCTATTGTTTTCTTTGGAAAGTCTATCAAAAATCTACGAACAAGTTCATCAACTAAAGACGATTTTCCGGCACCACCAGTTCCTGTTATACCAAGAACAGGCGTTTTAGATGTTTTGTTTTTATTATGAATTGTTTCTAAAGTGCTTTTAGCAACTTCAGGAAAGTTTTCAGCAGAAGATATAACACGGGCAATTGCCTTTGGGTTCTTCTCTTCTAATATATCAACTTCACCATTTAAAGCGTCTCCAATAGCAAAGTCGGATGTTTTGACTAAGTCATTTATCATGCCCTGTAGCCCCATTTCACGACCATCATCCGGTGAGTAAATTCGAGTGATTCCATAATCCATTAACTCTTTTATTTCCTCAGGAAGAATGACACCGCCACCGCCGCCAAATATCTTGATATGCCCAGCACCACGTTCTTGCAATAAATCATACATGTATTTAAAATACTCGTTATGACCACCTTGATAGGATGTCATTGCGATCGCATTCACATCTTCTTGAATAGCTGTGTTTACAACCTCTTCAACAGATCTGTCATGTCCTAAATGAATTACCTCAACACCAGTAGACTGAATAATACGTCTCATGATATTAATAGCTGCATCGTGCCCATCGAATAATGATGCGGCTGTTACGATTCTAATTTTATGTTTTGGCTTGTATGGCTCGACTTGCTTCATTCGTAATTTAGCTTGACTTTTGAGACACAAATTTACGGATTATTCAAAGATTTCGATACATCTTTAGGGAATATATAAGAATCTATAGGTCGTAATTTTCTCCTTCTTTAGCAAAACGAAAACCTAGTTCTTCAATCCTATCTTTTAATTCATGTGAATTTAATATCCCTGGATTTGAATGGTTAAAATGAATAAATATTACTTTTGCTTTCGTTTCTTTTGATTCATTTTCGAAAAGCTTTACCGTTTCAGTTATAAATGGATGTGGCACCTCGCTCATAGGTCTTGGTATTTCTCCATCCTGAAAAAACGTAGCATCTAAAAAAGCATAATCTACTTCCTTGACTTCTTCAACAATATTCTTTTCCCACAACTGCCATTTATTAATATCTGGGATAAAAAGAGCTGACTTCTCTCTTCCTTCAATTTTATATCCTACTGTCTCAGAAAATTCATCGCGATGTGGCACTAAAAAAGGAGTAACTTTCAGGTTGGAATTCAACTTAACAATTCTTTCATTTTGAATCTCATTCAACTTAATATTATTCAATTCTACCAGCTGACTCCAAGGTCCATTTGTTTCTAAATACTGTTTCATCCTAGGCATTGCAAACACAGGTATTTGTTTTCCGCCTAACGCTTCGCGTCCCAGATACATGAGGCCTGTGTAATGACCCATATGAGCATGTGTGATGAAAATGCCGTCAATTATTTGGTCATTATTTACATGATTTTGCTTTAGCTCATCTAACTGTGTAGTTACATCTGGAGTGGCATCGAACAACCATTTTTCGTTTGTTAACTTATCAATTAAGCCAATACTAGATACATGCTTTTTTCTTTCCTTACCGTCATGAAACAACTTACAACAGTCTCTTTCACACCCTACTTGAGGGTATCCAGCATCCTGAGCGATTCCTATTATTGTTATATACTGATTAGCTTCAGATTTAGAAGCTGTTGTTTGCTTTTGTTGGCAATTAAAAAGAAAAAAAGAGAGTACTAAAGTTTGAAACAATCCTTGTCTAAAATTCATCGTTAAAAAGTATCTTGCTTAAAGATAGCAAAAGGATTAAAACTTAAAGATTCCGCAATTAAAAAGCGGAATTAGTTCAACCACTTATTTTTGAATTCGTCTTTTCAGACTTTTCAAAATTAGGTTTCACTAAAAACCCAAAATTATGATACGTAGAATACTTGCTTTTATTATTGTTTTTAATCTGACAGCTTGTGCAGAACTTCAAGATGTTATTGGTCAGTTACCACAAGGCGGTATCAGTAATGAAGAAATTGCCTCTGGTCTAAGACAATCTCTTAATTTTGGTATAGATAAGCAAGTCACAAAATTGACCCAAACTGATGGCTTTTATAAAAATGAGTTAGTTAAAATTTTTCTACCTGAAGAATTACAAAAAGTAGATAAAGCCCTAAGAGACATTGGCCTAGATAATTTAGCTGACGAAGGTATAAAAGCACTCAATAGAGCAGCTGAAGATGCCGTTAAAGAAGCAACACCCATTTTTGTGAATGCCGTAAGGGATATTACCTTTACTGATGTTAAAAACATACTTCTTGGTAATGATGATGCAGCTACACAATACTTAACTGAGAAAACTCAAACAGCTTTATACAACAAATTTCAGCCCGTTATTCAGTCTTCATTCAGTAAGGTTGGTGCTGACCAAATCTGGACAAACCTCATCAACAAATACAATAGCATTCCGTTTACCAACAATATAAATCCTGACTTAACAGATTATGTAACTGGAGAAGCTCTAAAAGGAGTTTACACCATGATAGCTGTTGAGGAAAAAGAAATACGCACCAAGATTTCGTCAAGAACTACAGATTTATTAAAAAAGGTATTTGCCCTACAAGATTGATCCTGCTTTTTAAATTTATTAGAAAAAGCAAAGCTTATTTATTAAAAATCGATTTACTACACGTAAATCGATTTTTTGATTTTGTTAACATCTTTACTTACAGACAGTTCGTATATATATCAAATGTCAATGCTATGAATCAACGATTTTGTAAAATAGGAACCATTCGGTCGAAAGATAACATCATTTACAACACTTCTAATTTAGAGAAGCGATATACTACATTTATTGAAAACGCATATAATTTGATGCAAACAGATGCAGGTATGAGCGACTTCTTTTACCATGAAGCCAATAAGATTTTTAATAGGCTAAAAAAAATAAAGACTTTGTAATGGTTTAAACTCAAAAAAGCGAAATTGCCACGTCTGCAGATCCTCGTAATGACACTATTTGTTTAATTCCTGTACCATTTGCTGTTGTAAATCTTTGGCCTTATTGGCAGCAGCCTCTGCAAAATCACTCTCATTAGAAGCGTATATAATACCTCGAGATGAATTAATTAACAGACCTACATCTTTAGTCATCCCATATTTACAAACGTCTTGAAGATTCCCGCCTTGAGCACCAACACCAGGAACTAATAAAAAACTGTCTGGAATTATTTGTCTAATCTCTTTAAAATACTCAACCTTAGTTGCACCAACTACATACATCAGATTTTTAGAATTCTTATAGGTTTTAGAAGTTTCTAAAACTTCTTTGTACAACTCTTTTCCATCTACTTTCTTGGTCTGAAAATCGAACGCGCCTTGATTGGATGTCAAAGCTAAAAGTATGGTGTGCTTATCCTCAAAGGCTAAAAAGGGTTCAACTGAATCCTTTCCCATATAAGGAGCGATTGTGATTGAGTCAAAATTCATATCCTCAAAAAAGGCTTTGGCGTACATAGTACTTGTATTGCCAATATCTCCCCTTTTAGCATCTGCAATCGTAAAAATCTCTGGATGATTTTCGTTTAAATAATCAATTGTTTTTTTAAGTGACTCCCACCCTTTTATACCATAAGCTTCATAAAAAGCGATATTAGGCTTATAGGCGACACATAAATGGTGTGTCGCATCTATAATTGTCTTATTAAAGGCAAAGATTGGGTCTTCTTCTTTTAAAAGATGTTTTGGCACTTTATTTAAGTCTACATCCAATCCAATACAGAGAAAGGATTTTTTTTTGCGGATTTGTTTTATGAGTTGGTTTGTTGTCATTATTACAAGATTCCTGCCTTCTCAGGAATTTATATCACATCACTATTAGCCTTCAACTTTTCTGTGTTTTCTGCTAACATTAATTCATCTATTATTTTTTGAATGTCACCATTAATGATATTTGATAAATCGTATAATGTCAACCCAATTCTGTGATCCGTTACACGTCCTTGCGAATAATTATAGGTTCTAATCTTCGCACTACGGTCACCGCTTGTTACCATACTGCCTCGCTTTTCTGCATCTTCAGCATTTTTTTTAGCCAACTCCATTTCATAAAGTCGGGAGCGCAATACTTTAAAAGCCTTCTCCTTATTTTTATGTTGGGATTTCTGATCTTGGCACTGTGCTACCAAACCTGTTGGTTCGTGCGTTAATCTCACGGCAGAATAGGTTGTATTTACAGATTGACCTCCTGGTCCCGAAGAACAGAAGTAATCAATTCGCACGTCTTTTGGGTCAATTTCTACATCAAATTCTTCCGCTTCAGGAAATACCATTACTGTTGCTGCACTTGTATGGACGCGACCTTGAGTTTCTGTTTGAGGCACTCGCTGTACGCGATGTACTCCAGCTTCAAACTTTAGAGTTCCATAAACATCTTCTCCCGACACTTCAAATTGTATTTCTTTAAATCCACCATTAGTACCTTCACTATAATCAACTGTACTAACAGACCATCCTTTGCTCTCACAGTACTTATTGTACATTCGGAATAAATCACCAGCAAAAATACTTGCTTCGTCGCCTCCAGTTCCTGCTCTTAATTCTACTACTGCATTTTTAGAATCTTCAGGGTCTTTTGGTATTAAGAGTACTTTTATCTCTTCTTCTAGCTTAGGAATACCTTCTTTGGCTTCGTCATATTGCATCTTGGCCATTTCTACCATTTCGGCATCGCTACCATCGGCAATAATCTCTTCTGCTTCAGATAAATTGTTAGTCAATTCTATATAAAGTTCGCGCTTATCCATTAATAAGCGGAGGTCTTTATACTCTTTATTTAATTGGACATAACGCTTCTGATCAGTAATTATATCGGGTTGTATAATGAGATCACTAACTTCATCAAAACGTTGTTTTACAATCTGTAATTTCTCTAACATCTATCTTATTGCTTGTGCCGCTAAAATACGACAAATAATAATTTTTCAACAGCTACATATGGAGCTTATAATTATTTGTAAGAAAATAAAATTAAAGGAATTATCGTTGTACTTATATCATGCAAAAGCTATCATCAATCTTTGTTTTTTACAAATCACTTTTCCTATGGTCATTTTTAGTGAACATATTTATTGTGATTTACAATCCGCACCTAATCTCTGCTATTATTACCAAACTATTCCTTACAGTAGTTATATGGTATATTCTAAGTAACACCAATCGCAAAAGAATAATTGTTTCTAAAAATTTGGGAGTTTCTCAGTTGAGCCTATTTTCAATACTTTTTGTTATTGATGCAATCCTAACTTCAGCATTTATACTTGTAATGAAAGAATTTGTTTAGTAGACAAACTCACCATACTCACTCTTAATAGTAAGCCTTTTAGAATCGGATGTTTCTACTCTACCAATAATTTGAGCATCTACATTAAAAGATTTTGAAATTGAAATTAGGTCCTGAGCGATTGAAGGATTTACATACAATTCCATGCGGTGACCACAATTAAAGACTTGGTACATCTCTTTCCAATCTGTTTTTGACTGCTCTTGGATTAATTTAAATAATGGTGGGACATCAAACATGTTATCCTTAACAATATGAAGATTATCAATAAAATGAAGGATTTTGGTTTGCGCACCACCAGAACAATGAATCATACCATGAATATCATCCGAATTATATTTAGAGAGTATCTTTTTGATAATTGGTGCATACGTTCTCGTTGGAGACAGAACCAATTTACCTGCATCGATAGGTGAATTTTCTATGCTATCTGTTAGTTTTGTATTCCCTGAATACACAAGTTCCTCCGGGACGGCGACATCAAAACTTTCTGGGTATTTTTCGGCTAAATATTTATGGAACACATCATGTCTTGCCGAGGTTAGCCCATTACTTCCCATACCTCCGTTATAGCCTTTCTCATAAGTTGCTTCTCCAAAAGAAGATAAACCAACTATTACATCTCCCGCTTTTATGTTAGCATTATCGATAACACTACTGCGTTTGATTCTTGCTGTAACTGTAGAGTCCACAATTATAGTTCTAACCAAATCACCAACATCTGCCGTTTCTCCTCCAGTTGAATAAATAGTAACTCCAAAACTCTTCAATTCTGAAATAAGTTCTTCAGTACCGTTTATTATTGCAGAAATAACCTCACCTGGAATTAGATTCTTATTTCGACCAATAGTAGACGATAGCATGATGTTATCTGTAGCTCCAACGCAAAGTAAATCATCTATATTCATGATTAACGCATCTTGAGCAATGCCCTTCCAAACAGATAAATCTCCTGTTTCTTTCCAGTACATGTAAGCGAGAGAGCTTTTTGTACCCGCACCATCTGCATGCATAATCAAACAATAGTCGTCATCGTTTGTCAAATAATCAGGCACAATCTTGCAAAAAGCTTTAGGAAAAAGTCCTTTATTCACGTTCTTAATGGCGTTATGAACATCTTCTTTTGAAGCCGATACACCTCTTAAACTATACCTTTTACTAATATCTTCTGACATTGAATTTATTTTTTTGAATTGCAAAAATAATAATACTAAAGATGCTTAACTAAAAAAGCGCACAATTATTAAATCGTGCGCTTTATATATTTTGAGTCTCTTCTCGCTAAAAATCGTCTAGTTCATTTTTCTTTATGAAAGTTGGCTCTCCTTTTTTAATTTTTTTCGAATTGTTTGGGAAATAAAAATTAGCACCAAATCCGAGCTTGTAATAAGCATCATTTCCAGCCCCGGCTTCAATACCATCTAAAATATCACTCCCAAGAAAATTTCTGTCTCCATAAAGTTTCAAACCAATATTATCAGATACCATAACTTCTATACCAATTCCAAATTGAAATTTCACCTCAGAATTTTCAATACCATTCGCAGCATTTAATCCAGGACCAGCATATATGTAAGGTGTGAACTCTTTTCTTGGAAAGAACATATATTCTAAATCCAAATCAAATGACATAAACCCTTCGTTATAAACATCACCAAAAACAACATTATACTTATTATATGTGAATCCAAGATTCCACCCAGAACCCAAAAGTCTTTTATAGCCTATTTGCATATTTAGGTCGAATTTAGCTTCTGGCAAATCTCCATTAGCAACAGCCGTCCCTAAGGCAGCTGTAACAGCATTGTTGGGTCTAATTACATTATTCTTTTGACTTGATGTTTGGTCATCTACAGACCCCATATCTTGACCATTAACATACAATGTGACCATAGAAAAGAAAATGGTTAAAATTATTTTTTGCATAACATCATGTTTAGTTAAGATTTTAATACTTGATATAAAATCAAATATTAATAATGTTTTAATCTTCTTATTACTAGCTGCAAATATAGCAAATAGTATAAAACGCTGTTTAGGTGAAAGTTATCTAAATAAAAAAAATCACTTCCTATTCACTTTGTATGAATTGAAAATGATTTAATTTTTATGTAGACTTTATCTTGTAATCGGTGATAAAGCCTAGTTTCGTTGTTTAGGCGAATATTAACGTCGCGCACAATAACAGTACAAAACTCAATAAGAGCTTTTTCATAATTAAATATATTGATTAATAGCATTGCAAATATATGCAAAATCGTTTTTGAATTCTCTTATTGGGAAACAAAAAAGAAGTGGAAAAACCTCTTTTTCGATAAGATGCAAAATAGTAAGACTAAATACGCCAAATTCTTAGTTTAAAATACAATAAACTGAGAAATTCGCAAAAAATGGAAGTCTACAAAAAATTAAAAGTCAGTACTTTACGAAAAAATTGTAAGAAATTACTTAGTAAATAATAATTCTCGATATTTAGTTAGTGGCCAAATCTCATCATCTACAAGTAATTCCAATTTGTCGCAATGATACCTAATATCATCAAAATAAGATTTTACTTTATCACAATAAACTTCAGCCTTCTCTTCTGATTTATTTAGTGTGTTTGCCTTTTTTCTATCATTAATCATCTTGGTAACCTTTGAATTGATTGCCTCAATTTGATTGGATATTTCCTCAATTAGTTCCAATTGCTCTTTAGCTAGTTTTCTATACTTATCCTCATATATTTCCTTTAATCCAGTTACATTTTTAATGAGGACATTTTGGTATTTCACCGCCGTAGGAATAATATGATTACGAGCTATATCTCCAAGAACACGGCTTTCTATCTGTATACGCAAAATATATTCTTCTATTTCAATTTCATAGCGTGCTTCCTGCTCCACTTTATTCATGACATTCAATTCATCAAATAAAGACACAACCTTATCGGTCATTTTCGCTTTAAGCGCTAAAGGCGTTGTTTTGTTATTACTCAACCCTCTTCTTTTAGCCTCTTTCTCCCATGCATCTCCATAACCGTTTCCTTCAAATAATATGGACTTAGATGTCTTAATATATTCTCTTAAGACATTAAAAACTGCGTCGTCTTTTTTCATGTCTTTCTTATCGATAAGAATATCTACTTCTTTTTTGAATTCAATTAACTGCTTCGCAACTATAGTATTTAAAACTGTCATCGCTTTAGCGCAATTGGCATTAGAACCAACTGCCCTAAATTCAAATTTATTACCCGTAAATGCAAAAGGAGATGTTCTATTTCTGTCGGTATTATCGAGTAATATTTCAGGAATTTTACCAACGACATTTAGTTTAAGATCTGTTTTTTCTTTTGGAGACAGCTTACCCCTTGTTACGTTTTCCAATTCATTTAAAACAGTAGTTAATTGCTCTCCAATAAATACAGAAATTATTGCTGGGGGTGCTTCATTCGCGCCAAGTCTATGGTCATTGCTTGCCGAAGCTATAGCTGCTCTCAACAATTCTTCATAGTCATGAACAGCTTTTATAGTATTTATAAAAAATGTTAGAAATTGTAAGTTACTCATTGGTGTTTTTCCAGGACTCAATAAGTTAACTCCTGTATCTGTACTCAAACTCCAATTGTTATGCTTTCCTGAACCGTTGATTCCTGCAAATGGTTTTTC
>CALDUJ010000006.1 GCA_937923735.1 uncultured Flavobacteriaceae bacterium | reverse complement strand
ATCTATTCCTGAAACTAATCAACGGGGATTTTAACTTGTTTTACTTTATTATATATAGTATCGGCTGCTTCATAAATATCGTTGAAGCATATATTTTCGTCCTTGCAGAATTTATTCTCGATTTCGGCATTTAGCCTCCCAGCATTAGTGTATGCAACCACGCCATACGCAGTTAGATTTTTAAGCTCTTGCTTAAATCTTAAAGAATCTGTTGGATTCATTGAGTAAGAATTCACCATATTAGATATAAAACCAAATGGTCTTGATGCTCCAAAATAATGTCTTAAGGCTCTTATAAGTTCTTGAGCATTCTCATAAGTTATATGTACACCTTCTTTAAATTCGGATATAACTATGTTGTTAAAAAAATAGAGTTGACCAATATTTATGCCAGATGTTTTTACAACATGCTTGGCAAGAGTTGAGTCGTTAATTGTTATCATAATGTGCAGTTAATTATTGATTCACAGTTAATTACACTGCAAATATATTATGCATACATAGTGTTTTCTAGATTTACATCTTGATAGAAATCAATATATCGCCGAAAGACATAAAATAATCGATTAAAAACATATTTGTAAGACTGATAGTACAGTTAGTATTTTGTTATTAATTGATTAACAATTACTTAAACACTTAATTAGTAATACTTTTTATCTATAATGTAATTCTGGAATCATAGATACTTAAAAGAATCTGTTATTATTCTAGAAAACAGTATTTTTATGGCTTCAAAGTTTATTTATGATTAAAATCAAATGGAAAACCGTAAAGGAGTTCCAAGACATAACATACAAGAAATGTGATGGTGTCGCCAGAATAGCATTTAACAGACCAGATGTTCGTAATGCATTTAGACCAAAAACAACTTCAGAACTTTATGAAGCTTTTTATGATGCTCAAGAAGATACATCTATAGGTGTAGTACTATTATCAGCCGAAGGTCCTTCTAGCAAAGATGGAATATATTCTTTTTGTTCTGGTGGCGATCAAAAAGCTAGAGGGCATCAAGGATATGTTGGAGATGATGGTATGCATAGATTAAATATTCTTGAAGTACAACGTCTCATCAGGTTTATGCCCAAAGCTGTTATTGCAGTAGTGCCAGGTTGGGCAGTTGGAGGCGGTCATAGTTTACATGTCGTATGTGATTTGACCTTAGCAAGTAAAGAAAACGCAATTTTTAAGCAAACAGATGCTGACGTTACTAGCTTTGATGGTGGTTATGGATCCGCTTACTTAGCTAAAATGGTTGGGCAGAAAAAGGCACGTGAGATTTTCTTTCTAGGAAGAAATTATTCTGCTCTAGAAGCTTACGAAATGGGAATGGTAAATGCCGTTATTCCTCATAACGAGTTAGAAGACACTGCATATCAATGGGCACAAGAAATATTGGCTAAATCTCCGACCTCAATAAAAATGCTAAAATTTGCAATGAATCTTACCGATGATGGTATGGTAGGTCAACAAGTATTCGCAGGAGAAGCCACCCGTTTGGCTTATATGACAGATGAAGCTAAAGAGGGAAGAGACGCATTTCTAGAAAAGCGTAAACCAAATTTTGAAAAAAAGTGGATACCTTAAAATCAATCTTATAAATATATGGAGAATTTAAAGGTTTGGTTATCCGCCATAAGACTGAGAACATTGCCACTATCCATTTCTGGAATAATCTTAGCTGGTTGTTTTGCACATTATAATGGCTTTTTCGATTTGGAGATTTTTATTTTGGCTATATTAACAACATTAAGCTTCCAGATTCTATCAAATTTATCGAACGATTACGGAGATGGTATAAAGGGAACCGATAATGAGGAACGCATCGGCCCGGAAAGAGCCATACAGAGTGGAAAATTAACACCCGATGAAGTATTTAACGGCGTTAGGGTTTGTATTCTTTTTTCTATAGGATTATCATTTACACTAATTCTTAAAGCCTTCGGACTAAATAATTTTTTATACTCCTTAATTTTCTTTTTGTTGGCAATTATAACAATTGCTGCCTCTATTAAGTATACAGTCGGTAAATCTGCATATGGCTATAAAGGTCTTGGAGATGTTTTTGTATTTATATTTTTTGGTATTGTTAGTGTCGTCGGAGGTTATTTTTTGTTTTCTAAACGAATAGACCACCTAGTTTTATTGCCAGCCATAACTATTGGCCTTTTAAGTGTTGCAGTACTCAACTTAAATAATATGAGAGATATTGAATCTGATAGAAAGTCTGGTAAGAATACGCTTGCTGTTAAACTGGGTAATAAAAAAGCCAAGTACTATCATCTTCTTCTAGTTAGCGCAGCTATTTTGATGACAATTTTATTTTTAATATTGTATTATATGTCTCCTTATAACCTTATAGCCTTAATTATTTTTATACCACTTATCATCCATATTAGGACTGTTAAAAATAACAAAGAGCCAGAATTATTGGATCCTGAACTAAAAAAATTAGCCCTTTCTACTGTATTCTTGGCACTTCTTTTAGGTATTGGTTATATTTTGTAAGAAAATACTTTTTTTGCTAGTAAGTTTTTATAAACAAAATGTTGATAAATGCATTTTTTTTATTAAAACGCTTGTAATCAGAATATTATAATATATGTTTGCTATGTGTTAAGTTTAGGTTTAGCATTACTTCAAGAGTTACTAGCTCTTAATTTTGGGGATTAAAAACTCGGACATATACTGTCCGAGTTTTTTGCTTTATATAATTATTGACTATACAATTAGTTTTTTTCTAACCACTCTTTTCGTAAATCTTCAGATATTTTACCAGTGCCATCGTGTTTCCATCCAGGAGGTTTATAAAGATATTTTATGCGACTAATAATATTTTTCTTACCCGAAAATACATCTTTGCACATATCTATCCATTCTATAAAAGCAATCTTTATTGGGTTATATGTGTTTATATTTTTTACCAAGCCGTAAACTACTTTTTCTTCTTTAATTTCAGCTTGAAAGGTTCCGAATAGCTTATCCCAAATAATTAAGATACCAGCATGATTTCTATCCAGATATAGAGGATTACTGCCGTGGTGTACGCGATGATGGGAAGGAGTGTTCATAACCGCTTCAAACCATTTAGGCATTTTATCGATAGCTTCGGTATGTATCCAAAACTGATATAATAAACTAATGGACATTTGAAGAATAATCATTCCAGGATGAAACCCTATAACAGGTAACCATAGCCAGAAAACAAACGAATAAAAACCACCAGACCAGGTTTGTCTCAAAGCCGTGCTTAAATTATAATGTTGAGAAGAATGATGCACCACATGGGATGCCCAAAACAAACGGCACTCATGTGATATCCTGTGAAACCAATAATAGGCAAAATCATCTGCAAAGAAAATAAGTACAAAGCTCCACCATGCGACTGGTATGGTAAATAGTCTAAAATTTTCATAGATATAAAAAAAGGACAATAAAACGAGTGCTTTGCTAAAGTATCCTAAAAATACATTACCTAAACCCATTACTATGGACGAAAATGCGTCCTTTTTTTCGTAAGTATTTATATTTTCTTTAGTGGTAACATATAGCTCCAATAACATCGAAAAAATAAAAAAAGGAATAGCATAAAGAATGATATCAGGAAATTCAGTCATTAGTCCTTGTTTGAAGTTTTAAAATTAGTATTTTCAAACTAATTTTTGAATTTATATTAGAAAACAACCTCTATGAAAAAAATAATCACTCTTTTAGTTCTAGTATTCAGTTTTTCTGCTTACTCGCAAACATCTGAAAATGATACAGGTACCTGGTATATGTACTTTTATGACCATCAGTTTAAGGGCAGCCAATTTGGTATTCAAGGAGACTTTCAATATCGTAATTGGAATTTTATAGGTGACCTTGAACAGTTGTTACTACGTTCAGGAATTACTTATCGACCAAAAGAAACCAATGTAAAATTAACTCTTGGTTATGGTCATATTACCTCTGGTGTTATTGGAGATAGTAATGATACTTCTACTGAAAGCAGAATCTATCAAGAAGCATTTTTACCTCATAAAATTGGTAAACGTTTATTATTTGCGCATAGATTTAGATACGAACAACGCTTTGTTGAAAACCAAGATTTTAGGACGCGTTATCGTTACAATTTATTTCTTAACGTTCCTTTAAACAAACCTACAATGGAAAAAGATGCTTTTCATTTAGCACTTTATAATGAGTTGTTTATCAATGGCCAAACAGATATAGGGGATAATAGAGAGGTGCAGTTGTTTGACCGTAACAGGACGTATTTAGGTGTAGGATATGTTATTAGATCTGGATTGCGAGTTCAACTAGGATGGATGAACCAGAAATTGGTAAGTAGAGCAAAAGCACAATGGCAATTTAGCTTACACCATAATTTTTAGGTGCAGAATGATAAAAGCATCCTACCATAAATACATCCTAAACTTTAAAAGACCTAGTGGTACCTCAAGAGGTGTTTTGACCTCAAAAGAAACATGGTTTATTATTATAGAAGAAAATAATAAAAAAGGTACAGGAGAATGTGGCATACTAAGAGGATTAAGTATTGATGATCGACCTGACTTTGAGAGTAAACTGAAATGGGTTTGCGATAATATCAATATGCCGTTAAACTCCCTTCTGGATGAACTAATAGAATTTCCTAGTATACAATTTGGTGTGGAAATGGCTTTTAAATCTTTTAAGAGTAGTAATAAGTTTGAATTATTTCCTTCGGAATTCTCAAAAGGAAATGACTCTATTTCCATAAATGGATTGATTTGGATGGGAGAGAAGGCTTTCATGAAAGAACAAATCAAACAAAAGATTGAAGAAGGATTTAGTTGTATCAAGATGAAGATTGGTGCTATCGATTTTTCTACTGAATTAGAATTACTAAAATACATACGAAAGGAGTTTTCCAAAAAAGATATAGAGTTGCGAGTTGATGCTAACGGTGCGTTTTCTGTTAATAAAGCATTGGAGAAATTGAAACGCTTGTCTGAGTTTGATTTACATTCTATTGAGCAGCCTATTAGGCAAGGACAATGGAATGATATGGCAGCATTATGTGAACAAACACCACTGCCTATAGCACTAGACGAAGAATTAATAGGAGTGTTTTCTGTTGCAAAAAGGAAACAGCTTTTAGATACCATAAAACCTCAGTATATTATTTTGAAACCAAGTCTTGTTGGTGGTTTTCACAATACAAATAATTGGATAATGCTTACAAAAAAATACCATATAGACTGGTGGATTACAAGCGCTTTGGAAAGTAATGTTGGTCTTAACGCTATAGCACAATATACTTACACCAAAGAGAATAATATACCTCAAGGTTTAGGAACCGGCAGCCTATATACTAATAATTTTGACTCGCCATTATCTATAAAAAATGGTACATTGCGATACGATACTAAAACTAACTGGAAATTTAATTTAAAATGACTTACATACAACAAGCTTTTAACATAAAGCATGATTTTTGGAGATACTTAGTTGGGTCTGTAATTGTAATAATTGCTGCAACTATTGGGCAAATACCCTTTGGCATTGCCGTTTTTGCAAAAGCAGCAAGTGATGGAGAGAACATGACGGGGTTAACTACAGAAAAAATGATGTCAATTCTGGAACCAAACCTTAGCTTGTTCTTAATGTTGATTTCTTTTGCTGTAGCAATGTTAGCTTTGGTTTTGGTTGTTAAATTTTTACACAAACAAACTATTAGGTCTGTTGGGACTTCTAGAAAAAAATTGGATTGGAAACGTATATGGTTTGCATTCTTTTTCTGGGGCATATTGTCTTCTGGATTAGTGCTTCTCGATTATTACATGGCTCCAGAAGATTACGTGTATAATTTTGAATGGCAGCGTTTTGCCATTTTAGCGGTTATTGCCATTGCCCTAATTCCAATTCAAACTAGTTTTGAAGAGTATTTATTTAGAGGCTATTTAATGCAAGGTTTTGGTACAGCCACAAAGAATATATTGTTTCCTATTGGGTTTATTTTGTCGTTTTTAATTTTACCATTATATGTATTAATTGATAGTAGTTTTGATTTTCATCTAGATATAGGATTTGGTTCGTTTCATCCATTAATTGTTTCTGCGATAGTTGTTATATTAATTTTTGCCATTTTTCATGTCTTAAAAGCGTTGAAGCTTTTTGAAACAAGTTTTTATTTTAAGCTTCAAAAAAGCATGCAAGCTAAATGGATGCCTTTAATAATTACTTCTGTAATTTTTGGAATGCTTCATTTCTGGAACCCTGAAGTAGATAAGCTCGGACCAACTATTATGGTATATTATATAGGTACTGGATTGTTTTTAGGAATCATGACGTTAATGGACGAAGGATTAGAATTAGCATTAGGATTTCATGCGGCAAATAATTTGTTTACTGCTTTACTAGTAACAGCAGATTGGACAGTTTTCCAAACATATTCCGTGTTAAAGGATATAGCAGAACCAGAACTTGGATTTATAGATTTGGTGCTGCCTGTATTTATATTGTTTCCAATAGTGCTATTTATATTCGCTAAGAAATATAAATGGACCAATTGGAAGGATAAATTATTTGGTCCTGTTCATGCGCCACCAACAGAAGACTATAAAGTCATAGGAGAAAATATTGATTCCACATTATAAAGAAATACACAATAAATTCCGCTTAAACGGAATATCTTATAATAGAGAAAATCTCAAGGAAGTTGCCTATAGTTTTGTGAAAGAAGGAAAATCTTTCGAGCAATCAATAGGCAATTTTTTGTTGGACTGGTTAGACACAAAAGAATACATACTAGCTAAGACTTCTGGTTCAACAGGGAGACCAAAAACTATTGTATTAAAAAAACAAGCTATGGTACATTCGGCCATAGCAACAGGTGATTGTTTTAAACTCAAGCCAGGAGATAAGGCTTTACATTGTTTATCGACAGATTTTATTGCTGGTAAGATGATGCTTGTAAGAGCATTGATATTAGGTTTGCAATTGGATATTGTTGAACCTTCCTCTAAACCTTTTATGAATAATCGTAAGCATTACGATTTTTGCGCTATGGTACCTATGCAAGTAGCGAACTGCCTAGATAAATTAAAACAAATAAAGATTTTAATAATAGGTGGAGCATCAACATCAAATACACTGATTGATCAACTTCAAAAAGAAAAGACCAAGGTTTTTGCTACATATGGTATGACAGAGACCATTACACATATAGCTGTTAAGCAATTAAATAAACACGCTGTCATTTCGAGCGGAGTCGAGGAATCTTATTTTAAAATATTACCGAACATCACAATATCTCAAGACAAACGCGATTGCTTAGTCATTGAGGCTCCAAATTTATTCGATGGAAAAGTTGTCACTAACGATATTGTTACTCTACATTCAGATACTGAATTTGAATTTCTTGGGCGCTATGATAATGTCATAAACTCCGGTGGTGTTAAACTCTTTCCTGAGCAGATAGAAGACAAACTGTCTAAA
>CALDUJ010000005.1 GCA_937923735.1 uncultured Flavobacteriaceae bacterium | reverse complement strand
TAGAGATTACCAAAGATGTTGAGTTAAGGCATCCATACTACTGGGCTGGATTCGTTATTTCGGGAGATATTGAACCTATCTCTAGTGGGAGTAATATGTGGCTCTATATTCTTTTAGCAGTAACTCTTCTGGTTATACTATTTAGAAAAAAACTACTTCAATTTTTTAGTTAATTTTTTAGCCTCTTCCTTTTTGTATTCGGAGTTGGGATTATTTATCAGGTACTTTAATTTTTCTTTAGCCTCTTCAAAGTTATCAGCTTTTATATAAGCCAATGCTAAGTACCAATAGTGTTTTTCAGTTAGTGTGTCCGTTAACGTAATATTCTGTTTTAGTATGCGGATTGCTTCATCAGTATTACCCAATTTTAATAATGTATTGGCTTTGTAGAATTGAATTACCGCGTCATTGTCTTCAGCTAGCATATTGAATCCTTTTAGGGCATTATCGTAATCCTTACTTTCATAAGCAATAAACGCATCTATTTTAGGATCTGTTGTATCGTTGCCACGTTCAATTGGTTGTACGACATTACGATAAGGCTCAAAATTAGTATTAAATAAATCCTCAGAATTTGCTGTTTGATTTCCAAAAAACCAAAAAGATGAGACACCTAATAATATAACTAGGCTCGCAGCTATTGGCCAAATACGTATGTTCTTTTTTGGAATATTGGATTCTAAGTCTTTTAATTCATGTTTTATAGTTTCACGATCATCTAGAGTGATGACGTCTTTTAGTTCGTTTCTGAATTCCACCTCTTTCCTAAAATCCGAATCGTTTGCCATAAGTTTATTAAACTCATGCAACTCCTCAGTAGTAAGGGTTTTTTCAAAAAACTTGACGATTAGGGATTCGCTTTTCATGTCTCGTTTTTTCTAATGATGTCTTTTAGTGTTTTTAAACACCTTGATTTCTGACTTTTTACAACATCCTTATTGTTATAGTTTAGCTTAGTTACAATATCATCCAAAGTATACCCTCTAAAATAAAAGAGGTTTAATACATTTTGACATTGCTCGCCTAGTTGTTTAAAGGCTTTTTGTAATTGCCGTTGCCTTGGACTAAAATCATAACCTATGTCTGTTATTTTTAGTTCATCAAAATCATCAGGTTCTTCGATGGTTTCTGAAACAAACAACTTCTTTTTCTCTTTAAGACGATTGTAAATCATGTATTTGCCTATACTAAACAAATACGTTTTCAACTCACTTTTTAAACCGTCCAAGTGCCCCTTTAGGGCATTTTCTCTTAATGCAATTATGGCGTCTTGATACACATCTAATACATCATCATTGCTAAGCTCATATCTATTAGCAAAGGCGATAAACGCCATCTTGTTATTAAGATAAACGGATTTTAATACAGAGCGGTCATCGTTTTTGAGCGCTTTGATTAAGCTGTCGTCTGTCATTTAGTGTCGTAATTGTAATTAGGTAAACATCTATAAAGATAAAATTTTTCTTACGCATGTTTACTTTTTTATAAAAGGAATACAAATTAATGCATATCAACATATTAATCCATTATATCATGAAAACAAGAACACACATTTTATCCATTTTCCTTTTGGTATTTGCATGCCAACTATCCCATGGACAATTCTTAAAAAAATTAAAGAAAAAAGCAGAGCAAGCGGTAGAAGAAGTCGTTGTAAGAAAGACGGCAGACAAGGCGGCTCAAATGGCTGGGAAAGGGATGGATAAAATATTCAACATTAACATAGGTGGCGCTCAAGTAGACCCGAGCATTCTGCCTAGTAGTTATGACTTTGAATGGAAGTACACCATGCAGATGAAGCACAAGAGAGGGAATATGAATATGACCTATTATCTAAAACCTGGTGCCAAGTATTTTGGTTCGCAAGCAGAACTAGAAAATAATGTTATGGCCAATAATATGTTTATGGTTTTTGACGAAGAAATTAATGTCCTACTGATACTTATGGAAACAGAAAATGGTAAAGCAGGTCATGTACTCAATAATGCCACAGGCGAACTCGAAGACATTGCCGAACAAGAAGCTAACAGCATGAAAGACTATACGTTTACAGAAGTAGGCACAAAAACGATTTTAGGTTATGAGTGCCAGGGTTTCCAGATGGAAAATGAAGACCTAAAAATGACGATGTATATAGCAATGGATGCGCCCGTTAGTTTTAATCAGGTTTATGGTGGTATGCAACAGCAGGCTTTACCAAAAGGATTTGACCCAAAATGGTTGGATAAAGCTGAAAACAGCATCATGATGGAAATGGACATAGTTAACAAGAAAAAGAAAAAGCACAGCGCAAAGATGACTTGTGTGACTTTGGAAAAAGCCCCAAAAACTATAGTAATAGAGGATTACGAATTTATGAGTTTAGATCCTAATGCTGGACGCGAAAACTAGTATAGTATCAGGAGATATACCATAGATGAAGCAAAATACACATATATCAGAATCCGAAGGACGTCGCGACTTTTTTAAAAAGTTGGTTTTGGCGAGTATTGCCGTAAACCTTCCTTTAACTACAATCTTAAGTTGTAAAGAAGAAGTTGGGTTTGTTGGCTCAGGAAAAGCACCTTTTAAGATGTGGGAGGAGATGTTGCACTATCTCAAAACAAGTCCTGACCATCTTAAAAATAGAATTGAAAGCCTTGTTGAAGAAGGCAATCCTGAGAAGATGTATGAGTTTGTTAAAAATGAGATTCAGCTGATTCCGCTAACAAAAAAAGGTGTTGGAGATGTTGGTAAAGGCTTAAAATGGGGACTTAACTATACTTTACGATGCGGTATGGCGACACCGCGCGAAAAAGCAGAATTATTAACTCAAATGCTCCAAGAATCTGGCATACCTTCTAGAGTTATGTTTGAGAGCCACCCAATTACTAAACAAGAAGCTCAATCGTATTTTTTTAGACCAATAGATAGGGTTTGTGCTCCTGATATTCCGAAAAAAGCTTTAAAAAGATGGGCAAAAGAATTAGGTGTCTCTTTAGATTACCAAGAAAATGAGGCGTCTCCAGAAGCAGAAATGAAAAAAGCAGAAGATTTAGGCAATCGCATTTTAAAAACACTTGACCTTCCAGAAGACCATTATTACTATTCTTTTGATTTTAGATGGAATGGATATGAAACACCCATTGTTGAATTTGAAATAGATGGCGTCATAAAATATGCCAACCTTTTTGACCCTAAAATCCCGTATGGGAATCTTAAATCTGAGAACCCGACAAAATTAAGGGAAGCAAAGCCTTTTAAACCTAATGACGATAAAGTGTCAATTAAACTAACATATCGAGACTCCATTACGCCATTGGAAGAAAAAGAACTAATACGTGGCGAGTGGTTAGCCAGAGATCTTGTTGGTAGACAAATTGGGGCTTTTTTTTTAAACAATCTGAATCTAGAAGAACAAACCTACACTAAAGTAGGAAACGTCAATGTTTTCACCCCTGCTTTGGCATTGCAAGCTACAGATGCTTCAACAGATTTTATGACTGAAAATTCAGTTTTAGCTGATCCAATTACATTATCTGGAAAACGTATTTCATTAAATAGCAATCAAACCAAAATTGGCGATGTCACTTTATTGAAAAAGGCAAATACTAATTTACAAGAACAAGTACAACAACTTGATGTATCTGCAAAAACTACTGGATATCCTAGCGTACGATTAAGTGTTAGCGCAAAAGCAAATAATGGAGACTTAATAGAAGGGCTTTCTGCTAGCGATTTTAATTTTTTGGAAGATGGAAAACCAATACGCGTTACTATGGAGTCTAATCAGAGAACACCAAGAATTTTAATTATGTATGATGGGTCTTCAAGCATGCCTGCAACATTTAGTGGCGAAGGCATGAAAATATTTATTGACGCCCTTCGAAAGAACATTCTTAGTAAATATCCGTCAGCAATTATAACCGATTGGCAAACACCTTCATCGTTATTTACATGGTTGCTTAAAGCATCTCAAACCGATAATGATTTAGTAATCTTTGCTACCGATGGCGATAATGATGATGCCTTTAACCCTAAAGATGAAGCAATATATAAAAGCGGGCCACCAGCCATTGTATTAAATGTTAGAAGCTCAGGATATGATTACTATGCTAAGACTTTCGATAAAATGGCAGAATTAACCAATGGATTGCACTTGCTGGCAAACGATCATGAAAACGCCATGATAGGGATTGAAGCATATCTAGAGAAATTGGCAATACAACCCTATGTATTTACATATTATTCCGTAGGAGATACTCAAATTCGTAATGTGGAAGTCAGCATTGATAATAAGCGGGTAACTGCTAATACGACTTATGCATTTAACACAATTGAAGGCGGTAGTCAAATAGGGCCAAAGATTATTGGTCTTTACCTAAGTATAAAATATGCGAATAATCACGAAATAAAACGTGTTGTAGCTGGTTGGGATTATTCTGTGAGTCCAAGAGAAATACCCTCTCAAGAGATGGTTAACGATGTGCATGACTTAATGTTAGGCGGAATGCAATTGTATTTTGAAGGTCCCGGACCGACGTATTCTGTAGCACTGTCAGATTTATTAACGGCTAAACTCAGTACAAGAACATGGGGAGAAGCTCTTATAGATGATGATATAGCTTTGGCTAAAAACAATTTTGAAAAAGGGCAAATAAACCTCTCTGGAAAGGCATTGTCGTTAATGTTACCGTTAAGCGATTCCGCTACGCATGAGTCTCTCACGATTCCTGAAGGAATCCGGATTGGTTTACAAACCATAAAACCTGGCGTTATTACAGGCGATGCAAACTCACTTTTCGATTATTTACCGACTTCAGATTATGTAACCCTATCTGAGAATGCAAAAGAAGCATTTCAGACTAATGTGATTAAAACCGCAGAGCTTGCCATAAGAGAACATCAATTATATCCTACTAGCACTTATTCAGAATTAGTGGATGCATCTTGGATAAACATTAAAACAGCTAACGAGACAAGGTGGGTGCAGTCACTTCCAAAAGAAGCAGATCTTTTGTATTGGTACGAACGTGTATTTCGCAATGCGCGGCTACGCATATTTGATAGCGAGGCGACCTCCAAGGCATTTTGGAATATTAACGAGAATGGCGAATTGTATGGCATACTACCAAACGGCTCTGGAGGTGGTGGCGAACGGTTTAAAGCTCAACTGGAAGAAATCAGTCATGTAATTAATGCTTATATGGCGCTATTTGGAATCATGGGTGTTGGTGGACTTTCAGTTGGTATTATGGCTCAATATGGGCTTACACTGGTCAAGCTTTATGCCATTGCAAGTGAAGCACTAATAGTTATGGATACTACTGGTATGGATGATAAGATTGCTAAAGCCCTAAAAGGATTGGCTTGCAACGTACAAAAAGAAATCATGTTTGCAACAATGGGAAATGCTGGAGCCATAATGGGAGGTTTAGATAATTTAATCTCACAAATGGGTGGTAAAAGCCCTTTTGGATGCTAAAAAATAATTTTAATAATAGAAATATGAAAACATTAAAAATAACATCGGTAATCGTGGTATTGCTTGCTTTTACAGCATGTAAAAAAGACAATGCAGTCTTTTCAAAAGTAAAAGAAGTTAAAGAAGCTGCGAAAAATACCACCGAAGCGGTTAATAATGCTACTAACATATTAAGTAGCGTAAATGAAGCAAAAGAGAAAGTCGAAAAACTCAAAAACTTAAAACCTGTTACTACAAAAACTATTAAAACATGGATGCCCGATGAGTTGGGCGACTTAGAACGTCAAAAATACAAAATTGGGAATGCGGGTATGGTAAATATAAGTAGCATGACTCTTGATTATCGCAATCCAGACAACATGCCTAAAAATTTAAAGGTGGAGATTATTGATGGCGCAGGAGCAGGTTCTGGATTGTTGTATATGTACACCATGATTGAAAAAGCAACTTTAGACTCTGAAACCGAAAACGGCTACGAAAAAATCCATAAACGTGACGGCATTGCTGTTAAAGAGAGATACAGAAAACAAAAATATAGTACCCACGTAAAGATGGAGTTTTTGGTAAACGACCGTTTTGCTGTAAACGCCAGAGGCAATAATATCGAGCCTGACGAATTCTGGGAGTATATGAAAGCCTTGAAACTTGATGAACTTAAAGAATAGAAAATCATGAAAACAGGAATAACAACAATGATAGCTATACTAATAGTTGTAACAAGCTTCGCCCAAAACGGCATAAACTACAAAGCCATTGCAAAAGATGGCAATGGTAATATTGTAGCCAACGATTTAATACAAGTAAACTTTAGTATTCTACAAGGTACTGCGCAGACAAATGTATATGAAGAATCCCATTCGCAAAGCACCGATGCTAATGGAGTCATAATATTAAATATTGGAGAAGGTACTGTAGTTTCTGGAGATTTTACAACGATAGATTGGGCAAGCGATGAGCATTATTTAAACGTGCAAATTAATACAGGCAATGGTTTGGTAGACATGGGTACAACGCAATTTAAAACAGTGCCTTATGCTTTAAGTGCTGGGAATGTTACTGGATTAGAAGCTCTTGATGAAGGCAACGAGATTGGTTGGCGATTAAAAGGGCGAAATCCAAATAATTATGGAAATATCGGTGGAAATGCTATTGATTTTAGTTCAAGTTTCAATGAATCTAACTCTTTTGGTGCAACAGGATTCTATAGCTCTTCCTTTGGGCTACGTACAACTGCTTCTGGTTTATGTTCTATTGCTATGGGTCAAGATGCAAGCGCAACGGCAACTTATTCCTTAGCATTTGGAGCTGGTACAGTCGCTTCAGGGGGTAGTTCTATAGCAATGGGTAATAATACAATAGCATCTGGTAATTTTTCTACTGCAATGGGCTTTGGAACTGAAGCATCTGGACAAGGGTCTTTTGCGATGGGAATGTATAACATAATAAATTCAAATATGCTACTGGCCGTTGGTAACGGGACTAGTGATTCTGAGAGGAGTAATATATTCACTGTTTTCAAATCTGGGCAGACCAATTTAAATAGTAATGTAGATGGGTTAATAATTCAAGCAGGAAATGGAAGTTTTGATGACGGTGTTCGCGTAATTTCAGCAGGTGGTGAAGGTGTTTCTATTGGTTCAACTGGCGGAGATGGGATTTTTATTTCACAATCATTAAGGAATGGTGTGCGAGTTAATTCAGCCTCATTCAATGGTATATACGTTAATTCTGCTAATAATAATGGTGGTTTTTTTATAGGAGATACATCTGGAGTTCATGCTGAATCTAGTAATGATGTTAATCCAGATATTATTTTGGGAGGTACAACAAGTTCTACAGGAGCTGGAGATGACGGAATTATTGCATCAGACCCTATATATGCTGGAAGTGATATATTTTTAAGAAGTAATGACGCTGTTGTGGTACAACTGGATTTTGACAACAACGAAACTGGTCAGTTCGAAATTAAAGCTGGTAATGGCAATAATGTGTTTGAAATAGATGAAACAGGATTTACGATAGTAGGTAACAGTACAAGCGGATCTAAATTAATAGTAGATGGAGCCGCAGACGCCGTTTTAACTAATAATGGGTCTGGGATATTCCAAATTGGTAGTTCGTCAGGAGCAAATATTTTGATGGATAAAAACGAAATTATGGCAAGAAATAACGGTTCTGCCTCAACTCTTTACTTAAATGATGATGGCGGGAATGTTTTAGTAGGAGGTAGTATTGTGCAAACATCAGACAAACGCCTTAAAAAAGACATTACCAATTTGTCCTATGGTTTGAATGAAATACTCCAACTACAACCCAAAGCCTATAACTGGAAAAATAGAGAGCAAGACTACAAATCTTTAGGTCTTATAGCCCAAGAGGTGCAACCAATCATTAAGGAAATCGTAAACACCTCTGATGACGAGATGAAAACACTTGGTATTAGCTATACAGAGCTCATCCCAGTACTTGTTAATGCGATTAAAGAGCAGCAATCAATCATCAAAGATTTAAAAAAAGAACACCAAACAGACATGTCAGCTATGCTAGAACGAATAGAAAAATTAGAAGCAATTAATAATCAATAAAAACTGACTATGAAATCAAGACTAACGCTTATAATAGCATTACTAATTGTAACAATTAGTCTTGCTCAAAATGGTATTAATTATAAAGCCATTGTAAAAAATGGTTCAGGAAATATTTTGGCGTCATCGCCAGTAACTTTGCAATTCTTTATTTATGATGGTAATCAGACTGCTATATACGAGGAATCACACGCATTAAATACGGATGCCAATGGACTTGTTATGGCCAATATTGGTGAAGGTGCGGTTGGTGATGGGGATTTTTCAAGCATCGATTGGGATAGCGACGACCATTATCTTAAAGTAGAAATAGATACAGGAGATGGCTTGGTAGATATGGGTTTTATGCAATTTGGTGCCGTGCCTTATGCCTTACATGCCGAAACAGCTGATATAGCTGAAAATGTTACTGGGCTGGAAGCCATAGACGAAGGCAATGGAATTGGTTGGCGATTAGTAGGGCAAAATCCTAACAATTCTGGAGATATTGGAAATTATGCTTTAGATTTAAGCACACAATTTAGCTCATCTACAAGCACAGGAGCTACTGGTACTAGTTCTGTCGCAATAGGGATTGGGGCCACGGCTTCAGGAGAACGAAGCACAGCAATAGGGAGTTATACTACTGCCACTGGGGTTTTATCTTCTGCCATAGGTGTTTTAGTAAATGCAAGCGGTGGTCGCTCCATAGCATTAGGAAATGGTACAACCGCTTCAGGAGACAGTAGCACGGCAATGGGAAGTGGTACAATGGCGTCAGGGTTATTGTCTACTGCATTAGGCAGTGGTACAACGGCTTCAGGAGAAATTAGCACAGCATTAGGTAATGGTACGACGGCTATAGGAGATTTTACCACGGCTTTTGGATGGAATACAATAGCTTCAAGTTACGCGTCTATGGCAATAGGGCGCTATAATGTTGGTTTAGGCAATAACACCAATTGGATTTTTACAAACCCTTTATTTGAAATTGGTAACGGTACCTCTAATGCAAACAGAAAAAATGCGCTAACCGTTTTAAAAAATGGGAAGTTGGGAATTGGCATAATCCAACCGTCTGCGCACCTCCATATTGAAGGAGAAACAACATCGGTTGCATTAATAGCTTCAACGCAAGGAAGTAGGTATGCACCTGATATTGTTTTAGGTGCTCAAAGTTCTGCAAATGATGAAGATGAAGGTGTTATTTCAACTGATCCTTCTGCACCAAATAGTGACTTGTGGTTGATGAGTCATGATGCTGTGATTGTGAGATTAGACCAAAATAATACTAATGCTGGTAATTTTGAGGTAAGAAATGGACAAAATAATATCGTTTTCTCCATAAACGAAAGCGGTAATGCAACGTTATCGGGTAGCCTTACTCAAAATTCCGATAAACGCCTTAAAAAAAGCATTACAGACTTGCCTTATGGGTTGAATGAGGTTTTGCAATTAGAACCCAAAAGCTATAACTGGAAAAATAGAGAGGAGGATAAGAAGTCTTTAGGTCTTATTGCACAAGACGTGCAACCCATCATTAAGGAAATCGTAAACACCTCTGATGATGAGATGAAAACACTTGGTATTAGCTATACAGAACTTATACCTGTGCTTATTAATGCTATTAAACAGCAACAATTAGTCATTAATAAACAAGCTGCTCAAAATAAAAAACAGCAAATCACTCTTATATCTATGCTAGATCGCATAGATAGACTAGAAGCACTTAATAATCAATAAAAACTGACTATGAAATCAAGATTAACACTTATAATAGTATTACTAATTGTAACAATTAGCTCCGCCCAAAACGGCATTAATTACAAAGCCGTTGTAAAAGATGGTTCGGGAAACATTCTGGAATCATCACCAGTAACTTTACAATTTATTATTTACGATGGAGCTCAGACCGCTATATACGAGGAATCACACGCATTAAATACGGATGCCAATGGACTTGTTATGGCCAATATTGGTGAAGGTGCGGTTGGTGATGGCGATTTTTCAAGCATCGATTGGGATAGCGACGACCATTATTTAAACGTACAAATAGACATTGGTGCTGGATTTGTAGATTTGGGGGTTACCCAATTCAAGACTGTGCCTTATGCGATGCATGCCAATACAGCAGCTAATGTGACTGGTCTAGAAGCATTAGACGAAGGGAATGGTATTGGCTGGCGGTTAAAAGGGCGAGACCCAGCCAATCATGGAACTATTGGAGAAAATGCTGTAGATTTAAGTTACTCAAATGCTGCATCCAACACAAAAGGAGCAACAGGAGATTTTTCAACAGCAATAGGAATTTCTGCTACTGCGTCTGGATTTGCTTCCTTGGCTTTAGGAGGCACTACAAACGCTTCTGGTAATAGTTCCGCGGCTATAGGAGGTTTTTCAACCGCTTTGGGTTTTCATTCCACGGCAATAGGAGATAATGCGATTGCTTCAAATGATTTTTCCACGGCCGTGGGAAATGGTGTATTCGCTTCTGGACTTGCTTCTATGGCTTTGGGCTTTGAGACAATCGCTTCCGGTAATAGTTCCACGGCTATGGGGGCATCTACTAGAGCGCACTCCTATAGAGAAACAGCAATGGGGAGCTATAATACAGGCTATACACCTGCCTCTACTAGTAATTGGAATCCCAATGATCGATTGTTTGTTATAGGAAATGGTATGTCTTTTGACGGTCAAAGCAACGCCCTAACGATTTTAAAAAACGGAACCATCACAGCACCAAGTTTTGATCTTGCCGAAATAATAGATGATAAGGCATTGGTAACAAAAGAGTATGTGGATAATAGTCATCCATCAATACCTGAAGCACCTTCTGGATTAGAAGCCATAAATGAAGGTAATGGGATTGGTTGGCGTCTTAAAAAATTAGGTGTTAATACATATGGAAATATAGGCTTAAGAGCTGTAGATTTATCCTATTCTCCAAACACTAATAGTAACCGCGGTGCTACTGGAAATCAATCTGTGGCTATGGGATATTGGCCACATGCTGTCGGTGATTTATCTGTAGCAATTGGTAATGGAGCAAATGCCACTGGATTTTCAGCTGTTTCTTTAGGTAATACTGACGCGGACGCAAGATGGTCTGTAGCTGTTGGAGCCGGAAATATTGGGGGTGGTAATCCTGATGCTTGGGTGCTTACAGATCCAATATTTGAAGTGGGAAATAGTAATCCGGGAGGTGCACAACCCAAAAGTAATGCATTGACTATACTAAAGAATGGTAAATTAGGTGTAGGCATAAACCAACCCTCTGCGCACCTTCATATTGAAGGACAAACTTCATCTACCGCATTAATCACGTCAACTCAGGGAAGTAGGTATGCGCCTGATATTATTTTAGGTGCTCAAAGTTCTGCAAATGATGATGATGAAGGTGTGATTTCAACAGATCCTTCTGCACCAAATAGTGATTTGTGGTTGATGAGTCATGATGCTGTGATTGTGAGATTAGACCAGAATAATACCAATTCCGGTAATTTTGAGATAAGAAATGGCCAAAACAGCACTATTTTTTCTATGAATGAAAGTGGTGATGCTACCTTGATTGGAAGCTTAACCCAAAACTCAGACAAACGCCTTAAAAAGGACGTCAAAGATTTACCATATGGTTTAAGTGAAATTTTACAATTACAACCTAAAAGCTACAACTGGAAAAATAGAGAGCAAAATGAAAAATCATTAGGACTCATCGCTCAAGAAGTTAAGCCCATAATTAAAGAAATCGTTAAAACTCAAGATAATGAAGAAAAAACACTTGGCATTAGTTATACAGAGCTTATTCCAGTTTTAATTAATGCCATCAAAGAACAAAACAAAAGAATAGACGATTTAGAAGCAAGACTAGAATCCCAACAAGTATTAAGCGCAGAAAAAGATTAAACCGCCTTGAGTTTAATTTCGTGTACCGGAATATCAATCACCACCTTAGTACCTGATGGTTTGCCATCCTCTTTTAAATCTTGAATCGAAATAGCATAATTTCCAGAATAGTCGCTCGAGAAATTTGCTAAGCGTTGTTTAGTTAATTCTATTCCAACAGATTTACGTTTTAAGATTTTATTCTGTTGGATTTTGGCAGCTTCAGTGCGACCAATACCGTTGTCGGTAATTTCCATGCGTACAAAGCCGCCATTTACTCTGGAAACATTAAGATGAATATTCTTCTCTCCTTCTTTGGAGGATAGCCCATGCCACAAAGCGTTTTCCAAAAATGGCTGAAGTATTAAGGATGGCAATTTTATGTTGGTGGTATTTACATTCTCATCAACATTAATAGTGTAATTAATCTCATTATTAAAACGAATGTTCTCAATATTCATATAGAGTTGCATGGTTTCGAGTTCGTCTTCTAAAGTAATCTCCTTTTCGGTGGAAGCAACAAGAATTTTTCTAATCAATTTAGAAAACTTGTTGAGATAATATACGGCATTCTCTTTTTCATTATTAATAATATAAAGCTTAATAGAATTAAGTGAATTAAAAATAAAATGAGGGTTCATTTGAGCACGAAGCATGTCTTGCTCTAAAGTCAATATAGTCTTATCCTTTTTGAGTTGACGTTGCTTGTAATATCCAAAAAAAACACCAGAGAGTAACAGTAACCCAATTAACCCAAACCAAAGCGTTTTTTTATTTTGCGCCAATTTAAGATTTAGAATTTCTTTTTCATTAGCCAAATTCGTTATTTGCTCATTCTTTTTCTCTGCATCGTATTTAAATACCAATTCAGTAATGTATTGTGTGTTTTTTACACTCTTTATTTCATTAGTAATGTCTTGATATGCTTTATAATGTTTTAGAGCCGCTTTGTTATTACCTAGTTTTTCGTTTAGGTAAGATAACCTTTGGTAAGCATCAGCTTCAGACCCTTTTAAGTTAAACTCTTTTGCCACATTTAATGCGTAAAAAAGATTATCTCCAGCTTCGCGATATTGTTTCATTTCAGTCTGGACCCAACCAAGATTTGTATAAGTGGAAGCGATATAAAATTTATCGCCTATTTCTTCAGCCGGTGTGATTGTCGATTTTATAATTTTGTGCGCTTCTGGGACTTTCCCTTGTTGTAAGTAAATTTGTCCAATACTATTATTGCAAATAACCTTGCCTATTTTAGAATCTATTTGATTGTTATAATCCAAGGATGTTTCGTAATTTCTGAGAGCATCATCTAATTTACCAGTAGCTTCCTTTGCGTAACCGATATTGTGATAGTTGATAGCAAGTCCCAGTTTATTGTCTAAAGCACGCTCAATAGCCATAGATTTTTTGAATTGCTGTATCGCTAAGTCATACTGCTCTAGAGCAAGGTAGATATTGCCCATACTGTTTTGAGAGACCGCAATGCTTTTTCTGATGTTTGGTGAAGGATTTTGTACACTGTCTGCAATGGTTAATGCTTGTTGATGATAATCTAAAGCAGATTTTACAGCATCCATGCGTCTGTAAACAACGCCCAGCATATTCAAGCTTGTAATTTGCAGGTCGATATTATTGCTTTGTATTGCTAATTTTTCTGCTTTCTTATGAGATTCGATTGCACGTTGAAAATAGGACTTGTTTCTATAATAAATGCCTAGCATATTAAGTGCGTAACTTTCTCCTTCCAGATATTTTGCCTCTTTACTTTTTAAAGCTAAATATTTCATTTTAAGGGTATCTCTTTTTACTTTATAAAAAACAGAATCTATGGAGGTGAAATATAGAGGTCTTTTAATCAAGACATCTTCTACAGATTTTAAATAAGTAGCATCTTCTTTTAGGTCTTGGGAAAAAATGACGTTCTGAAACAATACGCCTAGAGCCAGAAAACAGAAAGCTCTTGGTCTTAATAATTGTAACGATTTTTTTATGCTCTCTAACATGTTTTATTCTAGCTTCCCTAAAAAATCTGATTTGCGTTGTCTTGCTACCGGAATACGATGATTGGATTGCATGACGACATAACCCTCGGTTTTTAAAAATTCTTTAATGCGATTTAGATTTATAATGTACGAATTGTGTATTCTGAAGAACGATTTCTCAGGTAATAACGCATCAATTTCCTTTAGCTTTTTGGTAACAACTTTTTTCTGATTGTTAATGAGATAAATGGTGCAATAATTACCATCGGATTCTACAAATACAATATCTTTGGTCTGTAGGAAAATCATCTTCCCATCAGTGTTTATTGTTATTTTATTATGATTGTACTTCTCATTAAAATCTATTAAGGCGCGCTCGAGATTTGCAGAGTTTGCAAATTTTGCATTGTACTTTTTTACACGATTTATTGTGTCTTTTAAGTCATCGGTGTCAATGGGCTTTAAAAGATAATCCTGTGCCTCATGTTTTAATGCCTTAATAGCATATTCGTTATAGGCAGTGGTTATTACTACCGCATAGTCTTTATCTCCTAAGCGCTCCAAGAACTGAAATCCGTCCATAGTCGGCATTTGTATGTCCAGGAATACACAATCAGGTCTATTATTAGTAAGATAAAGAAGCGCCTGTTCGGGGTCCGTAAAAGTTTCGATGATTTTTATTTGCGTACTAAAATTAGTCAACTCCCAAGACAAGCTTTGGATTGCTTTTTGTTCGTCATCTACTATTACGGCTTTTAACATCGCTATTAATTATATGTAAATATAAAAGTTTATCGCTATGATATTTTGTGATTTGTATAGTTGGTAGTATATACTGTATAGTCTGCTCTTTTTGTTTAAGTTTTGGATTTCAATGGACATCCATTTACCAACTATACAAAAAACACTACCAACTATACAAATTATGCTTATTTCTCTTTCAGTTTAGTACATATTTACATCAAATTAAATTCAAATAAGAGTTTTGTTGTAGTCAAAATCTTACGAAATTATTTGAAAAGATATTAAAAATTTAAGTGAATGGGGATTCGCTTTTAGATTGAATGCTATTAATCAATTGAAAGCCAGATATATGTCTGGCTTTTTTTTAAGTAAGAAAAAAGGGGTTTTTTCCCCGTTGACTTGTATAACATTACCCTGTACATTTATATTGCTATTAATTGTTAAAGGGTAATTAGTTAAACATTTATTTAGTTTTAGTTAGTTTAGTTAATTATTGGGAGAAAGCGAGAACGTAAAGTTCTCGCTTTCATTTTAGTGAAACTATGTTTTTTAAAACAACAAGTTGAACTAATCCTGCTTTTACAGCGGGATGTCATTAAATCGATATAATTATCTCTTTTAATTTCTGCAATTCAACAAGTCTTTTACAAAATTTTAAAAAACAAAAACCCCTTATTCTATCGCTATTGAGCGATTCTTATATTTTTAAATAATTGAAAATCAATTACTTAAAAATAAATCAATGAATCTTCTCGAAAGCATTGAAAAATAAGGCATGTTAAAAACTTGTTGAAAACGTTTATAAAAACTACGTTAAATTTCCTCAACATTTTTGAATCTTTGTTAGTCCCATATCACCTGAAATTTTTGTCCAATTTTTTTATAAAAAAAACACCAATATGTCTCAGCAAGTAGAACCAATTTTACAAGAAAATGAAGGAAGATTTGTCATTTTTCCAATACAACACCATGATATTTGGGAATGGTACAAGAAATCGGAGGCTAGTTTTTGGACTGCGGAAGAGATTGATTTGCATCAAGATCTTTCAGATTGGACGACAAAATTAAATGATGATGAGCGCTATTTCATTAAGCATATCTTGGCGTTTTTCGCAGCCAGTGATGGTATTGTAAATGAGAATTTGGCTGAAAACTTTGTAAACGAAGTTCAGTACAGCGAAGCTAAGTTTTTCTATGGATTCCAGATTATGATGGAGAACATCCATAGCGAAACCTATTCATTACTTATAGATACTTACGTTAAGGATGAAAAAGAAAAGGATATGTTGTTCAATGCGATTGAGACATTTCCTGCAATCAAGAAAAAAGCAGATTGGGCGCTTAAGTGGATAGAGTCCCCAAGCTTTGCTGAGCGCCTAATTGCGTTTGCTGCTGTGGAAGGGATTTTCTTCTCAGGAGCTTTCTGTTCTATTTTCTGGTTGAAGAAAAGAGGATTAATGCCAGGGTTGACTTTTTCAAATGAGTTGATTTCAAGAGATGAAGGTGTACACTGCGATTTTGCTGTGCATTTACATAACAAACACTTAATTAACAAAGTGCCTAAAGAGCGTATTACCGATATTATTGTGGATGCTCTAAATATCGAACGTGAGTTTATTACCGAATCACTTCCAGCAAGTTTAATTGGGATGAACTCAAAATTAATGACGCAATATCTAGAATTTGTAACAGATAGATTACTGGTTGAATTAGAATGCGAGAAAGTATACAATTCAACTAATCCATTCGATTTTATGGATATGATATCGCTTCAAGGAAAAACTAATTTCTTTGAAAAGAGAGTTGCTGAATATCAAAAGGCAGGTGTTATGAATAAGGAAGAAGAAGCCGACAAGTTCAATTTCGACGCAGATTTTTAGAAGTGTTCTTCTGTGCTTTAGCTCAGAAGTTTCCAATAAATTGTCATTCCCGTGAAAACGGGAATCCAAGAGAATATAATTACATAATATAGATTGATTCCCTAGGAGTACTATCAATCAACAATACCAACTTATTTGGTGCTTTTGTAGCAAATAAGAATAGCTAATCCATTAACAAAACCAAAAACTAGTAGCCCATGTTTGTAGTAAAAAGAGACGGTAGAAAAGAAGTAATAATGTTTGACAAAATCACTGCCAGAGTGAGGAAATTATGCTATGGCTTAAACGAACTTGTCGACCCACTTAAAGTAGCAATGCGCGTTATCGAAGGGCTATATGACGGTGTTACTACAAGTGAATTAGATAATCTTGCCGCAGAAATCGCTGCTACCATGACGACAGCGCATCCAGATTACGCAAAATTGGCTGCTAGGATTTCTGTCTCTAACCTTCACAAAAACACCAAGAAAAGTTTTAGTGAAGTAATGCATGACCTGTATACTTACGTAAACCCAAGAACTGGAAAGGATGCACCTTTACTATCTGACGAAGTATATAATGTTATACAAGAAAATAAAGATAAATTAGATTCTACAATCATTTACAACCGAGATTTTGGCTACGACTATTTTGGTTTTAAAACATTAGAGCGTTCTTATTTATTGAAACTGAATGGTAAGATTGCCGAAAGACCGCAACATATGTTAATGCGTGTGTCTATAGGGATACATTTAAATGATTTGGATGCTGCGATTGAAACGTATGAGTTAATGTCGAAGAAGTACTTCACGCATGCAACGCCAACCTTGTTCAATTCTGGAACACCAAAACCGCAAATGTCATCTTGCTTTCTTTTAACAATGAAAGATGATAGTATTGATGGTATTTACGATACATTAAAGCAAACCGCTAAAATTTCGCAATCTGCAGGAGGAATTGGATTGTCTATTCATAATATTCGTGCTACTGGAAGTTACATAGCAGGAACAAACGGAACAAGTAACGGTATCGTACCAATGTTACGTGTATTTAACGATACTGCTCGTTACGTAGATCAAGGAGGAGGAAAACGTAAAGGAAGTTTTGCAATTTACATGGAAACTTGGCATGCAGATATTTTTGATTTTCTAGAATTGAAGAAAAATCACGGAAAAGAAGAAATGCGTGCAAGAGATTTATTCTATGCGATGTGGACATCAGATTTGTTCATGAAACGTGTACAAGAGGATGGACCTTGGACGTTAATGTGCCCTAACGAATGCCCAGGATTAAGCGATTGCCATAGCGAAGAATTTGAGGCATTATATACGAAGTATGAAGAAGAAGGCAAAGGAAGAAAGACTATAAAGGCACGTGAGTTATGGGAGAAAATATTGGAGTCTCAAATAGAAACAGGTACGCCGTACATGTTATATAAAGACGCTGCTAATCGCAAGTCTAATCAAAAGAATTTAGGTACTATTAAGTCTTCAAACTTGTGTACTGAGATTATGGAGTACACATCTCCGGATGAGGTAGCAGTTTGTAACTTGGCATCTATTGCTTTACCAATGTTCATTAAGAATGGCGAGTTTGACCATAAGGAATTATATAGAATTACAAAGCGTGTTACTAAGAATTTGAATAGAGTAATCGACAGAAATTACTACCCGGTTGAAGAAGCTAAGAATTCTAACATGCGTCACAGACCAATTGGTTTAGGAGTACAAGGTTTAGCAGATACGTTTATTAAGCTACGTTTGCCATTTACAAGTGATGAGGCTAAAAAACTAAATCAAGACATTTTTGAAACACTTTACTACGCAGCTGTAACAGCATCTATGGAAGAAGCTAAGGCTGATGGCCCTTACGAAACTTATGAAGGATCTCCAATTAGTAAAGGAGAATTCCAACACAACCTTTGGAATATAAAAGACGAAGAATTAAGTGGACTTTGGGACTGGGCAAAATTACGTAAGCAAGTATTAAAGCATGGTGTACGTAACTCATTATTAGTAGCGCCAATGCCAACGGCATCTACTTCTCAAATTCTAGGAAACAATGAGTGTTTTGAGCCTTACACTTCTAATATTTATACAAGACGCGTATTGTCTGGAGAATTTATCGTTGTAAACAAGCATTTACTAGAAGACCTTGTAGATTTGGGTCTTTGGGATGAGAACTTGAAGCAGCAAATTATGAGAGCTAATGGTTCTGTACAGCATGTAGATGAAATTCCTCAAGAGATTAAAGATCTTTACAAAACTGTTTGGGAAATGAGTATGAAAGACATCATCGACATGTCAAGACAGAGAGGTTATTTTATTGATCAATCCCAATCATTAAACTTGTTCTTAGAAGGTGCTACAATGGCCAAATTAACCTCTATGCACTTTTATGCTTGGAAGAGCGGCTTAAAAACAGGAATGTATTATTTACGTACTAAGAGTGCTGTAGATGCTATTAAGTTTACACTTGATAATACCAAGAAGAAAGAACCCGTAGCAGAAGCTACAGAAGTTGTTCAGGCTACAGAAGCAGTTGTAGCAAAACGCAAGCAAAAGGCAACTAAAACAGCAGAGAAATTTGCTAGTAAAACTGCCCCAAAACCAGAAGTGGAGCCAATGTCGGCTGAAGAGATGAAAGCTTTAATTGCACAAGCAAAAGAAGCCGAAGGAGATGACTGCTTAATGTGTGGTTCGTAGATTACGATTAAGTGTTAATAAAGCCTCTCTTTCGAGAGGCTTTTGTAATATTTAGAAATAACTAGAATATATGTTTAACTCTAAAAAAGAAAAGTATAGGTAAAGAAAAAGGGACGTTTTGTAGAACATCCCTGTTTTGTCATTTTTAATATTTGGTTAGTCTCCCAGATATTTTAGAACTGAAGATAGAGGAAAACCTCACCTCCATTTCGTTTTCAAATTTAATGAATTCAATCTTCTCGACAAGACAAATAGTTCTACTATAATAATATCTTATTAACAGGTTGTAGGAATTATCCTAAACCATAAAAACATGTAGAACATGAAGAATTTTACAATTTATAAATTAAAAATTTTGAATAATATCAATGAAGAACAAGTTTTGGACAAGTTCAATGGAGTTGATGATTTATTTAAAGAAACAAATTTTTATTATCAATCACTAAGAAATGACCCTGTTGAATATTCGGATACTAATGGAAATAAGAGGACATTTTCAATAAGTTCAGAGTTTAAATTTTCTGAAAAAAGTAGAACAATTATTGCTGATTTGGATTCTGCCTATACTGGAGAAAAATTTGAAATCAGAAATGGAGATTCTAATAGCTTGAGTTATTCAGTATCAAAAAATGAACTGCAAAGTAGAAAAATGTTTTCAGTAATCTTTATTCCTAAAAATGCAAAGAATGGCTACGTTGTATTTGAAAACAAGTCAAAACACGGTGTAAAGATTATTTTTGAGAGAGAATTTAATAAGTTTTTGAGGGAACGAGGATTTCTTGATACAAAACTCATTATGACACCTGGTTTAAATTTTAACTATCTATCTAATATGATAGAAAAAGGAAAGCTTAAAAAAGTCAGATTAATAGATAAAAGACTTGCAGAAGATATTCAATATAGTCTCTGGGGTGATAACCAGTTAAAGGAAATAGGTGAGGATATAAGAGAATTAAAGTTTACAAGTAAAATTGAGAATAGTTTGTTCAAAAAGGCATTATACAATATGTTTTTCTCAAAAGTGGATACAACAATACCACTTAAATTTATGGGAGATTATAAAGCTGATGAAATTTCTTTTGAAATAAATTATAATAATTCATCCAAAACATTTTATATCAAAGATAGAAGTAAAATGAGGTCAAATATTGATGTAACTAATAGATTGGAATGGGTAGATGAGGAGGCAACTGAATCTTCAAAATTTAAAGTGGCTAAGGAACTTATTAATGAAGTAACTAGTAAAGAAAACTTTGAAGATAATGAACTTGATAATCTTATTCTTGAAGATAAAATGCGTAAAGTAAAAATGACTGCTGATAAGTTTCTTAAATTTAAAAATAAAGAATCAAGCAACAAGGAAGTAGTCGATAATAAAAGTCAACAGAAATTTGATATTTAGTTAAAAAGGGACGCAATTGCGTCCCTTTTTTTATGCTCAATATTTTTGTTCTGGATTAATTACCTGGAGTGCTCATCATAGCAAAGAACTTATCAATATTTGGCATTAATATAATGCGGGTTCTACGGTTTCTAGAACGTCCTTCTCTAGTATCATTTTCTGTAAGAGGCTGAAAGCTACTTCTACCAGAAGCTATTAATTGCTCTGGTGTTACATTAAACTTATTTTGTAATCTTCGTACCACAGATGTTGCGCGTAAGACACTTAAATCCCAGTTATCTTTAACGGTTGCTGTATTAATGCTTCTTGAGTCTGTATGACCTTCTACCATGACATCTAAGCTAGGTTCAGAGTTAATCACGTTCGCTAGCTTTTCAAGAATATTATCTGCTTTAGAACTAACTCTGTAGCTTCCACTATTAAATAACATTTTATCAGAGATAGAAATCATTACTACAGTCTCGTTGATATTAATGGCTACATCGTCATCCTCATTTAGAGAACTTCTATCTACAAAACGCTCTAGGTTATGAGCTACAGCTAAATTCATTGAATCCTTTAAAGTTTTAGCTTGGCTTAATTTGTAAGGGTCAACGTTTGCTAAAGTGGCCTCCATTTGGCGTCTCATATCATTAGAAACTACGGTTCCATCAGAAGAAAGCGTCAATTTAGAATCATTTTCTTGAGATAGCGAATTAACGTCTTCTGTTAAAGAACTAATTTTTTTATTGTAAGCATCAACACGCTGCTGAATGGCATCGAATTTAGCTTCTAGTTCTTCTTTTTCTACTCTAGTTTTTGTTAGTTCGCTTTTAATTTGACCATTTTCTTGCTCTAGGGCTACATATTTCTTTTTAGAAACACATGACGCCAATAAAATAACGGCTAGAAATGATAATGCACTTTTTTTCATAATTAGGTTTTAAAATAGTTTAACGTATTTACGAACCTAAAATGGATGTGGACTTCAAAAAGTAGAAGAATTAGGAATAATTTATGAACAAACTATTTGTTCAGAATATCTGTTCCGAGGTATTTATCATCTTTATTATAATACCATGCGCGGGTTTTGGGCATTTTAATACCGTTAATGGTTTCTTCTTCAGTAAGTAAAATGTACTCACCGCTGTCAGGTTTTATATTTCCAGAATCATCGGTTTTAAAGAATTGATATATTTCCATGGCGTATGTCTCAGTGTTGAAATAGAAATACCAAACATCACTACCCACACCTTCGTCATAAGTTGCTTTAAGCACTAAATAGTCTTTGCCTTTAAAATTTTTAAGTTCAACGGTTTCATGGATATTGGTGCCAGGGTCTTTTAATTTCATAGGTAATCCGTACAAATAGGTATAATAATTCTTGTACATATTGGCGCGTTCGCAAGAAAGTCTATGCGTTTTCAATTGTTCTTCAGATAGCTCAGACAGACCGTTTAGTCTAATCAAGCACTCTTGTTTGTTGATGGTGTATTCAGTTGTGATAGTATCGTGTTTTGCTTTCACATAAAAATATTCTTCTGGTAAGTTAATCTGTATT
>CALDUJ010000004.1 GCA_937923735.1 uncultured Flavobacteriaceae bacterium | reverse complement strand
AGAAGTATCAACAGGCACAAAAACATCTGGAATAATGCCGCCACCGCCATAAACTACTTTACCTTTTGGTGTTGTAAATTTTAAAGAATCGGCTACTTCTATATTAGCACCGTCAGACAGTTCTCCGCTTTTAATTCGTGTGTAATATTCCCCTCGCTAGCGCTCGTTTGAAAAACAAGTTCTTTATGGCTATTTACAGGCACTCAACACAATCAAGCGCTAACTAATAAATACTTAATAATTTAGAATAAACCCAATTTGTTTCATATCTGATGATATTATCTTTCTTTTTTGAAATGACAATTACTTTTAATATGGAATGATTAATTGGTGGAACTGGTTTAAAACCTTTTTCTTTCAAAACTTTTTTAGCTTCTTTTAAATATTCCTGATTTTCTAAATGATTTAATTCCTTTGCCTTTGTCAGACTAATCTTTTCAAATTCAATATTACTAATAGTGTCTTTATGATGAACACTAGAAAGATGCTTAAATGTTTGATTTTCAATACTAAAAATAATGTTACTATTATTGGTATTTCCCATGTCATTTGCACAATCATTTAGAACAAAAACAATAGGTCTTAGTATTTTTTCTCCGTCCTTGTAAAGTCTATAGTATTTTGAATTATCAAATTCCTGCGCAAGACAAAAAAAGGGTGAAATTGAAATTAATAAAATTAAAACCGTCAATTTCATATTTGAATAATTTTAGTTACAATTTGATACACCATATTCTAGTATTCGTAACCCAACCCAAGCTATATCTTCATATATTTGTCTTGGTTTAATAGAATGATCAAACTCTTCAATTATTTCAGCAATTGTGCCACGATAGTGAGAAGCCATTTGATTATGATTCCATGTTGGCTTATATCTCTCGATATGATAGTCATATATACCAGGAAAATTATCCCTTAAGCTATTAACATAATCAACTTGTTGTTGCTGTGTCATATTCTCGGGATCTAAATTGCCTATTTTCGCAGCCGATAACATTTTTCTAAATATTTCAGCATGAATTATCTCATGAGCAAAAGCAACTGCACCTACCAAATCAGAAATGGTCGCTAATTGAGTATTACTGAACTCCACTGTTATATTAAAACCATTCGGAGGGTTGGTAACACCATAGTTTCCCGATCGCAGTTTATTGTTTATCTTAAAAGAAATATGGCTCACAGGAAAATCCCTATCAAATTTTTTGATTGCATTCTTAAAACCTGTGCTTGATGTCTTTAACTTATCATATATACATTTTGCTTTACCTTCCAGTTCATTTATTATTTTATCCTCAAAATCCACCTCACCATCATTAACCACAGCTTCAATAGCAGCATTTATAAAATCTGTATTGCCCTTACAACCCTTATCAAAGATATAAGAAGCCATTATTCCTATCATCTTCTGACAGACTGTTTACATAAGGTGTACCCGTCGGCTTGTAGCATATATATTCAAATATTTTTCTAGTAATATCCTTGCTAGTGCTAGTTTGTAGCGAGTACCTAACACATTTAGTTTGAAACTCAGCACTCGACAAAATCGAGCGCTAATAGGGGTGCTAGCTGAATACTAAGATACAGATAACGTATAGGAATTAAAAAACCATTTTCCTGATTTGAATTCTGCAAATATAGCTATAGTGGAAGAATTAAGTCTACTTTTAAAGTAAACTATCTCAAAATAAGCTTTTTTACCATCATTAGAAAAATACAGGTTTTGAAAACTTAACAGGCCACCATAACTATTATCGAATTTGACATCTGGATAAATCTTGAAAAATTTGTCTTTACTTACAATTTCTAATTTTATCCCCTGCTTTTTCCTAAAATCTAATCCCTGAATTGTCTGAGACTCCAACATTGGTCTAAATTCTTTTTTAAGCTGTAAAAAACTTTTAATTGAGTCTTGCAAATCAATTTTAAACTCTCTTTCAAAAACTATTTCAGAATTTAGGTACACTTTCAATTCATCCATTTCATTGAGTATCGAATCATGTTTAATACCAACTACATAGTTGGTACTGTCTTTTTCTGGAGGCAAAGGAGGGTTATGTATTCTTAAATCAAATTTTTCTCTATTTAAATTCAATTCAATATAAGAAGTTACAACTTCTAGATCATTAGTTTTTTTGATTCTTTGCCTGCAACCAAAGATGAGTATTGTTATTAAACTATAAAAAATTAATCGCATGATGTTTTATGATTATCGTTCTTTGGAATTTCAGCAAGCGTTATATATTCATTTAATTGCGCCCTATCAATTAGACCTCTATTCCTGCCAAAATCATAAAGACCATCCCAACCAAAACGCATATAGTTTTCTAAAGAATGAGTATTACTATCAAAATTCCTTACTGATTTTGCTATCGGATTTATGTATCTAACACTCATAAAATCATGTTGTGCTGAGCTTAAGGGAAACTCTGATTCTCCATTCCAAAACTTAATTAAATCTTTAAGCCATTCAAAATCCGCATCAGATAAATTATACTTTGCTTTATTATCTGAAGCTAACATTCTATGTAATTGAGCATGAACACCCTCATGTAAAATAACTCCTGCTATCTCAAGTGCATTTTTATTAAGCAAATCAGGCACTAAAGTAATAGTTACAATATTATTAGCATCTGGTTTAGATGCTTGACCATCGCCTCCACTATTATTTGAATCTAATTCTCCTACTCTAAACTTAATCTTAAATTCACTATTATCTTCTGTGAATGCATTCATTACATCTTTAAAATAACCATTTTGTTGTATCAAATTATTAAGAACACACTCTGCTTTTGTATTTATGAAAGTAATATCTTTAATAATTTCATTATCTAAATCCACCTCACCATCTTTAACCACAGCTTCAATAGCAGCATTTATAAAATCTGTATTGCCCTCACAACCCTTATCAAAGATATAAGCAGCAACCTTATTCCTATCACCTTCAGACAAACTATTTATATAAGGAGTACTCGTCGCCTTGTAGCCTATACATTCAAATATTTTTCTAGTAATGTCACTGTCCTTAAGCTGTTGAGTAAAGATTTCACTGTCTATTGGTAAATTATTCCCATCTCCTGTTGAGCCTCCTCCAGTATTTCCACCAGAAGATTCCCCGCCTCCTCCATCTGTTGGAGGCGCACCTCCCCCTGTTGCCTCACCGTTACTACCACAGGGTTCATAACCAATTATTGTACCAGCTCGATAGCCTTGAGGGCAACCCCCACACCTATCTAATGTATGGTCTTTACAATTGCATAAAACCACTGTTTTAGCTATTGGGCAGAAATAACTATTTCTAGAAACCTCACCGCCTGTTTTAGGGTCTATTAACTCTCCTTTTCCATTATCATCGTAAGTAATATAAAACTCATCTACCTCCTCATTATTATAAGCCAAAATATAGTTTGTGGTCTTGGACATGTCTTGTGTTTGAGTCTTGAATGTAAATGCCGTAGTACCTTCCTTTTTCGCCATTAATACTTCGGTTGAATCAATTCGAATAACATAGTCTTTCGATTGTGTAGCACGACGGTACTGACTTAGCCTTGGAGCTTGTTCAAATACATAGCTTTTAATTGCAGTGGTATTTAAGTCTTTATCCGCTACATTTTTTTTAAAGGTATTAAAATCTACTTTAAAAAATATACGCTTCTCATTACCATAGAGCATGTCTCCGTCTGTTTCTGAAGTGTTCTTATCACAACTATTTAAAAATAATGAAATTGAAGAAACAAGTAAATAAACTAAAAGAGTGGTTTGACGTTTGACGTTTGAGAACTTAAAACACATAAATTAGACAAAGTCTAGATAGGTGATAAATTAAAATACGCTATTGTGTAGCTGTTGAAAAAAATTATCGTAAAGTAAACCTAAGAATAAAAAAAGCAATTTCCTACATAAAAACATTACTTTTTTATGTATTTTATCTAAAAAATGCATTTTTCACTGTGGTAAAACCGTAAAATCGTAGGTTTTTAGTGGAATTTTACTAAAATAATACGTGGTATTATAAAATTCTAAAAAATTAAAGCATAATACAAGTTTAAAGAAAGAATTCGTCATCCCCTTGCACTAAGTTCAATCACCTCATCAATCCTGATATCACGTTGGTTGATCACTTCCTCAAAAGCGCCATCACCATACAACTGGTCAGCAAACGTTGCTTTTAAATATTGTTTTACCTCATCGTGGTAGGCCACAAATGTTATGTTAGAACCAGTTCTTACGTTTAAGTAGT
>CALDUJ010000003.1 GCA_937923735.1 uncultured Flavobacteriaceae bacterium | reverse complement strand
CGAAACTGGATACTTCGACATTTTTAGAGAAGGTGCAGATAACGAAACTATTTGGTACATCCCTACAGGCGTAGGTAATAGGATATTTAATACTCTACATTATAACTCTACTACCGCTGGTGGTGGTGGTTGGAATGGATTCAGTGTGCTTTCCGAATACTACGATTTATTTGAAGGTGACCCAAATAACAACCGTTATGATGCTACTGGTGCTCCAATAGATGGTCAAGAAGAAAGACGTGGTGGTGTTCCTCCAATGGGAGATGCTGATATGACTGAAGGCTCAAACGTAGGTTTTGGTTTCCTTATTGGTCAGCAATATGATTTAGATGGTACTCCTCTCTTAGAAAGAGGTGGTGCGCCATTATCGTTTACTCGTGATTTCACGAATGCTGCAACTGGAGAGTCAAGTCTTGTAGACAACAATGAAGTTAGTGGAATTAGAATAATTAAGTATAACCCACGTTACGGTGGATTTACAAATCATGAAATTTTCTTTAGATATTCAGATGCATACTTAATGAAAGCAGAAGCAATGATGCGTAGTGGTGGTGATGCAACTGCAATGGTAAACGCATTAAGGACTGCAAGAGGAGCTACACCACTTGGTGCAGTTACCGAGCAAGATATGATAGATGAAAGAGGTAGAGAATTGTACTGTGAATTTTGGAGACGTCAAGATTTAATTCGTTTTGGTCAATACACACGTGATTGGGATTTTAAAGAACCTGATGCAATCGGTAATGCTGATCGTCAGTTATTCCCTATCCCTGCTTCTCAAATCATACTTAACCCAAATTTAACTCAGAATCCAGGTTACTAAGGATTATATAAATTTTATTTGAGTCAATTTAAAGAGGGTGAGTTTCACCCTCTTTATTTTTTATATAATATTGATTTTCTATTATTAATCCTAGCAAGATTATTCATTATAACTTAGTTTTTAATCACCTATAAGTAAAGTTATAACTCAAATTTAATCCACGATAATTTTTTGTTCAGTAATTACTTACTTTGGTCTTAACCATTAGTTTTTTGTCCATATTTATATAATTTTTAACTATGAAATTAGTGTTCAATTTGGTAATTTAGACCCCATATTCACTATACTATTCTTTGCCTAAGAAATCAGAATTAATGCAAATTTTAAATAAAAAAGTACTTTTCCTTCTTTGTCTACCTGTCCTATTTTTTTGTTGCGAAAACGATAAAGATTCGAAAAAAAAAATTGAGAAATCCAGTACGCTGTTTACACTAATGGCATCCTCTGAGACTGGAATAGATTTCAGAAATGACATCCAAAACGAAAAAGACTTCAACATTTTTGCCTATAGAAATTTCTACAATGGTGGTGGTGTTGCCATAGGCGATATAAATAATGATGGACTCCCAGATGTTTTTATGACTGCCAACATGAATGAAAACAAACTCTACTTAAACAAAGGTGATTTTAAGTTCGAAGATATTTCTGCATCTGCAGGTATTACTGGTAACAAACCATGGTCCACAGGTGCTGTCATGGCAGATGTTAACAATGATGGATTATTGGATATTTATGTCAGTAATGCTGGAAATATGGAAGGCAATAATCATGACAATGATTTATATATTAATAATGGTGACCTTACGTTTACTGAAAAAGCTGAAGAATTTAATCTTGCAAAAACTGGGTTTTCTACCCACGCTTCTTTTTTCGATTATGATAAAGATGGAGACTTGGATGCATATATTCTTAACAATAGTAACATCCCAATTAGCAGCCTAGGTTACAAGGAACAACGAGATAAAAGAGCTGAAGATTGGGAAAATGTAAATCCAAAATTCCGTGGTGTTGGTGATATGTTACTCCGTAATGACAACGGCAAATTTGTAGATGTAAGTAAAGATGCTGGCATTTATGGTAGTTTGATTGGCTTTGGGTTAGGTGTTATGGTCAGTGACCTTAACGGCGACTTATATCCAGATATATATGTTTCAAATGATTTTTATGAGCGTGATTATCTCTACATCAATAATCAAGACGGCACATTCACTGAAGACATAAAGAATTGGACTTCCCATTTATGTTTATCGGCTATGGGAATCGATATGGCAGATATTAATAACGATGGAAATGTGGATATTTTCATTACAGATATGCTTCCTGAAGAAGACACTCGTGTTAAATCTGTAATGGAGTTTGAAGGCTACAACGTCTACAAGCTTAAGCAGAGTAAAGACTTCTATCAGCAGTACATACAGAATACCCTTCAACTCAATAACGGTAATCAATCATTCTCAGAGATCGCTTATTTCAGTGGTGTATCAGCCACAGACTGGAGTTGGGCAGGTTTGATATTCGATATGGACAATGATGGACTTCGCGATATTTTTGTAAGCAATGGTATAAACCATGATCTTACTGATCTTGATTTTGTTGATTTCTTCGCAAATGAAATCATCCGAAAAATGGCAGTAACGGGCAGAAAAGAAGCTATCGATTCCATTATTAATAAAATGCCTCAAAAACCACAGCCAAATTATGCTTTTAAGAATAATGGTGACCTCACATTCAAAAACGCAAACAAAGATTGGGGGTTTGAATTACCAAGCAAATCAAATGGTGTAGCATATGGGGATTTAGACAATGATGGCGATTTAGATATGGTTGTTAACAACGTTAACATGGAAGCATTTGTTTATAAAAACAATTCAGAAACATTAAACAACAACTTTCTTCAGCTAAAACTAAACGGGAAAAATGGTAATAAGTTTGCTATAGGAAGCACAATTAAATTGTATTACGATGATAATATTGTCATTCAAGAACAAATGCCATCAAGAGGATTTCAATCCTCAGTTGATTATTTGATGACTATTGGATTAGGGAAAGCAAATAAAATTGATTCACTTCGTGTTATTTGGCCAGATAGTAAAACACAGAAATTTACTAATGCAAAAGTAAATCAAAAGCTAACATTAAATCAGTCTGACGCCACAGAGATACAAGCTCCTGCAAAAAAACAGGTTGTAGAAACATTGCTTTCTGAAATTTCTTCAACAACTCTGAAATCACATAAAGAAAATCCATATAGCGATTTTGACCAAGAAGGTTTAATATCCAAATTATTATCTCAAGAAGGTCCTGCCCTAGCCGTTGGTGATGTTAATGGCGACGGTAATGAAGATTTTTATATTGGAGGGGCAAAGAATCAATCAGGGAAAATTTACCTACATAGTGGGAATGGCAATGTAACAACCTCCAACCAAAGAGCCTTTCAAACAGATTTAGGGTTCGAAGATACTTCGGCTGCTTTCTTCGATTCTGATAATGATGGTGATTTGGACCTTATCGTAGGCACTGGAGGTAATGAAGTGGGTAGTGAAAAAACATACCGAGCACGATTATACATTAATAATGGTAAAGGCATATTCACATCAGACAAGAGAACACTACCTAGCACTTTCGATAATATTTCGGTAGTTGCACCAAACGATTTTGACGGCGATGGCGATATAGATGTTTTTATTGGTTCAAGAAGTGTGGTTGGCACGTATGGCATAAACCCAAAACATTTGTTTATAGAAAACAATGGAGATGGAACTTTCTCTGATGCTACAGAACGTCTTGCATACGACCTCAAGGATGCTGGCATGATAACTAGTGCTATCTGGACTGATATTGATAGTGATGGCAAAAAAGACCTGGTTATGACTTCAGAATGGGATACGCCTAAAATCTACAAGAATAATGGTAGAAGACTTTATAAATTAGGGTCTACCCTAGATGAAGCCTATGGGATTTGGAATACTGTTGAAGCATCAGATTTAGATGGCGATGGAGACATAGACCTCGTTCTAGGCAACGAAGGCAACAATACCCACTATAAAACATCAAAGGAAAATCCTTTAAAGCTATTTATTAATGATTTTGATAGTAACGGAACAATCGAACAGGTTATGACGCGTCACGAGAATGGTAAGGACTACCCTATTCACATGAAAAAAGAGTTGACGATTCAGATGGTGAAGCTAAAAAAGCAGAATCTTAAAGCGTCTGATTATGCCTTTAGGTCGATTGATGAATTATTTCCAAAAGAGGTATATGAGAATTCAATAATGAAAAAAACTAATATTTCAGAGACTGTCATTGCTATTAACAAAGGAGATGGGGAATTTGAAATTAAAGCATTACCAACAAGAGTACAGTTATCCTGCGTGTGTGGCATTGCATGTACTGATGTAAACAATGACGGTAATATCGATATCGTCATGGGTGGTAATAATTTCGAATTCAAGCCACAATACTCGCGCCAAGATGCTAATTATGGGCATGTACTATTGAATGATGGTAATATGAATTTTACTTGGCAAGATTATGGCAAAAGTGGATTCTTTGTAAAGAATGAAATCAAACATCTAAAGACTTTTAAAGACAAGAATGGCAAAACGTTTATAATTACTGCCATTAATGATGATAAACCAAAGATTTTTGCAGTTGACTAAAATAAAATCATTAGTATTTCTATTTATTGGAATCATTCTGATTGGCTGCGGACAGGATAATGGAAGCCTATTTAATAATCCTAACGCTTCTGAAACAGGTATTGACTTCATAAATCAAATTACAAATACTGACGATCTAAATATCCTTGACTATTTGTATTTCTACAATGGCGGAGGCACCGCTGTTGGCGATATAAACAATGATGGTTTAGTAGATATTTACCTATCTGGAAATCAAGTAAAAAACAAACTTTATCTCAACAAAGGGAATCTCAAATTTGAGGATATTACCGAAAAAGCTAATATAGCCGGCAACAGCTCATGGAATACTGGCGCTATTATGGGTGATGTTAATGGTGATGGGTTACTCGATATTTATGTATGCGCCGTTGTTGGTATCAATGGTTTTAATGGTCACAACGAATTGTATATAAATAATGGTCCTTCGGCAAGCTCAGGAATTCCAACTTATACGGAAAGTGCAGCGCAATACAAACTAGATTTCGATTCTTTTAGCTCTTCTGCAGCGTTTTTAGATTATGACAATGATGGTGATTTGGATATCTATCTTCTGAATCATGCTGTACATACACAAGAATCCTTTGGAAAAGCAGAATTACGGAACAAAAGAAGCTATCAAACAGGAGATAAATTACTTCGTAATGATACTGGTAGTTTTACAGATGTAAGCGAAGAAGCTGGAATTTTTGGCGGTGTTAATGGCTACGGTTTAGGAATCGCTATAGCAGATTTTAACCAAGATGGGCATCCAGATATTTACGTGGGTAACGATTTTCATGAAGATGATTACTACTACATCAACAATGGTGATGGCACGTTTACAGAAAGATTAAGAGATTTTTTCGGGCACACTTCTCGATTCTCTATGGGTAATGACGTTGCAGACATTAATAATGATGGTTGGCCAGACCTCATATCTTTGGATATGTTACCGGAAGATGAAAAAGTCCTGAAATCATCTGAAGGAGACGATAATGTACAGATTCAAAAAATGCGAATTGAAAACTATGGCTATCATTATCAGTTCACCAGAAACATGTTGTATGTTAACCAACCAGACTCCGAGTATTTAGAAACAGCACTTCTTAGCGGTGTTGCTGCTACCGATTGGAGTTGGAGCGCCTTATTTGGGGATTATGACCAAGATGGTAAGCAGGACCTTTTTATTTCTAATGGCATTCCAAAACGTCCGAACGATTCTGATTATCTGAATTTTGTTTCTAGTGAGCAAATTCAGAAAAAAATTGACAATACTAAATTGGTGGACCAAAAGGCATTGGATTTAATGCCATCCGGGAAGGTTCATAATTATATCTTTCAAGGTAAAGACAATCTTAAATTTGAAGACAAATCCAAAAAATGGATAAAGAATGACACCCTTATTTCTGGCGCAACAGCTGTTGGAGACTTTGATAATGATGGCGATTTAGATTTAATAGTCAATAACATTAATGCAGAAGCAGCACTTTACATCAATCAAACCAACAAGACATCTAATTACCTAAAAGTTAAATTCAATTATAAGAAACCCAATGCAATGGGGATTGGAGCTAAAGCATTTGCCTATTCCAATGGTAAGCTTCAATACAAAGAACTCTATAATGTGAGAGGTTTTCAAGCATCCTCAGAACCTATACTGCATTTTGGGTTTGGAAAAACTGAAACTATAGATTCACTAAAAATCATTTGGCCAGATAAAACATATCAGGTTTTAAAAACTATTTCTACAAATCAGACTATCGAAATTAGCCCTGAAAAAACAATACCGTTTGATTATAGTTCACTACGAAAAAAGAGCAAGCAACTATTCGCTAAAGTTGAAAACAATTTAGGAATTGATTTCGACCATAAAGAAGATGGATATATAGATTTCAACAGACAGAAACTCATCCCATATCAAATATCAGACAGGGGTCCTGCGACTGCACTAGGAGATTTAAATGCAGATGGAAAAGAAGATATTTTCTTTGGCGGTTCTAAACGCATTCCGTCTCGTGTTTACATTCAGAAAGATTCTGGTTATGTACACTATCCTATTGCAGAGTTTAAGAACGACTCGATAAAAGAAGATGTTGCTGCAATTATAACAGATTTTGATAAAGACGGTAAAAATGATTTATTTATCGGAACAGGTGGTGCAGATTTTTCAAGCCTATCTAAGCGATTAGCAGATACTTACTTCAGGCAAAGCGATACTGGGTTTTTAGAACATCAATTACCCGAATTTCAAGAAAATGCTTCTGTCATTGCTCGAAATGATTATGATAATGATGGTGACATGGATTTATTTGTCGGAAGTAGCATTGTTACAAACGATTTTGGTAAGATTCCTAACTCGTACATCCTCAAAAATGACAATGGCAATTTTAGTTTAGAAGAGGTTGAAGGACTTACCAATGCTGGAATGATTACAGATGCGATTTGGACTGATTACAATGAAGACGGTACGAAAGATCTAATTGTCGTGGGGGAATGGATGTCTCCAAAATTTTTCAAGAATGAAAACGGGAAGATTACAGAAGACGTATCTAAAGTCAAAAATCTAAATGGTCTATGGCAAGAAATAGAACCTTTTGATATTGACCACGATGGTGATATGGACTACCTATTGGGTAATTGGGGCACTAATACAAAATTCAACGCTACGAAAGAACATCCAATGCGCTTGTACTATTCTGATTTCGATAAGAATGGTGCCACAGAAACTATTGTATGTACCCATAAAAATGGGACCTATTATCCTCTACTCAGTTTTAATGAATTAGCAAGCCAAATAGTAAGTATCAAGAAAAAATTTAGAACATATAAAGAATTTGCAGGAACACCTATCGACGGTATTTTTGATAAGAAAACAATTGAAAATGCTAAAATTATGGAGGTTGAAGAACTGCGCTCTGGTTATCTAAAAAATGAAAACGGAATATTAAGCTTCGTTCCTTTTAAAAGCGAATTGCAAATATCTCCTATAACTTCTTTCTTGACTGCCAATTTTGATTCTGATGATAAATCAGAAGTCCTAGCAGCAGGAAACTATTTTGGTGTTACACCTTTTCATGGCAGATTCGATTCTTTCCCTGGGGCATTAATAAAAGATGAAAACACGACTATTTTAGGCAATAGAATCGGTTTAGATTTTAGTAATAAATCAATAAGACACTTAAATATTTTAAACTTGAATCGTAAAAAATATCTCTTAACAACTATTAACAACGATAAGGCAGAGGTTTACGAAATAAAAAATTAATTTTGAAGCATGCAATACATTAAATCCCTTTTAGTATGTAGTCTGTGTATTCTAACATTCTCTTGTAATACACCGTCAGGACCTATCGTAATAACAGCTGAAGATTATCATCACTCAGTTGACCACCTAGGAGATGTTATGGTGCACGATATCTTCTCGCCTCCAGTAGCGAGTCGTATCTTTGCATATCCTAATATAGCTGCCTACGAGATAATCGCTCAGGACAACGACACATACAAATCGCTTAAAGGACAAGTAACAGACCTAGGAGACATCCCCAAAGCAGATGTTTCTAAAAAAGTGAATTTCAACTTAGCGGCACTCATTGCCCACATGGATATGAGCAGGCGTCTCATCTTTTCAGAAGATAAAATAGAAGTATATCGCGATAGTTTGTATGCTATTTGGAGCGAAAAAAACAATCAAGAATTCAAAGACTCTAAAGATTACGCGCTGGAAGTAACAGAATTCGTCACAGGTTGGATGAATAAAGATAATTATGCGCAAACGCGCACCATGCCACAGTTTTCTGTTGAATATGATAATGAAGAGCGTTGGCAGCCAACACCACCTGCATACATGGGAGGTATTGAGCCTCATTGGAGTAAGATTCGTCCATTTGTAATCGATTCATCTGCTCAATTTAAGCCTGTGCCTCCGCCAAAATTCTCAATGGATAAAAACTCAGATTTCTACAAAGAGCTAAAAGAGGTTTACGACATTAGCAATAAAATTACAGAAGAAGGAGATGATTCAGAAGAAGTTTTAATTGCTCAATTTTGGGACTGTAACCCATATGTATCGGTAACACGAGGACATTTGATGTTTGCTACAAAAAAAATAACTCCAGGAGCTCATTGGATTGGCATCACCAAAATAGCCTGTAGAAAAGATAATGCAGATTTTGCAAAATCAGTATACGCCTATACAAAAACGTCTATTGGTATTGCCGACGCCTTTATTAGTTGTTGGGATGAGAAATACAGAAGCAACTTAGTGCGACCTGAAACGCTTATCAATACGCATTTTGATGATGAATGGAAACCTATACTACAGACACCTCCATTCCCAGAATATACTAGTGGACATTCTGTTGTGTCTGGTTCTGCTTCAACAGTTTTAACAAGTATATTCGGTGACAATTTTGATTTCTTAGATGATACCGAAACACGTTATGGTCTGCCTATACGTCCATTTTCTTCTTTTAAAGCTGCCGCACAGGAAGCTGCAATTAGTAGAATGTATGGTGGTATACACTACAGGGCAGCTGTAGAAGTTGGCATAACACAAGGCTTTAAGGTAGGTAACTTAGTCAGTGAACGATTAAATATGCTCAACTATAATGAAGATTAAATCAGTTTTACGTTTCGTAGGGGTTATACTAATTGCCTTAGGGGTTTGGTATTTTTTCATTAAAGGCTACAATTACCAAGTTTCGTTTGTAATTAGCCAACCCCAAGGAATTATCTATGATAATTTAAATCAATGGAATGACGGCATTGACTATGAAGACACCATTGTTACTACCCTAGAAAGGGAGCCTTTCTCCAAAGTAGTGCAACACTACAAATTTGGCGATTCCACTTTCAAGATTAAATGGAACCTAAAAATGATTGACCCCAATACAACAAAAGTAACAGCCAAAATAAAAAATGAGCAGAATAGTATTATCCAGAATTTACTGATTCTTTTGCCTGATAATCATTTTAAGGCTAAAAGTATTTCAACAGTTAAGAAATTTGCAGAAAGTTCTAAAAAAGTAGCTAAGCGTTATAAACTCAATGATATTAAAAATGGTTCGGTTCCAGCACAGCATTGCTTATATATACACGTAAAGAGTAAAGCGTCTGAAAAAGCACCTGCCATGCTGAACAATATTTTTTATGCTATGAATTACATAAAGGGTAACGATTCTATTCAACTTACTTCACATCCATTTCTTGAAGTGACTAAATGGGATATCGAAAAGGATAGTCTCGAATTCGATTTTTGTTTTCCTATTAACAAAATGGACAGATACCCAGAACTACCATCCAAGGTTAAGATTAAGCAAACCGAAGAACGTAAAGCTTTAATGACCAATTTTAATGGTAATTACGAATTATCCGATAGAGCATGGTATCAATTAGCGGATTATGCAAGGTATAATGGCATTAAGACTACTAATCTACCTGTTGAAATTTTTCAAAATGACCCGCATAGTGCTACAAATCCGTTAGAGTGGGTCGCTGAAGTTTTCTTGCCAATAGAATAGCAAATTTTACCGCAATCGTTTTCGTTAAGTCATTACATTTTTCTCAGTAATAGACCTCATTTTTCATTATATTTAGTTCATTATAACTAACTAATTATGCAAATCACAAAACCACGCTTATCATTCTGGCAAATCTTTAATATGAATGTTGGATTCTTCGGAATTCAATTTAGTTTTGGGTTACAGCAAAGTGCCGTTAATCCTATTTTTGAATATCTAGGTGCCAACCATCATGATTTACCTCTACTAAACCTAGCTGGTCCTGTGACTGGATTACTGATTCAGCCAATAATTGGTGCTATTTCTGATAAAACCTGGTCGCCAAAATGGGGAGGGAGACGAAAGCCATTCTTTTTAATCGGTGCTATCATAGCAAGTTTATGTTTGTTTGCATTTCCTTATAGTTCAGAATTATGGTTCGCTGTTGGCTTACTATGGATTTTAGATGCTGGTAATAATACTGCTATGGAGCCATATAGAGCTTTTGTAGGGGATAAATTACCAGACCCTCAACTAACATTTGGATATCAAATGCAAGCTTTATTCGTTGGAGCTGGAATCACAATTGCCAACTTTTCATTATTTCTTTTCCAAGATTGGTTTAGCGCTCCAGAAGGTGTTACGGAAGTGGCCAATACAATACCTACATGGGTGTATTATTCTTTTTTCTTGGGTGCTTTTGCCTCAATAGCTACAGTTTTATGGTCAATTTGGAAAACTCCAGAAATACCACCTTCGGACGAAGAGTTACAAGAGATAAAGAAATTTAACGATGGGAAACCGAATCCAATTATCCAAGTATTAGGTGCCCTGATTGCGGTATTATCTATCCCTTTATTGGTTGGGTTAGGATTAGGAAAAATATTTCCTTACTTATTTGAAAACTATAATCTATTAGTGGTTATCATGCTAATTATAGCATTTGTATGGCTTTTCTTCCTTTATAAAACCATAAAAAATAATCCAGATAACAAAAACATACAATTATTTGGAGGGTTATTAATGCCTTTAATGGAAGCTGCAGAAGCAATTAAAGATATGCCTAAGTTCATGTGGAAGTTATCTGCAGTTTATTTTTTCCAATGGTATGCTCTATTTATTTATTGGCAATTTATTTCCCCAATGTTAAAAGCATCTATTCCGGGTATTACTGCTGACGAAGCTCTAGCTCAAGTAGGCTTAATGAATGGTACCTATAATTTTGTAACCATGATAGTCGCCCTAGCACTAGTGCCACTTGCAGCAAAATATAGTTCGAAATGGGTATATGTAGTAAGCTTATTTTTAACAGGAATTGCTATGTTATCTATGCCATATATTGAAAACCAGTATTTACTTTTACTACCTATGGTTCTGTTTGGTATAGGTTGGGCAGCAATGATGGGCATACCTTATGCCATGGTTTCTAAAGTCATACCCGAAGACAGAAGAGGTGTGTATATGGGAATTGTTAATATGATGATTGTTATTCCTATGTTAATACAAACAGTATCATTTGGACCTATTATTGAGCATGTATTGGACAACAATGCTATTTATGCAATCATATTTGGAGGTGTATTCTTCATAATTGCCGGCATATTGGCAATGCGTTTAAAAGAGCCTAAGGGAGCCAATGAAGATTCTATATCGTTAATCGGAGGTGGTCATTAATCAAAAGCAATAAACATGAAAAATGCTGGTATAAAGATTTCGCTCTTTCTAATCTATTTTGTGTTCGCTGCTCTTTTGAATAGTGTTGGAATACTTATAGAAAGATCTATTGAAGTTTACGGTGTTTCAAAACCAGACGCATCTATTCTAGAACCTTTTAAAGACTTGTCGATAGCGATTATGGCCTTTTTGGTTGGTTCATTCCTACCAAGATTAGGATTCAAGAAAGCCATGTTGATTAGTCTAGCTATTGTATTTCTTGCCTGTATTGGAATGTATTTTGGCAATTCATTTTGGAGTGTTAAATTATTGTTTTTAGCAACAGGTCTATCATTTGCGGTTGTGAAGGTAGCTGTGTTTGCTTTAATAGGCTACATAACAGATTCGAAGAAAGAACATAGCTCTTTGATGAATCTCATTGAGACTGTATTCATGTTGGGCATTATTTTCATGTATGTCGTTTTTCCATTATTCTTTGATGAGAACAATCAAAATGCTTGGTTAAGAGGTTATCTGCTAATGGCTGCTTTGATTGCAATTGCTTTTATTATCATATTATTCTCAAAATTCGATATTAAGACAGAACCATCAAAAGGCATTACTCATGATTTTAGAGAAATGTTTAGTCTTTTCAAAAAGCCCCTTATTTGGATTTTTGCGGCGTTTGCATTCCTATATGTTATGACTGAACAAGGTATCATGACTTGGCTACCCACATTCAATAAGGACACCTTGAAATTAGATGCAAAACTCGGAGCTCAAATGGCTGTACTACTTATGGTCTCAATAGCATTAGGTAGGTTTATAACGGGCATTTTGGCGAAACGAATTAAATGGATATATATTTCTGTAGGTAGTGTTATTCTTGCCGTTATCCTGGTTTTAATGGTACTTCCTATGGCAGCTAATGTTCAATCAAAAGAGATAAATTCCTTAGCAGATTTACCAGTAGTATCGTATTTATTCCCATTAATTGGCTTGTTTTTAGCGCCTTTATATCCCTTGATCAATTCAACGGTTCTTAGCAGTGTAGATAAGTCATTGCATAGTCCACTTGCGGGAATACTAACGTTTTTCTCAGCCGTTGGAGGAACATTAGGTTCCTTACTCATAGGAAATTTATTCGACTCACTAGGAGGAGAAAAAGTCTTTTACCTGTCTCTCGTTCCATTCGGAATTATGTTCCTGTTATTTTTTGTAATCAATAAGTTTACTAAAGAAACTACTACTTAAAAATGACCTTCCGTGTTAAAATAAACGAAACGCTAGAAGCACTCCTAAAGCAAGAAGACACTGATGGCGATAAAAAAATAACTAAAGAAGACAATGGTCCAAAGTCATTTTCTTTAATAGATACTGATGGTAGCTCTTATGCGATTAAAGGAACATACTACTTATCCAATTTACTGCAAGAGCTGGCTTTAGCTAAAAGCAAAGGACTTACTGAAGTTGAAATTCCTTTATCAAAAATTGAAGAAGCACCGTCATATCGCATATCAAGAATGATTAGAGAGGTATTTTGGGATGACCTCACAAGAACTATTGATAAAGAAGGCATCGCAAAGATTGTTGGTGATGATAAAGCGGAAAGTAGTGTAAATCGAGTTTACGTCCCATATTCAGATACTGAAGCCCAGACTTACTATAAAGGCTTACAAGATAACTACAATTTGGAAGTCATTACGCTTCCTAAAAACATCTCACCTGAGTATGTAAAATCTATTAACAACCAATCCGGTATTTTAAGCTTGAAACTAGAGAACGGAAAAGGTGTCCCTTTTGTAGTGCCTGGCGGACGCTTTAACGAAATGTATGGTTGGGACAGCTATTTTGAAGGTGTGGGCTTATTGTTAGATAATCGTTTGGATTTAGCAAAGGCCATGGTAGATAATTTCTGTTACCAGATAGAGCATTATGGAAAAATACTTAATGCAAATAGAAGTTACTACCTCACACGTACACAACCACCGTTTCTATCGTCTTTTATATGCGAAGTTTATGAAGCAGACCCTTCAGTTGGAAAGGATTGGCTTGCAAGTGTTTTAAAAACGGCCATTAAAGAGTATGAAACCGTCTGGATGGTAAAAGGCAAACGGTTAACCGAAAACGGATTGAATCGTTATCATGCTGAAGGCATAGGCATACCTCCGGAAACCGAAGATGGTCATTTTAAGGATGTTTTAGAGGAGTTTGCCACCAAACATAAGATAACAGTAGACAGCTTAGTTGAAGGATATCAGTCTGGAAAGATAAAAGATGACGAATTAGACACTTATTTTTTACATGATAGAAGCCTTAGAGAAAGTGGTCATGATACTTCTTGGCGTTTAGATGATGTATGTGCAGATCTAAATACAGTCGACCTAAACAGCTTATTATATAAATACGAATCTGATTTTGCTTACTTAACTGACACCTATTTCAACGGTGAATTTGAAGGTTATCATGGCACTTACTGGCATACTATTGCTCTTGAAAGAATTGATAGAATGAATACTTTCATGTGGAATGAAGAACGCGGTCAGTATTTTGATTATGACTTTAAGAAAAAAGAGCAAACAAATTTTGAAAGCGCTTCCAATTATTTTCCACTTTGGGCTGGATTAGTAGATCAAAATGATACAGCGAGAATAGTTGAATCTCTTATGTTGGAACTAAAAGAAAAAGGAGGCATTGCCGGAACTTCAAAAGCTATGGCAGATAAAGTGCCTTCTCACCTATCACAACGACAGTGGGATTATCCTAATGGTTGGGCACCGCACCAAATGATGATTTGGAAAGGGTTAAAAATTCAAGGTTACGAGAAAGAAATGCAGGAACTAATATATCGCTGGCTATGGATGATTACCATTAATGCTGTTAACTACAACGGCACTATTCCAGAAAAATATGATGTCGTAGCAGCTACGCATAAAGTCTATGCAGAATATGGTAATGTTGGTACAGAATTCGATTATATTACCACATCAGGTTTTGGTTGGATGAATGCTTCTTACCAATATGGTTTGAGCTTACTGGATTCAGGTTTAAGAAAAAAGTTAGATGACTTGATTGATCCAGATATAATTTTTTAGGATATCTCTTCATCATAATAAGTCGTCGCATCTTTTACCAAAACGTCTAATGTTTCTCGCTCTCTTTTAACTCTAGCATCATCCCAATTTAAGTAGTTAGTAAAATCTTCTATTACTGTTTTACTGTATTGCATAATGCTATTTATGTTAAAATATAATCTACTAGTTCTACGCACAAAAAAATCAGCAAGGCTGTTGGTCATTTCATGATGTATACTAAACCAAAGTTCGGCTCTTATCATACGCTTTAAAACATCATCATCATTAAAATAATTGATTTTATTAAGAATCATATCTGTTTGCTTCCCATAGTGAGATACCAGATACCATGAGTAAAATTCCTCTTTTACTCCAAGTTGTTTTAGTTTTTCAGCCACCTCTTTTTGGTAGGCAACAACTTCTTCAGAGTTATGTAATGCCGGCTCTACTAAATGTAAATGATCTGTTTGCGATTTCTTAAAAGTCTTTTTCCTTTTTTCAGGCAATTGATCAAACACACGTTCCATAACACGATGTGCCATTTTTCTGTAGCCAGTGAGTTTTCCTCCTGCAATGGATATCAATCCACTATCAGAGACAAAGGTTTCATCTTTTCTAGATAATTCGGATGGGTCCTTGCCATCTTCATGAATTAAAGGTCGTAGTCCAGCCCAATTAGACTCTATATCATCAATTGTTAAGTTTATATTTGGAAAAGTGTTATTAACTGCTTCTAGCAAATAATGAGCATCTGCCTTGGTAGCCACTACCCTATCTAAACTACCAGTATAATTTGTATCTGTAGTACCAACATAGGTAACACGTCCTCTCGGAATTGCAAATATCATACGTCCATCGGGTACGTCAAAATATATAGATTGCCTTAAGGGTAATCTGTCCTTTGGAAATACAAGATGTACGCCTTTAGTAAGATGCAAACGCTTTTTATTGAGGGATTTATCTTTCTTTCGTATATTATCTACCCAAGGCCCTGTCGCAGACACGTAAGAACGCGCAGATATCTTTAAGGCTTTTCCAGTGTTATAATCTAAACATTTAACTGCCTTTATTTTGCCGTTAGCATCATATACCAAATCTTTCATTTCGCAATAATTGATACAAACTGCTCCAAATTTAGAAGCATTCTTCAACACTTCTACAGTCAATCTTGCATCATCTGTACGGTATTCGGCATAATAACCTCCTCCAAGAACCACTTTGTCATCCAACAGAGGTTCTCGTTGCAATGTTTCTTTTTTAGAGAGCATTTTACGTTTATCTTCTCCTTCTACATCTGCCAAGAAATCATAAATTTTCAACCCAATAGAAGTCATAATTTTGCCATATGTACCGCCTTCAACCAAAGGCAATAACATCTTTTCTGGCACTACCAAATGCGGCGCTAGTTTGTGTACGATAGCGCGTTCGGACCCTGACTCTTTTACCAATCCGATTTCCATTTGTTTTAAATAGCGTAGGCCTCCATGAATAAGTTTTGTTGACTTATTGCTTGTCCCAGACGCCCAGTCATTCTTCTCAATAATACAAACACTCAATCCCCGTGAAGCAGCGTCTAGCGCAATTCCAGAACCTGTTACACCACCTCCAATAACTAACAAGTCAAATTTTTCTTTTTTGATGCGCTTTAACTGGCGCTTTCTATCTAGGATAGAAAATCTGATTGGTTTTTCAACTTTAGGGCTTGTTAAATCTGATTTAGTTCGCTCAACAGCATCTAACCAGCCACTATATTTCTTACTACGCTCAAAAGGTTTCATTTTCGATTTGAAAACAGTATCGACATCACGTATTTTAGAAATATCTTCTAATTTCCATACACCAGCTTTTATACCTGCTAAAAACGCAGCACCAAGCGCGGTGACTTCAAGCATTCTTGGTCTATCAACAGGCACATCCAATATATCGGATTGAAATTGCATCAAGTAATTATTAGCACAAGCGCCTCCATCAACCTTTAAGGTTTTCATTTGCTTACCACTATCTTCAACCATAGCATTTAAAACATCTTTTGTTTGAAACGCTAAAGCTTCAACCGTTGCTTTTATAATCTCATTTTTACCAATATCCAGAGTTAAACCATGGATAGCACCTTTAGCGTTACCATCCCAATAAGGAGCTCCTAATCCTGCAAATGCAGGTACAACATATAAACCTTCTAAAGGTGGAATTTTATTACAAATAGCTTCTGTTTCGGCAGCAGAATTAATTAATTTCATACTATCACGTAGCCACTGTATGGATGCGCCTCCAACAAAAATGCTGCCTTCTAGGGCATACTTTACAGATTCTCCATCAAGACTTGCTGTCAACGTTGTTAATAATCCGTTTTTGGATTGATAACAATTCTTTCCTGTATTTAATAACATAAAACATCCTGTGCCGTACGTATTCTTTGCCACACCAGATTCATACCCTCCTTGTCCAAATAATGATGCTTGTTGATCACCAGCCACTCCATAAATAGGAATATCTTGACCATTGTAATCTACAGTACCAAAATGGGATGATGATGCCTGGACATTAGGCATCATAACTTTGGGAATATCCAGTATATTTAAGATGGTATTATCCCATTTTAAGTCTACAATATTATAAAGCATCGTTCTTGATGCATTTGTATGGTCGGTAACATGATTTTGTTCTTTAGAGAACTTATAAATCAACCAACTATCAATGGTTCCAAATAGCAATTTTCCAGCATCAGCCTTTTCTTTGGCTCCTTCTACATTGTCAAGAATCCACTTAAGCTTTGTACCCGAAAAATAGGAGTCTATAACTAGACCAGTTGTTTTATTAATGTAATCAGTATGATCTTGATCTTTGAGCTGTTCACAAATATCTGTTGTACGTTTGTCCAACCAAACGATGGCATTATAAATAGGTTTTCCAGTTTCTTTATCCCATACGACTGTTGTTTCACGTTGGTTCGTAATACCAATCGCAGCTATATCTTTTGGATTAACTTTTGATGTTTCAATTACATCATAAAATGCCCTTTTCTGATCTTCATAAATTTCGATTG
>CALDUJ010000002.1 GCA_937923735.1 uncultured Flavobacteriaceae bacterium | reverse complement strand
CCAGTAAAGGATTCATATAGGGTAGTGGATACATCAATCCCTACACGTTCAAACATACCATGATAAGCCTTATGGTGTAAAGGTTCGGAGTCTATAATAACCCCATCCATATCAAATAAAACAGCTTTAAACATATTAGTTCTTTAAGCCGCGAATATACATATGAAATATGATTTCAAGTAATATTATTAGTTTTGAGGGCTAATAGTTAATTATGGCTAAGAAAGGACAGGCAAAGAATACCAAGAATAAAGCGAAGCACAGCAAATTAATGGCGCGTAAAAAGAACAAGCTAAAAGCTGAAAAAAAAACTCGCAAAGCGCGTCTGAAAGCTATTATCGCGAGAGCGAAAGAACAAGAATAGGCGTCCTTATCTTCTCTTAATAAACCGTATACTTTCATCAACAACTTTTTGAAGTGCCTCTGGAAGTGATTTTTCTTTCCAAGGATGACTCGCTCCAAATACATGATTACTATGTTCAATAGGGAAAAGTTGACTCTTAGGATTCCACGAATGAAGAGATTCAGCTTCATGGTATTTTACAGCAGGATCATCTTTTGCATGAATGATGAGATGGGGGATGTTAATTCGTTTTGTAGCAGCTTCAACATCTAGACGTTTTTCATTGGCTTTAAAATCTTCATAAAATTGATAGTAATGTGGCATTTTCTGTTTAGTACGTCCATTTATGACGTATTTAACACCATCACGTTTCCATTCCTCTAAATCTCCAATTGTTGCGGTTCTATTTGCAAAATCACAAACGCCTGCCCATGTAATTACCTTATTAATTCGATTATCTTCGGAAGCTTTAATAGTGACAATACCTCCACCACGAGAGTGACCAATAAGTATTATATCGGATACGTCAATATATTGTTTATAGTTGTTGTCAGAAAGTAGATGATCTATTAGATCATCCAAATCTTCTAGTTCTTTGGTGTAATTATTTTCTCCAAAAGCATTTAAATCCGGAAAATCTATGGGTTGCTTAATAGTCCCTCCATTATGCGAGAAATTAAATTTTACGAAAAATACACCAGCCTTTTTAAATGCTTCAGCCGTCAAATTCCAAGCACCCCAATCTTTAAAGCCTTTATAACCGTGGCAGAAAATCACTAATGGTTTTGGATTTTCTGTTTTTTGATAAAAAACGTCAAAAACGATTGATTTTTTGTTATTTCTGGTTAAAATGAGGTTGTTTTGAGTCATTTTTTGGCTTTTTTTCAATTATATTATTCGAAGCTAGTAAGCGATTTTCAACCCTTCCGTCTTTAATTCATATTGAATTAAATCCACCTTCCCTCATCTGAGGGAAGGAACTCTTAAGCGAGTAAGTTTTTTATTCAATAATTTATTTCATTACTAGAGCATCGAAGCGAAAGATACCACTTCTTCTACTTTTCCAGACTCTATGTTTAATTGAATATCACCTATCCGAACACGAACCAATCTTAACGTTGGAAACCCAACTGCTGCTGTCATTTTTCGTACTTGTCTGAACTTGCCTTCGGTTAGTGTAATAGACACCCAAGACGTTGGACCATGGCGCTCGTCTCTAACATGTCGATTTGCCATTGGAATTTCGGAAACAGACTCTAGCAGATAGGCCTTGCAAGGTTTAGTCATGTATTTTTTGCCTTCAAAACCAATTTCTACGCCTTTTTGTAATTGAACGATGGCTTTATCGGTAATGAGACCATCTACTTGCGCATAGTATTCTTTTTCTACTTTTTTACTTCTTATGTGTTCACTTACCTTTCCATTAGTTGTCAACAAGAGCAAACCTTCAGAAGTTTCATCAAGCCTGCCGATAGCCATTGTTCCGTTTGGGAAATCGTATAGCTCACCCAAGAGTTTTTTATTCTTTCTTCGGTTTTGATTATTTACTAACTGACTTAAATAACCATGTGGCTTGTGTAGAATAAAGTGGTGATGAGCAGTCATATAATTAGCAATTTAGCATTCTTTTTATTGTACGAAATGACTTATTTAAAATAATTATACATCTTTGTAGTCTTATGATTGTATAAATGACTTACGTTCTGTTGACTTTCTTGTCAACCCTTAAGTGCCAAATGCATTTAGTGTTTGGTGATGTTTTATATTTATCTTTTTACTATGCAATCTAATAACAACCAAAAAATATCAATCTCTCAATTTTTTAAATACCTCAAAATTGCTGTAACTGGTAAACAGGAGGAGTTTACATCTATAAGTATTCGTCGTGCAGTTTTTATGCTATCCATTCCCATGATTTTGGAAATGATGATGGAGTCTATTTTTGCTATTGTCGATATTTTTTATGTGTCACAAGTGAGTGTCAACGCCGTTGCAACAATTGGTCTTACTGAATCTGTAATAACCCTAGTATATGCAGTAGCCATAGGGCTAAGTATGGCAGCCACTGCAGTAGTAGCAAGACGAGTTGGCGAAAAAGATTTGCCTGGAGCTTCTCAAGCCGCAGTACAAGCTATTTTTTTAGGAATTGCTGTGGCCGCTATTGTAAGTGTTATTGGCATTATCTATCCGAAAGAAATTCTAGGATTGATGGGGGCTGAACCAGATCTTATTGCTGAAGGCTATGGTTATACGCAAATGCTTTTAGGAGGTAATGTTACCATCATGCTCTTGTTTCTTATTAATGCTATTTTCAGAGGAGCAGGAGATGCTTCTGTGGCTATGTGGACACTTATATTGTCCAACGGGTTGAATATCATATTAGACCCAATGTTTATTTTTGGCTTTGGTCCTATACCAGCTTATGGTGTTGAAGGAGCGGCTATTGCGACCACCATAGGAAGAGGTACGGCTGTAGTGTTTCAATTGTTGATACTGTTTTATGGCTGGAGTCGCATTAAGATTACATTTAAAGACCTAGTCTTTAGAGCTAAAGTGATGCTGAATCTTGTGAAAATATCTCTGGGTGGTATTGGTCAGTTTTTAATTGGAACTTCCAGTTGGGTGTTTTTAATGAGAATTATGGCTGATTTTGGAAGTGAAGTTTTGGCAGGTTATACAATTGCAATTCGCGTGATGATGTTTACATTGATGCCCGCTTGGGGTATGAGTAATGCTGCAGCAACATTGGTGGGACAAAATCTAGGAGCTGGAGAACCTCAGAGAGCAGAAGATTCTGTCTGGAAGACTGGAAAGTACACGGCTATTTTTATGGGGGTTGTATCTGTAATTTATCTTTTATTTGCTAGAAATATAGTGGGTTGGTTTTCGGATGAAATTGAAGTTGTTAATAATGGCGCGCTATGTCTTCAGGTTATAGCGGCAGGCTACATTTTCTATGCATATGGTATGGTAATTATTCAATCCTTTAATGGGTCTGGTGATACTAAAACACCGACATATATAAATTTTGTATGCTTTTGGCTGTTTCAATTACCATTTGCTTATTTAGGAGCAAAAACGTTTGGTTTTGGTCCAAAAGGGGTGTTTTGGGCAATTACTTTGGCTGAAGTGCTAATTGCTGTGATAGGGATTATTTGGTTTAGAAAAGGTCATTGGAAAGCAACCAAAGTGTAAAAGAGTTTTCGTAATTTTAGTTCGCAATTAAACATACCTATTATGGAAAATAAAAACCTTGGGTTAAATACAATTTGTACACATGTAGGTGAGACTCCTGATAATCAGTTTAGGGGAGCAGTGTCGCCCTTATATATGTCTTCGTCCTATGAATATATGGACGTGGATGTAAAACGTTATCCGCGTTATTTTAATACACCAAATCAGGAATATTTGTCTAAGAAAATAGCAGCTCTGGAACATGCTGAGGCTGCTATGATTTTTGGTTCAGGGATGGCTGCCATTAGTACTACACTATTGGCCTTTCTGAAAGCAGGTGATCATATTGTCGTCCAGAACGATATTTATGGAGGGACAAGGAATTTGCTAGAAGAGCATTTTGAAAACTATAGTATCGAATACTCTTTTACAGAAGGATTACATGTTTCTGATTTTGAAAAGATGATTCAGCCAAATACAAAAATGATTTATATTGAAACACCATCTAATCCTTTGTTAAAATTAGTTGATATTCAGGCTGTTGCCGATTTGGCTAAATCTAAAAATATAGTTTCTGCAATAGACAATACGTTTGCCTCTCCGGTAGTGCAAAACCCGATAGACTTTGGAATCGATATAGTAATACATAGTGCTACAAAGTATTTTGGAGGACATAGTGATATTTGTGCAGGAGCTGTGGCTTCCACTCAGCAGAACATAGATACGATATGGAATATAGCAAAGAACCTTGGCGGCAGTCTGAGTGATTTTTCAGTATGGATGTTAGAACGAAGCTTAAAAACTTTAGGGTTACGCGTTAAAGCGCAGCAAAGAAATGCGAAGAAGTTAGCTAAATATCTAAGTAAGCATCAATATGTTAAAGCTGTGCACTATCCAGGTCTCAAAACACACCCGAGTCATGATATAGCTAAAAAACAAATGAAAGGGTATGGCGCAATGATGTCTTTTGAATTTATTGAAGAAATTAATACCCAAGAGTTTCTTAACGCTACTCAGCTTATCAAACCATCTATGAGTTTGGCGGGTGTTGAGAGTACGATGCTACAGCCTTCTGAAACATCACACGCGCTTTTGTCTCCTGAAGACAGAGTTGCTCAAGGTATAAGTGATAATTTGATTAGATTTTCAGTAGGAATAGAAAATAAGAAGGATATCATTAAGGACATAGAGCAAGCAATAGCAAAAATATCTAAAAAGGAACTTGCTATTCACTAACTAAGAAGTTTATATGAAAATAGATATACTAGCTATAGGCGCGCATCCTGATGATGTAGAACTTGGTTGCGGTGCGACTATTGCGAAGGAGATAGCAAATGGTAAAAGTATTGGAATACTCGATCTTACTCGGGGAGAGTTGGGCACACGCGGAACAGCAGACATCAGAGGTCAAGAAGCTGCTGCTGCTGCAAAGATACTTGGCGCTACTTTTAGAGAGAACTTAGGCTTATCTGATGGGTTTTTTATAAATGATAAGGAGTCGCAATTAGCGATTATTAAAGTCCTAAGAAAATATCGGCCTGGGATAGTACTTTGTAACGCTGTTGATGATAGACATATAGACCACGGTAAAGGAAGTAAAGTAGTAAGCGATGCTTGTTTTTTAAGTGGTCTAAAAAAGATTGAAACGATTTATGATGGTATTAACCAAGATCCATGGAGACCGAAGCACGTCTACCATTATATTCAATGGAAAAATTTAACCCCAGACTTTGTTGTTGATGTTACAGGATTTATTTGTAAAAAAATGGAAGCTATCAAAGCTTTCGAATCTCAATTTTACGATGCTAATAGTAAAGAACCAGAGACACCGATAACAAGCAAGAATTTTTTTGATAGTATAAAATATAGAGCTCAAGACCTTGGAAGACTAATAGGGAAAGAGCATGGTGAAGGTTTCACTGTTGAGCGTTATGCAGCAGTAAATTCGATTACCGATCTTATATAAATATTGAAAATTCTCTTTGTAGTAATTTCTAAAAGATTTACATTTGCAATCCTAACAAATGGTGGTTGTAGCTCAGTTGGTTAGAGCGTCGGTTTGTGGTACCGAAAGTCGTGGGTTCGAGCCCCATCTTCCACCCCAAGACGATTGATAATATCAATGTCTTGGTGCAGACAGCATCGTCTGCACCAATTATTATTAGAGCTCCTCAATTATTTTTGAGGAGCTTTTTTATTTAAATTCTAAGCATGTATTTCACTTATATTTTATATTCAGAGTCTTTAGACAAATATTATAAAGGACATACAAAGAATATCGAAAAACGCTTAATAAGGCATAATTCTGGATCAGAGAGATATACTTCTTCAGGAATGCCATGGAAATTAATTTTAGTATTGCCTAAGCAGACTAGGAGTGAAGCTGTTATTTTGGAAAAAAAATTAAAGAACCTTAATAGAAATCGTTTAGAGGCTTTTATTGAAAAATATAAATAGAATGCTAATTACTTTATGAGTCGTCCTAAAAAAGGTTGACTGATTATTAGATAAAATTAGTATTATTATTAGAACCATCAAAAGCTAGCTTTTGATGGTTCTTTTTTGTCCATTTTTTAAGTTTTATGTTCTGTTGTTTATGTGCCTGATTTGGCG
>CALDUJ010000001.1 GCA_937923735.1 uncultured Flavobacteriaceae bacterium | reverse complement strand
ATACGTTTTTGGATGAAACATAACACCATTTACAAATCCATTTTCTTTTGCAGACTTATGTATTTCCAATTCTTCCTTATAATTATCAACCGCTTCTTCAAGTTCAGCTTTTAGCTCATCTTCAGAATAGTCGTAATGTTTGTATTCTGTCTTAATTGCTTCCATTGTAGGCTCAATCGGCTCTTCAATTATTTCAACATCATCTAGAAGATAGACTTTCAATCCCTTTTTTTCCAATTGCGATATAATGAGCTGGTTACTCTCATCATTCACCCAGTATTTGCGAATTTCAGGAATCAACAACACATTCTCTTTCTTCGATTTATCAATCAAGTTCAAAAATGACTTACTTTTCTTCGTTTCATAACAAGCTGATTTTGTACACACCATTTTACCATCGCCAAACAAATTACCTTGATTTGCCGCGTTGAATGGACATGTTGTACACGCACCAACTCTAGTAATCAATTTTTCATCAACCACATCAAAAGGTGCATTCTCTAAATCGTAGGTTTGGTTTTTAATCATCTGATTAATTTGATGTGCATTAAATTCTTCGCCCATTGTCTCCAGCATCATTTGCTGTTCCTCTGGCTCGAAAAGTGCCACACCTACTCCTAACGAAATCGTCATTTCGCCATTACGAACAAAGACTTTAAAGCCTTCAATTAAACCTGTTAATTTTAAGCGTTGCCTTACAAAGTTTTCTGTTCTTCCTAAGCGTTTTGAAATCTCCGTTGGCGAATATTTTTCGCTTAGAAATGCTACCGCTTCGGCTTCTTCTGTAGGTTCAACATCCTGTCTTTGTAAATTTTCGATAATTTGAATTTCCAGAACATCATTAGTGGCATATTCTCTAACGATACTCGGAATTGTTTTCTTTTTCGCCAATTTGCTTGCGCGATACCTACGCTCTCCCATTACGATAATGTAATCCTTTCCAGATTTTCGGACTGTAATAGGTTGCAGGACACCGTGTTCTTCGATGCTTTCAGACAGTTGCTTGAGAGATTCCTCGCTAAAGGATTTTCTTGGTTGCATCGGGTCTGGGATAATCCTTCCGATAGGTAGTTCTTGAACTTGAAGACCAATCGCTTCTTGCGTCAATTTTTTCTTGACCTCATTTTTAACGGTGACTGATGCCTTTCCGTTTTTACTTGCAGTACTCTCTTTTGTTGTCATAATACTTAAATTTTAGATTAAACAATATTTTGCAGAAACCAAACGGAAGACAATAATTTCTGCTCAAAAGGAAACGGAATAAATAAGTTGTGGGGGAAGCGTTAGCTTTATACCGTAGTCTTTTGATGAGAATATTTTGCGAGTTTATCTTTGTACCAATATTGATATAGATATCTCACCCATTATAAAGAGATACCAGTACAAAGTCTCATATTTATAATGTAATATTCTTGCTTTTGAAGTATTAGAATTAATCGCGATTAAGTGAAAAAAGGGGTGAATTTTGGGATTATGTTCAAGACCTTAATTAAAGAAGCTCTTTTTCTGGAATGTGGTTTTTACGGAATGGAAGTAAACCTGCTGAATCATAATAATAGCTACCAACTTCTATGAATCAAACAAATCCCTATTCTACTATTTTAATTCAATAGTTTTAGATAAGACCCTAGTTGTGTTAGCATCACCTAATCCTTTAAAACCAAGTTGTTTACCTCCAACACTTATCGTTAACATACCATTATTAAACTCTTGCCTACCTTCTATATTTAGCTGAGCGTATTGTTTTGGTGCTATCGAAAAATCGATTGTTTTTGTTTCTCCAGTTTTTAAATGAACTCGTTTAAAACCTACTAATGAACGTATTGGAGAATCGTTGGTGCTATTAACATGACTGATATATAACTGTATAACCTCATCACCATCCATACTCCCAGAATTAGTAACATCCACCTTTAGTGCAATATTTTTATTTGATTCTACCTCATTATTTAAAACCAGATTATCGTACGTAAATGTTGTATAACTTAAACCATGTCCAAAAGGAAATAAAGGTTTACCTTTAAAATACTTGTAAGTCCTGTTCTTCATATGGTAAGACTTAAAATCAGGTAAATCATCCACAGATTTATAAAACGTAATCGGAAGCTTCCCTCCTGGGTTATAGTCTCCAAAAAGAACGTCTGCAATTGCCTTACCACCAAACTCTCCTGGATACCATGCTTCTAAAATTGCGGGGATATTATCTCCAGCCCAATTAACAGCTAAGGCACTTCCATTCATTAAAACCACAATGGTAGGCTTTCCAACAGCTTGAACTTTTTTCATCAATTCTATTTGGGTTTTTGGGAGTGTTATTTCTGACCGATCTCCTTTATCAAAGCCTTCAAGCAATACAGGCATCTCTTCTCCTTCGATAGTAGGTGATAAGCCTAAGCATAGTAGCACAACATCCGAATTTTTTGCTGCATTAATGGCTGGTGTTAAAAGATCTTGATCTCTTTTAGCCCAAACTAAATGTGCTTGTGGGTCTGTATGATAATTGTAATATTCTATTTTGATATCGTAGGACGTTCCTTTTTTTAGCTTCTTATCAAAATACCTAGTTTTAGGTTCGTGATCATCGCTGAAGTCGAATTTTAATTCGTTGTTAAAATAAACTTTTGCACCACTGCTAGCTTTTAATCCAATACGATATTCACCGCCTTCATCGGGTACTAATTCTCCAGTCCATTTAACCGAAAATACGTCTTTGTCTAGACCTTCAATGGGTTTTTCTGGCATCCATATAAAATTGATAAGCGAATCGTTTCGTACAAATGCAGGTTCTCCTTTCCAGTTTATCGTTTTATAATAAGATCCCTTTAATCCAGATTGTGACCCATTTTTAAGTACTGATGACGGTATTGGATTCAAAATTGGCCAACCCTCTGCAACATCACTGCCAAGTGCATAATTTATTTGAGCGTTGGGTAATTTTTCTTGTATAGCTTTTAATGGTGTTATAAAATTATGAGGGGTGCCGTGATAGTTCCCCAATAAAGCTTGTTTTGAATTGGCATTCGGACCAATTACTGCAATAGACTTAATCTCTTCGTTATTCAATGGAAGCGTATTGTTATCATTCTTCAATAACACCATAGATTCCTTTGCTACTTTTTCAGACAAAGCATAGTGCTTATCACTTGCTACCACATCATATGGTATTTGTGTCCATTTTACATTTTCATCCGCATCAAACATTCCTAGTTTAAAACGAGCCGTAAAAAGCCTTTTGAGTGCAAGGTCAATCTTTGATTCATCAATAAGTTGTTTAAGAACGGCTTCCTTTAAATTTGGGTCAAAAACATTTCCACAATTTAAATCTGTACCTCTATCGACTGCTAGAGCACCAGCTTCTGCAGCAGTGTCCGTTAAACCATGTAGATTGGGTTTCCAGAAATCGTTAATCGCCCAGCAATCTGAAACCACATAACCATCGAAGCCCCAATCATCTCTTAATATTTTTTGAAGTAATAAGTTACTACCACAGCAAGCTTCGTCGCGATAGCGATTATAGGCACACATTACAGAATGTACTTTAGCCTCTTTTACGGCTGCTTCAAACGCCGGAAGATAGGTTTCATATAAGTCTCGATTGGTTGTTTGATAATTATCTACGTGTCTTGACTTTTCTGGTCCACTATGTACTGCAAAGTGTTTGGCCGTAGCCACTACTTTTAAATATTTTGGGTCATCTCCTTGAAGCCCCTTGATATAATTAACCCCTATCCTACTCGTTAAATAAGGATCCTCACCGTAAGTTTCCTGACCTCTTCCCCAGCGTGGGTCTCTAAAGATATTAATGTTTGGAGTCCAAAACGTAAGTCCCTGATAAATGCCTCTTTTGCCATCTTTAGCAAATTTATGATGCTTTGCACGAGCTTCGTCAGACACGGCGATTCCCATTTCATGTATTAATGGGGCGTTCCAGGTTGCACCCATGCCTATACCTTGAGGAAAGACCGTCGCTTCTCCTGCACG